>NZ_CP138991.1:3074224-3381647 GCF_044594925.1 Maribacter sp. R77961 | reverse complement strand
CAATCATTTTTGGAATAATTGCTTTAGAGACATATAATAATCCTTTGACATTAATGTCTAACATGGCATCCCAATCCGTTATACTTCCGTCCTGTATGGTGTCTAGCCCATGAGCATTTCCGGCATTGTTTATTAAAATCGAGATTTTCGAAAATTCCTTCGGTAGAGAATCGATAGCGTTCTGAACCGCCTCTTTATCGCGCACATCAAAATTTAAGGTATGAACGGCTGTCAAAGTGCTCAACTGTTCGTTTAAAACATCCAATCTTTCTTGCCTTCTACCGCAAAGTATTAGTTTAAACTTATGCGTTGCAAATAGTTCGGCGGTGGCTTTTCCTATGCCGCTAGTGGCTCCTGTTATAAATACAGTATTACTCATATTTTCTTTTTTAAGCTACTTCATTTCCGTTACTTGCTTCTAAAAGTAAAAACCAATCTTCCAATTCTAAATCAATTTCCACAGCTTTCATAGCAAGTGCCAATCGCTCTGGTGTAGCTGTCCCAACAACGGGGTGAATTTTGGAAGGATGCTTTAAAACCCAGCTTAACAATAATTGATCTTCACTAGCCTCGTACTTTTCGCAAAGATTATTCAATATTTTCCTTATACGTTTTGTTTGCTCGGTTTCTTCCCTAAAGTAAGCTCCCAGAGGGCTCCAGGACATGGCCATACGTTTATTGGACAAACAATCATTTAAAATACCGTTGTTCATCACCTCATTTGTCGTAAGCGAATACTCTACCTGATTGCCCTCTACCGGCAGAACGGTCTCTAGCAAGGCTATTTGGGAAGGAGTAAAATTGGAAACCCCGAACTGCCTTATTTTACCATCTTTCTTTAGCTGCATAATTGCTTCGGCAATCTCACTCGGTTGCATTAATGGGCTTGGTCGGTGTAAGAGTAGTACGTCTAAGTATTCGGATTTTAGTAATTTTAAGGAGCGCTCTGCAGACCAAACAATATAATCCTTGTCGTAGTTGTAGTGTTTTACCCTATTGCTTCTAGCCTTAGCATCAAATTGAATTCCACATTTTGTAATTAACTGTATCTCCTCTCGCGAGATAGCACTTTTATTAAATGCTGTGCCAAACTGTTCTTCTGTTGTATAATCGCCATAAATATCAGCGTGGTCAAAAGTAGTAATGTTCAACTCCAGACAGCTGTTCATTAAGGCAATCATTTGATCTGTAGCTAATTGTTTTCCCCAATTCCCCCAGGTCATTGTGCCCGCAATAATTCTAGAATATTTTGTTATCTGCTTCATAAGCGCATGAAATTAAAAAGAATCCCTTAAATACTTCATAAAAACAAGGGGTTTTCACATTTTTTAACCAATCGTTAACAGCTACACAATGAATAAATTTTCAATTTGCACAACTGTTAAAATTATAAGCGTAAATTACCCAAAATATAACCTGATAAATGGAAGAAAATACTACTGTTGATATCAGCGCCGTGAATGAGAAAATAGCTCAGGAAAGTGCTTTTATAGATTTACTTGTTATTGAAATGAACAAGGTCATCGTTGGTCAAAAACACATGATCGAGAGATTGCTCATAGGATTGTTGGGCCAAGGGCATATTTTATTGGAAGGTGTGCCTGGTTTAGCAAAGACCTTGGCTATAAATACACTTTCAAAAGCAGTTAAAGGTAGTTTTAGTAGAATACAGTTTACTCCGGACCTTTTGCCGGCAGATGTTGTAGGAACTATGATCTACAATATGAAAGAGAACGACTTCTCTATTAAGAAAGGTCCCATCTTCGCCAATTTTGTTTTGGCGGATGAAATTAACCGTGCCCCGGCCAAAGTACAATCTGCATTGCTGGAAGCCATGCAGGAAAAACAAGTTACTATTGGCGATGAAACTTTTATTTTGGATAAGCCTTTCTTGGTAATGGCCACACAAAACCCTGTGGAACAAGAAGGCACCTACCCCTTACCCGAAGCTCAGGTAGACCGTTTTATGCTGAAAACAGTCATAGATTATCCAAAAATGAACGAGGAGCAGTTAGTTATGCGCCAAAATCTATTAGGGAATTATGAGACTGTAAAACCAGTTGTTTCCTTAAAACAAATACTAAGTGCACAAAAAGCCGTTCGTGAAGTTTACATGGACGAGAAAATTGAAAAGTATATTCTAGATATTGTATTTGCTACGAGATATCCCGAAAAATACAATCTTGAAAATCTAAAGCCGCTTATCAGTTTTGGAGCGTCACCAAGGGGAAGCATTAATCTTGGCAATGCAGCTAAATGTTATGCCTTTATAAAACGAAGAGGATATGTAGTGCCAGAGGATGTAAGGGCAGTTGTTCACGATGTTTTAAGGCATAGAATAGGTATTACTTACGAAGCCGAGGCAGAAAACATAACCTCGGAAGAAATCATAAACAAAATTGTAAACGAAATTGAGGTACCATAGGTCTTAAGCCGCTCAGCTTAAAAGATGGCCGTTCGTAAATTCAATTTTATATGCAGATTTTCAAATTATTATTTCAAGTTCAAAAATAGTTAGAACTACTTCTCACTTGAGGAGCTAGATGGCTTATGGATACTAAAGAATTACTCAAAAAAGTTCGTAAAATAGAGATAAAGACAAGACGTCTCTCCGACCATATTTTTGGTGGGGAATATCACTCTACGTTCAAGGGAAGAGGTATGACTTTTAGTGAGGTGCGCCAATATCAATTTGGAGATGATGTTCGGAGTATAGATTGGAACGTTACGGCTAGGTATAACGAGCCCTATGTTAAGATTTTCGAAGAGGAACGCGAGCTTACTATGATGCTTTTGGTAGATATCAGTGGTTCGGAACTTTTTGGAACCACTAATCAATTTAAGAACGAAATCATTACCGAAATTTCTGCCACATTAGCATTTAGTGCCTTGCAGAACAACGATAAGGTGGGGCTTATCTTGTTCTCTGACCAAGTAGAGCTCTTTATTCCACCTAAAAAAGGAAAGACACACGTTCTTAGAATTATTCGGGAGTTACTGGAATTTAAGCCCAAGAGTAATAAGACCGATATTGCAGAAGCATTAAAGTACCTCACCAATGTTATGAAGAAAAAAGCCATAGTTTTTGTGCTTTCGGATTTCATTGCTTCTAACTATGAACGTACCTTAAAAATTACCGGGAACAAACACGATGTCACCGGAATACGAGTTTATGACGAACGGGAAGAGCGTATTCCTAATTTAGGAATGGT
This sequence comes from Maribacter sp. R77961, assembly GCF_044594925.1. Lineage (GTDB taxonomy): Bacteria > Bacteroidota > Bacteroidia > Flavobacteriales > Flavobacteriaceae > Maribacter. Next base: position 3,378,435 of record NZ_CP138991.1, on the reverse strand, counting down.
TCAAATGCAAGATGCAGAAACAGGAACGCTAAAACTTGTGAATACGCAGTCCAAAAAAGTACGTAATTCCTACGCTAAATTTCATAACGAACGTGTTACTTATTTCAAAGAGACCTTTACGAAATCTGGCTGTGGCGTTTTAGATTGTAGGGTAGATGAAAGCTATGTGAAGAAGCTATTAGGATATTTTAAACGAAGGGGGTGATGAGCTATAGAAATTTTACGCATATAAATCAGCATTGTTCGCTTTTATTAAAACGAACAGGATTGTTATGCTTTTTTCTAACGGTCTGCACATTATCCGCACAGGAACAACCCAAAATTACCACTGAGGTAGATACCACCTTTATAAAAATTGGTGACCAAGTTCAGTGGACCGTTAACGTTGAGGTAGATACCACGGACCAAGTAATATTTCCGGAAGGACAAACATTTTCACCTTTGGAAACCGTTGAAGCTTATGCCACGGATACGACAAGAAAAAAGGATAGACTTACACTACAGAAAATATATGCCCTGACGCAATTTGACTCTGGCAGATACAAATTGCCCCCCCAACGCATAGAGATTAATGGTACCGGATATTTTACGGATTCCCTATTCATTGACGTCGCTACCGTTCCTGTTGATACTATTGCCCAAAATTTGTACGATATAAAACCATTGATTTCCGTTGAAAAAAATAATAGGGATTTATGGAAATATCTGTTGATAGGACTTCTAATTCTTGCAATTCTTGGTGGATTCTTTTACTGGTTCGTACTTCGTAAAAAGCCACTGAGCGAGGAGGAGAAGGAAGCGCTTTTACCACCTTATGACCGTGCGCTGTTAGAGTTAAAACGCCTAGAAAATTCGAAATATCTTATTCAAGACGAATTTAAAGAATACTATTCCGAGCTAACCACGATCGTCCGCTCCTACTTGGAAGAAGATGCACATGTATCTGCCCTGGAAAGTACTACCGGACAATTGATAGATAAATTAGAATTACTTCGGGATTCCGGTGAATTAGATTTAGAGAAAGATACGATTGACCAGTTCAAAAATATTTTACAGACAGCAGATTTAGTAAAATTTGCTAAATCAAAACCTTCTACCTCTATTGCGGAACGCGACAGAAAACTAGTGGAGCAAATTGTAGTGCAGACCCATGATGCTCTGCCAGAGCCCACGGAAGAAGAATTAATGCAATTGGCAGAATACCAAGAAGAGTTAGAACGGAAAAAACAAAAGAAAAAGTTGATTATTGGAATAGCTTCCTTGGCGGCAATACTTCTTATTGGCACGACCATAGCAGGATTTAAATTTGGGTTTACCTATCTGAAGGATACTGTTCTTGGACACCCAACAAAAGAATTACTGGAAAGCGATTGGATCTCTAGCGCATACGGCTACCCTCCTATTGTTCTAGAAACACCAAAAGTGCTGGTGCGGCAAGATGTAAAGTTGCCCCCGGAGGCCAAAGCCACAATTACAGATATACAAGCTTTTGCTTACAGAAGTTCCATTGGCCTCTTTACTATTGGTACCACTTCGGTTACCATGAACCCAGAGGCAGAACCAGATTTTGGAAAAACCTTAGAACAGATTATCAAAGGTTTTGAAAGTCAAGGGGCCAAAAATATCATTACCAAACAAGAGGAGTTCACTACCATGAGCGGTGTAAAGGGCCAAAAAATATTCGGTAGTGGAAAATTTGCCGTGCCAGAGTCTGAGGAGCTCATTAAAGGAAAATATACGGTACTCTTATTTGGCGGCAAAGGTTTTCAGCAATACATTATCATAACCTGGTTAGATGATGACACCTACGCACAAGAAATTGTAGACAGAATATTAACTACGGTAGAGGTAAAAACGGAAGTTTAAATGTTAGAGAATATATCTTTTGCAAATCCCGATTTCTTTTGGCTTTTTCTACTACTGCCATTAGCCATACTGTGGTATATTTTTAAGCAAAAAGAACAAAACGCCTCGGTACGGATAGCTACTATCGACGCATTTGCCCATAGTAGCTTTTTACCCAAACTAAAACATTTACTTTTCCTTTTAAGGCTTTTAGCCTTGGCAGCCATCATAGTTGCCATGGCAAGACCACAGACAGAAGATATTTCAACAAGAACAAAGACAACAAAGGGTATAGATATCGTAATTGCCATTGATGTTTCTTCCAGTATGTTGGCCAGGGATTTAAAACCTAACCGATTGGCCGCACTTAAAAAAGTGGCCGCTAATTTTATAAAGAAGAGACCTAACGACCGTATTGGATTGGTTGCTTATGCCGGTGAGAGCTTTACCAAAACACCAATTACCACAGATAAATCTATAGTTTTAGGAGCGCTAAGAGAAATAACCTATGGGCAGTTAGAGGACGGAACGGCTATAGGTATGGGACTTGCCACCTCGGTAAATCGACTAAAAGAAAGTAAGGCAAAAAGTAAAATTATTATTCTCTTAACGGATGGTGTCAATAATTCTGGCTTTATTGAACCTCAAACGGCAGCAGACCTAGCTATTGAATTTGATATTAAAACCTATACTATTGGTTTAGGCACCAATGGCAATGCCTTAACACCCATTGCCTATAATGCCGATAAATCCTTTAGATATGGCATGCGGCAAGTAGAAATAGATGAGGAATTGTTACAAGATATTGCCCAGGTTACCGGAGGAAAATATTTTAGAGCAACTGATAACGAGACACTTGAGGAGATTTACGACGAGATAAACAAGTTGGAAAAAACAGAAATAGAAGAGTTCAAATATTATAGGTACGAAGAGAAGTTTAGGCCATGGGTGCTTATAGCAGGTGCGCTATTACTTTTAGAATGGATTTTAAGAAATACGGTATTTAGAAGTTTTGTGTAAATTATGATTCAATTAGACGAAAAAATATATTTCTACTTGCTTTTCATCATTCCGGTGATAGTAACGCTATTTCTGCTAGTATTGCTTTGGAAAAAAAGAACACAAAAGAAATTTGCGGACAGCCTGCTGCTTCGGAGACTAACACCAAATAAATCCCAATACAAAGGCACTCTAAAATTACTTTTCTTTCTCCTAGGGCTTTCTGGACTCATTATAGCTTTGGTAAATCCTAAAATCGGCACCAAGTTAGAGACCGTAAAACGAGAGGGCGTAGATATCGTTTTTGCCGTCGACGTTTCTAAAAGTATGCTGGCGGAAGATATTGCCCCCAATAGAATGGAAAAGGCCAAAAGACTGGTCTCGGAAATTATAAATCAATTGGCGAGCGACAGGGTAGGTATCATTGCCTATGCAGGGCAAGCCTTTCCGCAATTGCCTATTACAACCGATTATGGTGCCGCAAAGATGTTTTTACAAGGAATGAACACGAACATGTTGAGTTCTCAGGGCACTGCAATTAATGAGGCCATTGAATTGGCAACCACCTTCTATGATGACGATGAACAAACCAATAGAGTGCTTTTTATTATTTCTGATGGTGAAGACCATTCTGGCGGGCAAACTATAAATGCTGTTGAGGAAGCTATTGAAGCGGGTATTAAAATATATACGATAGGAGTAGGTAAGCCTAAAGGAGCTCCGATTCCTCTGAAAAGAAATGGCGTTCTAGAAAGCTTAAAAAAGGATATGCAAGGTGAAGTGGTCATCACAAAATTAAACCAAGAGGTGTTAATAGACATTGCAGAAGAGGGTGATGGCTCATATATAGATGGTTCAAATACTGACGATGCAGTAGCCTTTATAAAAGAAGAATTACTTCAAATGGATAAAAAAGAATTTGAAGCTAAGCAATTCGCAGAGTACAAGGATCAATTTCAGTGGTTCCTTGGGGCTGGTCTTTTGTTCCTTTTTTTAGATATTTTTATCTTGGACCGCAAAACCAAGTGGCTCAAGAAATTAAATCTTTTCAACGAAAAACAAATCGACTAAAATGAAAAAGTTTACATACCTACTACTCTTGTTCTTTATGTCGGCATTTGTCTTTGCCCAAGAGGAAGAACTACAGGAAAAAGAGCAGAATCTTAACAATTCTATTAATCATACTTGGGACGGAAACAAAAAATTATCCGAGAACAATTTTATTGAAGCCGAAGTAGATTATAGAAAAGCTATTGCAAAAAGCCCAGATAACGCTGCAGCCCCTTATAATTTGGGGAATGCCTATTATAATAATGCTACGTTTAGCGAAGCTTTCGGCAGGTTTAAAGAGGCTGGCGAGACTGCAACAAGTAAAAAAGATAAACACAAAGCCTACCATAATATGGGTAATGTTTTTATGAAACGTAAGGACTACGCCAAAGCAGTAGAGGCCTATAAGGAAGCTTTGAGAAATAATCCCAAGGATGAGGAAACAAGATACAATTTGGCCCTAGCAAAAGAGCTTTTGAAAAAAGACGAGGATAACAAGGACAAAAACGACGATAATAAGGATAAGAAAGACCAAGACAAAAAAGACCAGGACGAAAACAAGGAAGGGGACAATAAGGATAAAAAAGATCAGGATAAAAAGGACGAGGGGGACGAAGGCGACAAAGGAGATAAAGGCGACGAGCAGAAAGATGAGAATAAAGAAGGAGATGGGGATAAGAAAGAGGAACAAAAGAAAAAACCCGAGCAAGGAGATCAACCAAAGGAACAGAAACAGCCGCGACCTAATCAACTTTCTAAACAACAAATAGAGAATTTACTCAGAGCAATGCAAAATGCTGAGAAAAAAGTACAGGATAAAATTGATGCCAAAAAAGTGAAGGGTGCCAAAATTAAGAATGAAAAGGATTGGTAATATCGTATGAATTATAAAAAGCTCATTATTTGTATTCCTTTATTTCTGTTCGCCTTAATTGTCGGCGCTCAGGACAAGAATGCCGTGACTTTTGAAATGAAACTAAGTAAATCGAAACTTGGAATCAACGAGCGACTTAGGGTTGATTTTACCATGAACAAGGATGGTGACAATTTTAATCCGCCTGACTTTACTGGCTTTAGAGTACTCATGGGCCCATCACAATCCATTAGTTCTTCTTGGATAAATGGGGTCCGAAGCTATTCCAAAACTTACTCTTATACCCTGGCCCCTACCGCAAGAGGAAAATTCACCATTAAACAGGCCACCATAGTGATTGATGGGAAAACCTTTAAATCCCTAGCCAAAACTATTGAGGTTACGGCGGCTGTAGATAAGCCAAGTGACCAAATGACCGCTGATGACGTAGCCGATGAAAATTTACATTTAGTTGCCGAGGTTTCCAAAACAAACCCTTACCTGAACGAGGCCGTAAGCGTTGTTTATAAATTGTATGTGAGTCCTACCATTAGCGTATCCAATTATCAACCTTTGGATAATCCCAAATACAATAACTTCTGGAGTCAAGATATTAAGGTATCTAGTCTAAATGCACAAAATGGTACTTACAAAGGGAAACCTTATCGGTATGTTATACTTAAAAGAGTAGTCCTATATCCCCAAAAATCTGGGAAATTGGATATTGAGCCCTTATCATTAGACGTTACCGTAGATGTACCAACCAATAAACGCGATTTTTTCGGCGGAAGGGTCTATTCACAAACCAATAAAACCGTTTCTGCCGGTAAGCGCACCATCAATGTAAAAAACTTGCCTCTTGCGAACCAACCCGAGGACTTCAACGGGGCCGTAGGTGATTTTGATTTTTCTGTAACTACAAATAAGACGAGCCTAAACGCTTCTGAATCTTTACAGGCAATCGTAGAGGTTAGTGGAAAAGGAAACTTAAAACTATTTAAGTTACCAGAACCCGTATTACCAAGTTCTTTAGAGGTTTATGAACCTGAATTTAATGAAGGTGTACGGACAACTTTAAGAGGAATGCAAGGAAAAGTGAGCAATAACTTTACCATTGTTCCATCTTTTAAAGGCAAATATCCTATTCCTCCTATAAAATTTAGCTATTTCAATCCTAAAACAGAAAAATACACTACACTAAGTTCAGATGAAATAATAGTGAATGTTCTGGAGGGCCCGCAAAATACCGTTTCCAATACTACGGGTATTCCCGGTTCTAATAAGCAAAATGTCATTGCCACTAACAATCAGTTTAATTTTATAAAACTAAACCCAAGCTTAAAACCAATAGGATCTTACTATTTTGTTGGTTCCAATTTGTTCTATGGTTTATTATTAGGTCCGTTATTGCTTATCCCCTTAGCCATTATATTCAGAAAAAAGAGAGATGAAATAGCGAGCGATGTAGTAGGCAACAAGGTTAAAAAAGCAAATAGGCTAGCGCGAAAGTACCTTTCAAAAGCCAAAAAAGAATTAGGTCAAAAAGAATCTTTTTATGTTGCCTTGGAAAAAGCATTGCATAATTATTTAAAAGCGAAATTAAAGATAGAGACATCGGAATTCAGTAAGGACAAAATAATAGAACTACTTTCAAAAAAGCAAGTGGATGAAAATACCATTAGTAGTTTCATAGAATTGCTAAAAAACTGCGAAGCGGCGAGGTACAGCCCTTTCTCGGATGTGCAGATGCAGAACGATTATGATAAGGCAAGTGAAACAATTTCGGTAATGGATAAGCAACTATAGGCACGTGAAAAAAATTTGTAACATATTAATTTTACTTTTCGGCTTTCTTGTTAACGGGCAAAATGAAAGCCTTTTCAACAATGCTACAGCTGCATATAATGATGGTGACTATAAAAAGGCAATAGCCTTTTATAACTCTATTCTGGAAGAAGGACAACACTCCGCTCCACTGTACTTTAATCTTGGGAACTCGTATTATAAACTAAATGACATTGCCCATAGTATATACTATTATGAAAAAGCATTGTTACTAGCTCCAGAGGATAAAGAAATACGGAACAATTTAGCTTACGCGCAGCAAATGACCTTAGATGCTATAGACACTATGCCAGAAACTGGCTTGTCCAGGTTCTACAAGACAGTCACCTCACAACTATCCTTTGACCAATGGGCAAAACTAGGAGTAGTATTGATGTTCTTATTCGTATTACTTTATATAATTTTTTATTACGCGCAATACGCTTCTAGAAAAAGGTGGGCATTTATCGGCAGCTTGGTTTCATTGTTCCTCTGCATTATAACTTTAGCATTCGCGTTTGTGCAATACAATGATTTTCAGAAGCAACAACCGGCAATCATATTCACTGATGAAATAGGAATACAATCCGAACCTAATGCGGGAAGTGATGAAATTTTTATCTTACATGCCGGTACAAAAGTGAACATTATTGAGCGGCTCAATGATTGGAAACGTATAAAGCTCGCTGATGGCAAAACAGGTTGGGTACCATCAGAAAACCTTAAAGCATTAAAAGATTTTTAGATTATTTTAACAGATAGCAGTAGCAATACTATTATATTTACATAACACGTGGTTAATAGTATGAAGTCTTCCTTAATTTTATTTTTATCACTTCTAGTAACACTCTCCATAGTTTCACCTTCGGCAGTAACGTTCTTAGAGTTGAGCGATGATAGTACAATACTGGCGGATCTTAACGAGGGTGAAGATAAAAATGAAGAAAAGAAAGAACTCGATGAGAAGCTTGTTTTCATAAATAACACGCGTTCTATTACCAATTCCTCAAGAAAAAATTTAACCAACTACACAAACTCCTTTTCAGAAGCATACTATATTAATTCGGTAGAGATTTTACTGCCCCCACCCAAGTCAATAACCTAATTTGACATAACTTTTCTAATTAAATAAACTATCCTGACTTCTAATTAGGACTAAAAATTATCTTATATGTTCAAGTATTTAAAAAATGACCTCCCAGCAAGTATTGTGGTGTTTTTTGTGGCATTACCGCTATGTTTGGGTATAGCACTAGCAAGTGGTGCTCCTTTGTTTTCAGGTTTAATAGCAGGTATTATAGGCGGAATTGTTGTGGGGTCATTAAGTGGCTCTAAAATTGGTGTTAGTGGGCCAGCTGCTGGTTTAGCAGCCATAGTATTAACAGCAATAGGAGCTTTAGGCGGGTATCAAAACTTTCTGCTGGCCGTAGTTCTCGGAGGAATCATTCAATTGGTTTTCGGTTTCCTAAAAGCTGGGATTATTGGGTATTATTTCCCATCATCAGTAATTAAAGGAATGCTTACAGGAATCGGTATTATTATAATTCTAAAGCAAATTCCCCACTTTTTTGGTTATGACCCAGATCCTGAAGGTGATTTTGCCTTCTTTCAAGTTGATGGGCAAAATACATTTTCAGAAATTCTAGAAACAATTAACAATATTAGTCCAGGGGCTACTTTAATAGCTATAATTGCTTTAGGCATATTACTTTTATGGGACAAAGTCCTTTCTAAGAAGGGTAAAATTTTTAAACTAGTGCAAGGCCCATTGGTAGCCGTGGCGGTAGGTATTCTTTTCTATATTTTAACCAAGGACAGCGAAACTTTGGCCATCTCCGGAGATCACTTGGTAAGTGTGCCGATTCCTGAGGATGCCGCTTCATTTTTGGGTCAATTTAGTTTTCCGAATTTTGGTGCTATAACAAACCCTCAAATATGGGTTACAGCATTTACTATTGCACTGGTCGCTAGCTTAGAAACTCTACTTTGTGTAGAGGCTACGGACAAACTTGACCCAGATAAAAATGTAACGCCAACAAACAGGGAATTACTTGCACAGGGAACAGGAAATATTATTTCCGGAATGATTGGTGGGCTGCCAATTACTCAGGTTATAGTTCGTAGTTCCGCGAATATTCAATCTGGCGGAAAAACTAAGATGGCTGCCATTATACACGGTTTTTTCCTTTTAATATCGGTGATTCTTATTCCAAGACTATTGAATATGATTCCGCTTTCCGTTCTAGCGGCCGTTTTATTCATCGTTGGTTTTAAACTTGCCAAACCATCATTATTCAAACAAATGTATGCGCTGGGCTGGAAGCAATCCGTTCCGTTTTTCGTAACGGTTATCGGTATAATTTTTACCGATCTACTAATAGGAATTGGTTTGGGTCTTGCCGTAGGCATCATCGTTATCATGATAAAAAGTTATCAAAATTCACACTTTCTTCATATTGAGGATAAAAGTGACGGTAAACACAGGATTAAAATGACCCTAGCGGAAGAGGTCACCTTTTTTAATAAAGGTGCTATTCTTAAGGAATTGGATAGTTTACCAAGAGACACTTTTTTAGAGCTAGACGTTAGGAAAACCAGATATTTAGATAATGATATCATTGAAATATTGGATGACTTTACCGTGAAAGCAAAAGAACGAAATATTAATATTCAACTGGTATCGGAAAGAGGGAATATAGAGAATCCCGATAGTTTTATCGAATTCTTTAAGTTAAGACCAAAACTAGAGCCAAATAAAGAATGAAAAACTATATTAACCATGCTTTTTCAGATAACGCACTTGTACTTATATTGGAAAGCGGATGGTTGACAGATAGAGAAATCATGTATATTATTTAATATCGCTAGTAGAAGTTGCCTTAAAATTTCTATATTATTTATTGTGAAAGTTATTTCTGTCCTAATTTAAACTTAAAGAACAATGAAAGCACATACTAAAGAAACACAAGCTGCGATGACCCCAGATTCTGCAATTCAATTGCTAAAAGAGGGGAATAATCGATTTATTGCCAATTCCATGGCTCCACGTAACCTTTTAGACCAAGTAAGCGACACGTCACAAGGGCAGTACCCATTCGCTACAGTTCTGAGCTGTATTGATTCTAGAGTTTCCGCGGAACTTATCTTTGATCAGGGTGTAGGCGATATTTTTAGCGCTAGAGTTGCAGGAAATATTGTGAATGAAGATATTCTGGGAAGTATAGAGTTTGCCTGCAAATTAGCGGGGACCAAAGTAGTAGTAGTTCTTGGACATACGGCATGCGGTGCGGTAAAAGGGGCCTGTGACGATGCAAAAATGGGAAACCTGACTATACTTTTACATAAAATAAAACATGCGGTAAGAGCGGTCAAAAAACCTTTAGACGCTAGTGAGAGAACTTCTAAAAATATAGACTTTGTGAACGAAGTAGTACTTAAAAACGTTCAACTTACGCTAGAAGATACCCGAAGTTTAAGTCCCATTCTCCAAGATATGGAAGATAATGGTGAAATTAAGATTGTTGGTGCTATGTACGATATTAAAAGTGGGAAAGTAACTTTTCTAGATTAGTTAGTTACTCCATAAACTATGAGCACATGTCATTGGGTCGGTTTTTAATATTTGAAACACCTGTAAACCTTAACTATAGCGTAGTGCTTTCTAGTTATTTAAAGCCTAGTTCGATAAAGAATCACATATAGATAAAAAGAAGCTATCCCTCTTTATTGAAGCAACAGCATATCCTATAAAAAACAAGTCTTAGTCCTATAAAAGTTTTAAATTTGCTGCTTTATTACAGCGTTATGATCAAGACCATTAAGGAGCATATTCTAGAAGTAGAAAATTTTACGGCTAATGACAAGGAGTCCGTTGAAGCCTTTCGGATAAAATATTTAGGAAAAAAAGGGCTGTTAAATGACTTTTTTGCCGAGTTTAAAAATGTTCCTAACGAACAGAAAAAGGAATTTGGTCAAAGTATTAACCAATTAAAACAAACAGCACTAAATAAAGTTGACAGTCTTCATAAGTCATTAGAAAATAATGCGGAGCAAGTTGGTGTGTTTGGAGATTTAACTAGGCCAGGTAATCCTATTGAGCTCGGAGCGAGACATCCTATTTCCATCGTTAAAAATCGTATCATAGAAATATTTTCCCGTATCGGTTTTAATGTTTCCGAAGGACCGGAAATAGAGGATGACTGGCATAATTTTACTGCTTTGAACCTTCCGGAATATCACCCTGCTAGGGATATGCAGGATACCTTTTTTGTACAGACCGATCCAGATGTACTATTGCGCACACATACTTCGTCCGTGCAAGTGCGTTATATGGAAAACAATCAACCTCCTATACGAACCATTTCACCGGGAAGGGTATACCGAAACGAGGCCATTTCAGCAAGATCTCATTGTTTTTTCCATCAGGTGGAAGGGCTTTATATCGATAAGGATGTTTCCTTTGCAGATTTAAAACAAACGTTACAGTATTTTACCACGGAGCTATTTGGCAAATCTAAAATACGTTTAAGACCTTCCTATTTCCCCTTTACCGAACCTAGCGCAGAGGTAGATGTTTACTGGGGGCTTGAAACTGAAACGGATTATAAAATGACGAAAGGAACGGGCTGGTTAGAAATTATGGGCTGTGGTATGGTAGACCCTAATGTGCTTAAAAACTGTGGAATTGATTCTGATGAATATTCAGGATTTGCCTTTGGTATGGGAATAGATCGTATAGCTTTACTACTCCATCAAATTTCTGATATTCGCCTTTTAAGTGAGAACGACCTCCGTTTCTTAGAGCAGTTTAGAAGTGTATTGTAAAAACGTTATTTCTGAGCTGTGAAAAAGGATATTGAAATTCCAGTAGTTAAAGATGTTTACGTAGCCATCGCTCATGAATGGAATAAGGAATTTCTTTCTAAGGATTGGAACGCCTACATTATCAATGGAGGTCGCATTCCAATAGAAATGGCCTTGATAGTTTCTAAAGGTTTTTACGGCGAAAGGAAAACTTCGCTTATGAGGCACGCTATAGCTGTTGTTCCTGCTAATTCCTTTGAGAAAATTGAAGTGGTCCAAGAAGATGTCTTGGCCCTGAACAATGAATTTTTCGTCACCTATTATATTGGCAATACCCTATATGAAAAACGATTTTTATTCGAAAAAGGTAGCGTTTCAGAAGCTGCATTGATTCCTATTCCGGTATTGGGACAGGATGGTGTAATGGCAAAGTAAGATTTTTCGATAAGAGCGAATACCGCTTTTAATTACGTAAAATTCTACCTTATTTATAAAACACTAGCACTACTTATGGAAATCATGATCATTTATTCCGATTTAAATTTCCGACTTAACCCTTTCAAGCTTATTTTTAAAGGTCTTTAAATCAATAATGACAGTGGTTATTCACTAGAGCTAGCACAATACGTCCTAGGAATAAGAACAATTAATACCTAAATTAAACTCTCAAAAGAACCATTTGTAACTAACCTTAAATTATAGTAATGCTAAAGAATATTTTCGATTTTAGTAATATCAAAGGAGATTTAACCGGTGGCCTTGTTGCCGGTGTAGTAGCACTGCCTCTAGCTTTAGCCTTCGGAGTACAATCTGGATTGGGAGCCATTGCAGGCCTTTATGGTGCAATTGCCGTAGGTATTTTAGCAGCACTTTTCGGAGGAACGCTAACACAAGCGAGCGGACCTACCGGTCCTATGACCGTTGTTTCAGCTGCTTTAGTAGCAAGTGCCATAGACATCGCCGGGAGTTTGGAGAGTGCTATGGGTATTATAATTTTAGCCTTTTTACTTGGTGGTGTTATACAGATACTTTTTGGACTTATTAATATCGCTGGTTACATCAAATATTTTCCCTATCCCGTAGTTTCTGGATTTATGAGCGGTGTAGGTTTAATAATCGTTATTCTACAACTATTCCCGTTCGCAGGATTAGATTCGGCCAAATCTACAGTAGGAGTTATGCAAGATTTGCCTAGATTATTTTCAGATTTTAATTGGCAAGCACTGGCACTTGGGGCCCTTACCGTTCTTATTTACTATGTATTTCCAAAAATAACTAAAGCTGTACCAAGCCCTTTAGTAGCTCTGATAGTCGCTTCCTTGGCTGCTTTTTTCCTCAAGTGGGATGTTCCTGTAATAGGTGAAATTCCTTCAGGCCTTCCCAGTTTGCAATTAGACGGTTTTTTAGCAATAGATAGTTCTGCATACTTCCTTATCGCAGAATACGCCCTAGTGCTAGCCGTTCTAGGGTCAATAGATTCTTTATTGACTTCGGTTATTGCGGACAACATGACGAAGACCAAACACAATAGCAATCGCGAACTCATTGGGCAGGGTATTGGCAACGCCGTTGCAGCAATGTTCGGTGGTATTCCTGGAGCAGGTGCAACAAAGGGTACCGTGGTAAACATCAACTCTGGGGGTAGAACAAGGTTGTCAGGTATGTTCCATGGTCTATTTCTCTTAGCAGTTCTTTTGGGTCTTGGCTCCTTAGCTGCTCATATTCCACTGGCCGTGTTAGCTGGAATACTTATTCCTATTGGATTTAAAATAGTAGACACTAAAGGACTTAAACATTTAACTAGCGTACCAAGAGCAGATGCAGTTGTGCTTATTGTAGTGCTTCTTTTTACCACATTTGGTAGTTTAATACAGGCCGTAGGAATTGGTCTTATTCTTGCCTCGTTACTTTTTATGAAGAAAGCTAGCGATATTGGGGAAGAAGGTATTGAGGTAGGTTTATTAGCAGGTTTCGATGGTGAAAAACCATGGAAAGATGAAGAAGATTTCTATAACAAATACAAAGATAGGGTGGCAATAAAACATCTGTATGGGCCACTCTTCTTTGGGTTCACCTCTCATTTTAAAGATCAATTACAGGAAATTTCAAAAGTAGATGCCCTTATCATTCGTTTTGATCAGGTTCCTTATATAGACCAATCTGGATTATATGCATTGGAAGACGCTCTTTTAGAACTAGATAAGAAAGGCATTAAAGTTCTGCTAACCGGGCTTCAAACACAGCCGATGGATTTACTCTCTTCCATTGATATTATACCTGACCTTGTGCCTCAAGAGCAACTATTTGAGAACATAGAAAGTAGTTTTGGGTGGCTAAGAACCCATTTAAAAGGATTTGAATAATATCTAGCTGTATATAAATACTTCCTTAACTCAATTAATATCAGTTATTTACATTGATTTCTGATTTTGAAAATTTTTTTAAAAAGTTCATGATATCCTCAAAATAACCACCTTTTGATATGGCTTAACTATGAATTTCATTTTTTACGGGCATATATTTTTCATTATAAATATTTTAACCTTCTGATTTTTACGGTATTGCGATAGGTTTTTTATTAGCTCAATTTTAACTTAGTAACCATAGCTAATCAAACTAAAAAACTTCTCATGAGAACAGAAAAAATAAACCGTAGAAACTGGTTAAAAAAAGGTGTTTTAACCGCAGGTGGAATGATGGCAGCACCATATTTAAGTTTTGCAGAGACTTCCAAAACACCCATTACCCTAGACCTAAATGGTGATGCGATTTATAGTCCTTTTTTCAAGGAATATTTATTGGACACAGCTAGAGAATTTCCTGTACTATCAGCAAAACTAAATGCTAATGAAAACCCATACGGCCCCTCTCCAAAAGCTTTAGAATCCCTAAAAATAAACGCTTTTAAAGGTAATCGTTATGCTTGGAAAGAACTTTTTGCCCTTATGGACAAAATTGCCCAAGTTGAAGGAGTGGAACGTAAAAATATAATGATGGGGCCAGGCTCTTCTGATCTTTTAGAGAAGACCGCAGTAACACTTTTCATGAACGGAGGAAACGTGGTATCCGCTGACCCTGCTTACATGTCCTTAATACGTGTGGCCGAGGCTGCTGGTGGTACTTGGAAACCGGTTCCCTTAAAAGACGATTGGTCCCATGATTTAGAAGCTATGGAAGCGGCTATAGACAAAGACACCAAATTAGTATATATCTGTAACCCTAATAATCCTACAGGCACTATTACCGCTTATGAAGAACTATTGGATTTCTGTTCTAGAGTTTCTGAAAAAGTGCCTGTTTTCATAGACGAAGCTTATTTAGGCTTTCTTGAAGATGGCGCTAAAAAAAGTATGGTCTCCCTGGTAAATAAAGGAAAAGACGTCATTATAGCACGCACATTTTCTAAAATTCATGGCATGGCGGGCTTGCGAGTTGGGTATGCCGTTGCACAAGAAGCAACCTTAGATAGGCTTCAGAAAATTACACGTGCAGGGATGGGTATATCATATCCATCTGTATTTGCAGCAATGGCCGCTATGGACGATACCGAATTCTTAGACAAATCAAGAACACTTAATACAGCATGCAGGGAGTATGTTTACCAAAGCCTTGACGCTATGGGTATTTCCTATGTGCCCTCCTATACCAGTTTTATGATTTTCCCAATTGAAATGGAAGGCAAGGACTTTCTTGAAAAAATGACCGCCTTAAAAGTAGGCGTTCGTGCCTTTAACTTTATGGGAAAAAATTGGTGCCGCGTAAGTATGGGTACTATGGATGAAATGAAGATTTTTACCTCTGCCCTACAGAACGTAATCGCATAAGATGGACTTAACCTTACAAAAGACCATAACATTTGCATTATTCATTGGTATTGGATTACTCTTAAAACTTAAATTCAAGTCCAAAGAAGAGCTAACCGGCATCAAGAAGATAATTCTAAATCTTGCCTTACCTGCTACTATTTTTCTGGCTCTTATAGGGGTTAAAATAGATGGCACATTATTGTCACTTCCGTTTTTAGCACTGGCACTGAACATGCTTATATTCCTTGTATTTCCTTACCTAATTCCTCTTACCGGAATCACTAAAAACGGTTCGCAATATAGAACGGCCAAATTGCTTGCTCCCTCTCTGGCTCCCGGCCTATCGTGCTTTCCATTTGTTCTAGAGTTTTTAGGTAACGATTATTTGGCGAAGGTGGCCATGGCAGATTTAGGAAATAAGGTCTTTGTTCTTATTATTCTTTACCTAGTTGCAATGAATTGGTATTACCGTAAAAGAGCTGTAAAAACGGAATCCAATAGTAAAAAAATCAAATCTTTGGCATTGGCAATGATTTCAGAACCTGTAAATATCTTTATAATCATTGCCTTGATTTTGGTGTTTTTTGGGTTTACCATGGAATCGTTGCCATTTTTTATTAGCGAAACCATAAGTAGATTAAGTATTATTATGACTCCACTAGTACTATTATTTATAGGTCTTGCAGTGAACATTAAGAAAAAACAGTTTTCAAAATTGTTGAGTTTACTATTTTTACGAGCAGGTTTTGTGGCTTTATTAAGTGGTATATTGATCCTGGCATGCAACATTAAAGTACAAAACGATATTCTTTTACTACTTGCATTTGGTCTTAGTGCCTGTAGCTTTTGGCCGTTTTCCCATATTGCCGTAGTAGATGCCCAAGAAGAGGGAGTTAAGAAAAATAAACGAACGTTCAACACTAACTTTGCAGTAAATATTCTGGCGCTATCCTTCCCATTATCCACGGTATTAATTTTAGGAATTCTTTCCAGTGGGAGCCTATTTTCTAGTGCAAGTCCCGTCTTCTTACTGGGAGCTATTCTCATAAGCCTTGGGATGCTACCCTATATCATAAAAAATATAAAAGCGATAAGAAGAAAAGCAGCTAAGGAAAAAATGCAATGGGTAATCTTTAAAACATCTTATACAGAAAGTCTTTAGAAACGCAACCATTAAAAGTTTACTGCGTCCTATAGATGATATGAAGCTAAAACATAACATCGTCTTTTGTTTAATAGTAATATTATTTTCCTGTAAGGATGATGACGGACTAGGTGAATGCGCACTTATAGATTGTGCCGCTCAGATTTTTGCTATTGAATATATTGATGCTGAAGGAAATAACCTTATCGCCAATGACACCTATTCTTTGGAAACTATTGTAATAACCAAGGATAACAATCAACTTAATTCAAGTCAATTACAATCTGACGAAGTTGTTTACTTTTTTAGCTCTGGGACGAATGGCGACAATACCTATAATGTAAAGCTAAACGAAACGGAAGAAGATCAATTCGTACTAGCTCTAACACGAATAAAATTAGAACCAGAATGTTGCGGTCCTTATTTCACTATTAATAGTGCCACTTACAATGATGCTATAATTGAAATTACAGCTAGCGAAAATTCTTTTATTGAAAAAATCACAATAGTAAAATCTCCTTAATTATAATGAAATTCTTGAAAATGAAAACCAAATTTGTGGTCTTTATACTTTCTATAACTTTCTTTGGTGGTTGTGAAAACAATTCACGCGTTGACTGTTCTACTGTTCTATGCGCTCAACAAGTCTTATCTATTGAGCTGTTAGACACCGAAGGTGTTAATTTAATTGCAAACGAAACCTATTCTCTAGAAAACATAAAGGTTTTCAAAGATAGCATACAGGTGTCCCAACTCGGAAATACCATGAACGACGCAATCTTAATTGCGGTTTTCGGAGAAGAAGGTAACAATACGTACGACATTTTCTTGGATGCTTCTGAAACGGATATATTAGAACTAGAACTTAGCAAAAATAACCCTGGTAGTGAATGTTGTAGTCCGTTATTTACTATTGAGAAGGCAACCTATAATGGGGCGGATTTAGAAATTATTCGGGAACCATCCGATATAGAAAAAATCATTGTCATAAAATAACTTACCACTCACAAAAGGGAGTCTTACTTAATTGAGAGTTATAATATTTAATATCCCCCGTTACTTCCTTCCCTAACCATTTTGGTTTTTTAAAAGCTTCGTTTTCCGAACTTAGTTCAACCTCAGCAACAGTTAAACCAGCATTTACGCCATGAAAATCATCTACTTCAAAAACATGCTTACCGCAAGGTATTTCATATCTGTTTTTCTCCAAAATTCCTTTTTCGCACAACTGTAACAAGGCTTCTGCCTCTTCTAGGTTTATTTGCTTCTCCCACTCAAAACGCGTAGTGCCAGATTCATTTGAGCTTCCTTTTATGGTAATAAAACCCTCTTCACCCTTTAGTCTAATCCGTACCGTTCTATCCGGGTTTGTGTTCAAGAAACCTTGTACTATTCTAGTTTTGGAAATAGCTTCATCCTTAAAGTTATCTGATGTTACCAAAAATTTTCGTTCAATTTCAATCATTCTATAAACTAGTATTCGTATCCGGTTCAAGTTATCATAAATTTACAATATGATATCCGATTTGCCATTGCGAAAAATTATTCATGTAGATATGGATGCCTTCTATGCTTCGGTAGAACAACTGGATAATCCCGAATTAAGAGGCAAACCAATTGCCGTAGGGGGAAGCTCCCAGCGCGGAGTTGTAGCAGCCGCGAGTTACGAGGCGCGCAAGTTTGGTGTACGTAGTGCAATGAGCAGTGTCTTAGCAAAAAGAAATTGCCCGGAGCTTATTTTTGTAAAAGCAAGGTTTGATCGCTATAAAGAGATTTCCCAGAAAATAAGGGCCGTATTCTATGAATATACGGAATTGGTAGAGCCTTTATCTTTAGACGAAGCATATTTAGATGTTACTATAAACAAGAAAGGAAACCCTTCAGCTACTCTTATCGCAAAAGAGATACGAAGCAAAATTTATGACACAACAGGTTTAAATGCATCCGCAGGTATTTCCATAAACAAATTCATCGCTAAAGTCGCGAGCGATATTAATAAACCCAATGGCCAAAAAACCGTAAACCCAGAGGAGGTTATTCAATTTCTGGAAGAATTAGAAATTCGAAAATTTTATGGTGTCGGAAAGGTCACCGCAGAGAAAATGTATAAACTTGGCATTTTTACGGGGGCAGATTTAAAATCCAAACCACTCGACTTTTTAAAGCAACATTTTGGAAAAAGTGGAAGCTATTACTACAATGTGGTACGCGGTGTGCATGAGAGTGAAGTAAAACCGCACCGTATTCCAAAATCTGTAGGGGCCGAACGTACTTTCAATGAAAATTTAAGTAGTGAAATTTTCATGTTAGAACGTCTAGAACATATTTCTAATGAATTGGACCGGCGGCTGAAAAAATCTGATATCGCCGGCAAAACCATTACCTTAAAAATTAAGTATAGTGATTTTACATTAAACACTAGAAGTAAAACGCTTCCTTATTTTATATCGGATAAAGCTTTGATTCTGGAAACTGCAAAAGAACTGTTATATCAAGAGGAACTCCAAAACTCCGTTCGTTTATTAGGAATTTCCTTAGCAAACCTTAATACAGATAAAAAAGAAAAAACCAAACCAGAAACGGATACTATCCAAGTACAATTAAAGTTCGATTTTTAACTAAAAAGCCACCGATGAATTTAATTTTTCATCGGCGGCCTTTATAAACACTAAACTCAAAAATTACTGTACTGTCAACGTATTATCCGTAGATGTTGGGTTCAAAGGACAAAAATAAACATACTCCCCTTTTGCTAATGTGGTTGCCTTAGAGGTTTGTTTTTCACCTGTTGCCACTTGCTCCGTTACATAAGCCGTTTGAATATGGTTTTCAGGGTTAGAAACATCTTCTCCCTTTTTCACCAAAACAAAACCTACATTATGTCCTACATTATTGTTTGCGATTTCAAAAACATAAGTTCCCTCGGATACCGTTATCTGTTTTTGCGTGAATTCACCAGTCGTTTGCTCTAAAGCAATGGTCTTGGTGGCAGATTTCATCATCTTATCACCTTTCATCATTGTGTCTTGGGCATTTGCCGTGAATACTGTTACAAGTGCTACTACTAATACTGTGATTACTTTTTTCATGTTTTCTAATTTTAATTTTGCCCTTTTTTTCTGGGCGGTTTGTTTTTATTAATTTTTGTTTTTAACCAGACTTAAGCGGCTGGTTTTCGCTTTTTAAACTGTTACTGCTTCTAAGGGTTGTGCTGCAGGGAAATCTACGGGCACCTCCGTTGTTCTATGCAGGTAATTGGATATGGTCTTATCACCAACCAATACTATAGTATCTACCAAGTTTTCTTTGGTCCAACCAGCGTTGAAAAAATTAGCAACTACCTCCTGGTCCGCAGCTCCCCTATTTTCCGTGATGTTCCTTGCTAATCTGGCAAGAGCGTTTAGTTTAGAATCAAAA
Source organism: Maribacter sp. R77961 (assembly GCF_044594925.1). Lineage (GTDB taxonomy): Bacteria > Bacteroidota > Bacteroidia > Flavobacteriales > Flavobacteriaceae > Maribacter. The sequence continues at coordinate 3,358,694 of NZ_CP138991.1, read as the reverse complement.
GAAGCTTCTCCTGCTCTTAATTCTAAAATTTGGCTGTCTGTAAAACCGTTTAACTTGCCTATTGCCGTATGTGCTGCTAAACAATAGTTACATTCGTTTACCTGACTCACTGCAAGGTTTACAACTTCTTTCTGTTTTGCATTAAGAGAGGTTTTAGCTCCGCTTAATGCCAAGTAGTTTCCTAAAGCGTTTTCTGAATGTGCGTAAGTTGCAAACAGGTTAGGAACAAAACCCAATCCTTTTTCGAGGTTGTCAAAAATTGCTTGGTTTGCAGGTGATACTTCTGCTCTTGTTGGTACGTTAAATGTGCTCATGATATTTATTTTTTAAATTATTATTAAATGTTATTTCTAATTTTAGAATGATATAAATGGTTTCTCCGCATCACAATAGAAATCGTGATGGTGTTTTTGCTCACAATGCGTTTTAGGGCTCACTGTATTTAGTGTTGGTCTTTTAGCTTGTCCGAAAATTTCGATTAAATTGAAAAGTGATTTTATTTGCGTCTTCATCTTGTATTGTTTTTAATTACACTACAAAGATGCGGCAGGAAGAACCCTATTTGTTAGGAGCTATTGCCCGACTACTTGCACAAATTTCCCTTAGGGCTATAAAACCAATGTTTCTCGGTACTTAGAAGGAGAATGACCGGTCATTTTCTTGAAGAATCTACTGAAATGGGCAGGATCGTTAAAACCAAGTTCATAGGCAATCTCTTGATTTTGCTTATCGGTAAAACTCATCAATCGTTTTGCCTCTAAGGCCAAGCGCTCTAGAATTATCTGTTGTGGAGATTTTTGATTATAGATTGCAAAAAGGTTAGATAGGGTTTTGGGGCTTTTAAAAAGGAGCTCTGCATAATCACTTACCTTACGTTTAGTCTTAAAATGTGTATCTACCAAAACATTGAACTTGCGTACTACATCTATTTGCTCATTATCCAAAGTTTTCACAATAAGTTGTTCTTTCGCCAGACGTGTACAAATAATAATTAATCGTTTCAACAGCATCTGTAACATATCTCCCTGTATTTGGTCCGGAGTAGAGAATTCATCTTCAAACACCTCATACAGCACATTGAACTTACGTTCTTGATCTTTAGGAATAGTTATAATAGGTAAATCTTGCGTACCAAAGAACAGTATTCCATTACAGGAAACTTCACTATCATGATCATTAATACAATAAAATGCCCTGTTAAATAGAAAGGCCGTTAAGGGAGCCTTCGTTTTAGTATAACTCACATGTTGTAAATAGGTTGTGGTTACAAGTTGATTTGGAAGTAATGTTATGGTTAGGCCATCTATACAAAGTAGAACGGGTATCTCATTTCTATTCCAAACGACCTGTATGTTTCCGGAGTTACTTGAAAAGTTATTTTCATTCCTTTTTATGTCATCTGTAAATCCAAAAAGTGATGCTAATTTGGTGTCATGAAATTCAAACTTCATAATTTTTATTACTTTAAAATGCCCTGATTTGGGGGTTTTTGTCTCAAATATTGTTCATTCTTTACAAGTTGATAGTACTTTAAACGAATTATTGTTTAAACAATACTGTTAATCATTACTATATATTTTAGTCTAAAAGCTGTTTTTTTTAGCTTTATTCCCAATTGCTATGGAAAAGAAAGTTTTTATGAACAATTTACTAAATTACGATAACGCCCTTTATAAATTTTACAAGACGCTAAAAATAAATAGTTTACCCATTTCTTCATGGGACTTTTATAGTTCTTTTTTTGATAAGAGTTGTAAATCAAGTAGCGATGTAAAAAGCCTATTACAGTTGGCCAAAAATAATTCATGGGTATTTAATGAAGCTATTCTAGAACAGGAATTGATAGATAAAGAACATACCATTGTCGTTACGGATGCGGAATTACGCATTGTATACGCTTCGCAGAACATATGGGAAATGAACAGATACCATCCCGAAGAAATTATTGGACAACAACCAAAAATGTTCCAAGGAGAAAAAACATGTAAAGCCTCTCTTAAGAAGATTTCCAATGCCGTTAAAAAGAAAGAATCCTTTGAAGCGACTATCTTGAATTATCGAAAAGATGGCTCTACTTATAATTGTTGGATACACGGACAACCCCTATTCAACAAAGAAGGAGAAGTGGTTAACTTCATAGCATTTGAACGAGAAGTAGCGTAAGCTTCAACAACTAAAAAACAAAGCCCCGTTAGTTAATAAACGGGGCTTTGTTTTTACACTATATTTTTCTTTAGAAATTACAGCTTTCTATTTCTGTTACACGAAGTGTATTAACCATACCTTTTGCTTTAATTGGCATTGCGGCCAAACTTATAAGCATATCTCCCACTTCTAAAAATCCTTTTTTACAAGCTATACCATTTACATCTTCAATAGTTTCATCAGTGGAAACATATTTATCATAATAAAAAGCTTTCACACCCCATAAAAGATTAAGTTGTGTAAGTATTCTTTTATTTGAAGTAAATACTAAAATATGGGCGCTAGGTCTCCATGCCGAAATTTGAAAGGCTGTATATCCACTATTGGTCAAAGTTGATATTGCTTTCGCCTTTATTTCATTTGCCATTAGTGCGGCATGATAACAGACCGATTTTGTAATGTATCTATTGGTTCTAATATGAGGTGGGTCATGTGGTACATGAATAAGGTCCGATGCTTCCACACTTTTCAGAATACTGGCCATTTTCTCAATTACCTGTACCGGATAGTTCCCCACAGAAGTTTCTCCAGATAGCATTACTGCATCTGCACCATCCATAACAGAGTTTGCCACATCATTTACCTCTGCCCTTGTTGGCGTAAGGCTAGTAATCATGGTTTCCATCATCTGTGTTGCGATAATTACAGGAATCCTTGCCTTTTTGGCCCTAAGCACCAATTGTTTTTGAATTAATGGAACCTCGTGTGCTGGCACTTCTACACCAAGATCTCCCCTAGCTACCATTAGTCCGTCACAATAGGCAACGATCTTGTCTATGTTCTCTACTGCCTCTGGCTTTTCTATTTTAGCTATGATCGGAATTTTATGTTCCGAGTGCTTTTGAATAATATTCTGTAGGTCTATTAAATCTTGACTAAACCTTACAAAGGAAAGTGCTATCCAGTCAACTTCTAAAGAAATAGCAAACTCTGCATCTTTCACATCTTTTTCGGTAAGAGCGGGTAAGGAAATATTAGTATTTGGCAGGTTTACACCCTTTTTAGATTTTAGAGGTCCACCTTGGATTACTTTGGCTTTTACCTCGGTTTCGCCATTGGTAGCTACTACCTCGAACATAAGTTTACCATCATCTAGTAATATTCGCTCACCGGCCTTAACATCCCTCGGGAATTCCTTATAGTTCATATATACCCTCTCGGCGGTTCCCTCGAATGGTTCTCCTGTAACAAAGGTTAATTCATCCCCAGGGCTTACAACCACTTCACCGGCCATTACTCCTACTCGAAGTTTAGGTCCCTGTAAATCTCCTAAAATAGAAACATTGGTCTCCAATTCTTCGTTTAGTTCACGAATCATGGTAACGCGTTGTTTTACATCTTCATAATCAGCATGGGAGAAATTAATTCTAAAGACATCTACTCCCGCCAAAATCATATCTCTTAGCACATCTTTCTTGCTTGTAGCCGGCCCTAAGGTGGCTACTACCTTTGTCTTTTTCTTAGTTGGCATTCTTAAAATATTAAATTGTTCTTAGACTTTAGTTTGTCAATGTCTACTTCGTATGCCGCCATCACTTTTGGCATTGTAAGTATATTTTTAATAATTGCGTCACTTCCCTGCATCTCATCTTCTTCCATCTTCAAAAAATAATCTACATCCTTTAGTTCTGGAACCAGTCTTGGCACATTATAAGTAGCTTCGTTTTGAAACAGATCATTATTTGCCAGTAGTTCTTGTTCTATGCTATGGTTTGCTACTAGTACCCAATACCGGTCATGAAATGTATCTTGCCATTCGTAACAAGGGAAAATACTATTTTCAGCTAAATCAAAATCCTTTTTTGTTCTTTTGAAATTTGCCTTGAGCGTTGCATTCAATTCGTACGCTATGGCATAGTCTGCAATGGTGCTATGCATTGCAATTAACAGAAAGGAATCATCATAAAAATCATCGTCAATTTTGTGTATTGCTGTCATATACGCACAAAACCGCAAATATAGGACTAATACAGTTTAAAGCCTAAAAAGGAAATAGGTTTAAGAGGTGAAGAAAGTTACGATAACGTTATCGCTTTGTTGTATTTATAACTAGAGTTGTTCCATTTTATCTTGAAGTGCAAAAAAGGCTCTTTTGGAGGCTCTTTCTTCAGCTTTCTTTTTGGAAGTTGCTCTGGCTTTGGCAATAACATTACCACCAATGGACAGTTTAACCGCGAAGTGCTTTAGAGAATCGTTTCCGGTATCCTCATAAACATTATAATTAAATGTTTTCTTTTTCTTTTGACACCATTCTATAATAAGACTCTTGTAACTGATCACACGACCTTCTAGCTGTTCAATGTCCACATAAGGTTGAATGACACGTTTATCTATAAACTTCTCACAGTAGACGTACCCTCTATCCAAATAGATAGCCCCAACAAGTGCTTCAAAAACATTTCCATGTATGTTCTCCCCAAAATGGGTTTTAGGAATTCTACTCTCTACATACTTTATAAGCTGCAAATCCTTTCCTAATTCGTTCAAATGTTCCCTACTTACAATTTTAGAACGCATTTTGGTGAGGTACCCCTCATCTCCATCAGGGACTTCAGTATACAGGTGCTTAGAAATGATTGTGCCCAGCATGGAATCGCCTAAAAACTCTAGACGCTCATAATTCATTGCATTGCCCTTCTCATCCTTTTTATTCATAGACCGATGAAGAAAGGCCTTTTTGTAATACTGAATGTTTTTCGGTTTAAATCCTAATATTCTCTTTATCCCTAAAAAAAAATCCCCATCCGCTTTCGGATGGGAATTGAAAAGATTTTTAGGGAAAGTCATACAGTGCTTTGTATTAACTTATTTTTTTGAAAACTACACAAGCATTATGTCCTCCAAAACCGAAGGTGTTGCTCATAGCTACCTTAACATCCCTCTTTTGAGCCTTATTCAATGTTAAGTTTAAACTAGGGTCTATGTTTTCATCTACAGTCGTATGGTTTATGGTCGGTGGCACAATACCATGCTCCATAGCCAGAATACTGGCGATGGCTTCTATAGCACCAGCTGCACCGAGCAAATGACCCGTCATTGATTTTGTAGAATTAATATTAATATTCTTGGCATGTTCTCCGAAAACTTCTGATATGGCTTTTAATTCGGCAACATCTCCTAAAGGTGTGGAAGTACCATGTGTATTAATGGCATCTACTTCTTCCAAAGCGATACCTGCATCTTTAAGACAGTTTTGCATGACCCTTACGACACCAATCCCATCTGGATGCGGTGCTGTCATATGATAGGCATCACTTGAAAGTCCGCCACCAGAAACCTCAGCATATATTTTTGCGCCGCGTGCTTTTGCGTGCTCATATTCTTCCAATATCAAAGCTCCGGCACCTTCTCCTAGAACAAAACCATCCCTGGTTCCGTCAAAGGGCCTAGAAGCTGTTTCCGGACTATCGTTCCTTGTAGAAAGTGCGTGCATTGCTCCAAAACCACCCATGCCTGCAATGGTAACTGCAGCTTCACTACCGCCAGTAACCACAACATCGCAATGTCCTAACCTAATATAGTTCAGCGCATCGATCATGGCATTTGCAGATGATGCACAAGCGGATACCGTTGTATAATTAGGGCCCATAAACCCGTGTTTAATGGAGATATTGCCCGGGGCAATATCCGCTATCATTTTAGGTATAAAGAAAGGATTAAAACGTGGGGTTCCGTCACCTTCGGCAAAATTCATGACCTCGTTCTGAAAAGTTTCCAGGCCACCTATACCGGCACCCCAGATAACTCCCACACGAAATTTATCCACTTTGTCCAAATCTAATTTGGAATCCAAAATTGCTTCATCAGAAGAAACTAAGGCGTATTGCGCGAACCTATCCAGTTTACGACCTTCTTTACGCTCAAAATAATCTTCTGTTTTGTAGTTTTTTAGTTCGCAGGCGAATTTTACCTTGAATTTTTCTGTATCGTAGTATGTAATCGGTGCTGAGCCACTTTTTCCATTTATTAGACCGTCCCAATATTCCTCAATATTGTTACCAATAGGGGTAAGTGCCCCTAACCCGGTAACCACAACTCGCTTTAATTGCATTGAACTTATTTTTCGTTTAGATATAAACCGAATGTAAATTAAAAAAAATTATCCATGCGGAGCATTTACCACATGGATAATTTGAAATCTATTTAAGAAATCATCAAATTACTTTGCTTCTTCTATATAGCTAATGGCTTGGCCAACTGTTGCGATATTCTCGGCTTGATCATCAGGGATTTGAATATCGAATTCCTTTTCGAATTCCATAATCAACTCTACTGTGTCCAATGAATCTGCCCCTAAATCGTTAGTAAAGCTAGCTTCTGTTACCACTTCGTTTTCATCAACTCCTAATTTATCAACGATGATAGCTTTAACTCTTGATGCAATGTCTGACATAATAATATTGGTTTTAAAAATTTAAATTGATGGCAAAAATAAAAAACTTTGGTTGAATAACACTAATTGTCGTTAAAATGTGCTGTAATTTAAGAAAATTATGCACATCCAAGCGTCTTTTCAAACTAAAATTAAGACTTTACGCCACAAGGTTTTTACTTGTTATTTTATTGCAAACCTTTGCCTGTTGTTTAATTCCTTCCCTACCGCCGGGCAGGTGTCTCTAGTTTATATTATTTTTGCCTTACTTTCTTTTGGGAGGTAAATGGTACTACTAAACTTAAAATCTATTTCTTTTGAACACTAAACGAATGGTTCTTTTTGCATCCGGTTCTGGTTCTAATGTTGAGAACATTGTAAACTATTTTAGTGATAAGAGTCCTATTACGGTCACCGCTGTACTAACTAACAAAAGGGATGCCAAAGTCATTGACAGGTGTAATAGATTGCATATTAATGCCTTATGTTTCAATAAACATGCCTTCACCAATAGCGATTGTGTACTAAACATATTACTTTCCATGAAACCAGACTTAATTGTCCTTGCCGGTTTTCTTTGGAAAATACCCCAAAACCTCATTGATGCCTTCCCTAATAAAATAATTAATATTCACCCAGCACTGTTACCTAAATACGGAGGCAAAGGTATGTACGGAATGAACGTACACAGGGCGGTGAAAGAAAATAAGGAGAAAGAGACCGGCATAACTATACATTATGTAAATGCCAATTATGATGAAGGCGCTATAATTAAACAAGCTAAAACAACGGTTTCTCCAGAAGATACCCCTGAGGAAATAGCCAGTAAGATTCACGAATTAGAGTATGAGCACTTTCCTAAAGTAATTGAAGAACTTTTAGCTAACTCCTAATGGCAAAAAAGAACAAGTTTTATGTTGTTTGGAAAGGAAAGCAGCCCGGCATCCACAAAACCTGGGCAGACTGCAAGAAAGCTATTGAAGGTTATAAAGGTGCCGAATATAAATCCTTTGCCACTTTTGCCCTTGCCCAAAAAGCCTTTAACGGTAATTATGAAGATTTTAAAGGAAAGAAAAAAGGGGAAGCCACTTTATCACCATCAGAATTACTGAAAATTGGCCAGCCCAATTACCATTCTATATCCGTTGATGCCGCTTCTAGCGGAAATCCCGGTATTATGGAATACCAAGGTGTGGATACTAAAACCGGAAAAAAATTATTTAAACAAGGACCATTTCCGCAAGGAACTAATAACATTGGTGAATTTTTAGCACTTGTTCACGGGCTTGCCTTTTTAAAGGAGCGCGGTAGTGACCGTATTATCTATACGGATTCTAGGACTGCCATGAGTTGGGTACGTAAAAAGAAATGTAATACCAAGTTGACGGAGAACGAAAAGAATAAAGAGATGTTCCATTTGGTCAATAGAGCGGTAAATTGGCTCAAAAAAAACCAATACAATACCCCTATCATAAAATGGGAAACCAAGGCTTGGGGAGAAATACCTGCCGATTTTGGGAGGAAGTAATGAATTACTTTCTTACCAAGAACTTCTTAATAACTATTCCAAATTACACGCTTAACCAAGTTTAAAATAGCGGTTCAAAATTGTATATTTGCAGCTTAATTTTAATCGACAAAATGGGTAAACTTGTTATCGTAGGAACTGTTGCTTTTGATGAAATTGAAACCCCTTTTGGCAAAACGGATAAAATTCTCGGTGGTGCAGCTACATTTATTGGGCTGGCAGCTTCGCAATTTAATGTAGACGCCGCAATTGTATCTATTGTGGGTGATGATATGCCAAAGAAATATTTGGACCTACTTTCTAATAAGAGTATTAATCTGGATGGCTTAGAAATAGTTAAAGGAGGCAAAACATTCTACTGGAAAGGGAAATACCATAACGACTTAAATTCTAGAGATACTTTAGTAACAGAGTTAAATACTCTGGCCGATTTTAATCCTGTCGTCCCTGTTGACTATACCCATGCGGATGTAGTGATGTTGGGCAACCTGCACCCCAGCGTACAACTCCGTGTAATTAACCAAATGGAAAAACGACCAAAACTCATCATTCTAGACACGATGAATTTTTGGATGGATAATGCATTGCCAGAATTATTGGAAACCATTAAGCATATAGACGTGCTTACCATAAACGATGAGGAGGCCAGACAGCTAACTGGAGAATATTCCCTGGTAAAGGCAGCGCACAAGATATATGGTATGGGACCTAAATATGTAGTTATCAAAAAAGGAGAACACGGTGCGCTATTATTTCACCAAGACCAAGTTTTCTTTGCCCCTGCTTTGCCTCTTGAAGAAGTTTTTGACCCAACAGGTGCAGGTGATACCTTTGCAGGTGGTTTCTCAGGATATCTAGCCGCTACGAATGATACTTCTTTTGAAAATATGAAGAACGCAGTAATCCATGGCTCTAATCTGGCATCATTTTCTGTGGAACGATTTGGAACGGAACGAATGATAGATTTGGATAAAAAGGAAGTCAATAAAAGATTGCATCAATTTAAGGCATTAACACAGTTTGACATTGAATTACAATAACCCCACGCCCCATATTTGGGGCTTTTTTAATACGAAAAAGTAATGAGTGACGCTATTAAGCACGAGTGTGGCATCTCTGTAATCCGATTACTTAAGCCCCTTGAATATTACAAGGAAAAGTATGGGTCTGCATTTTATGGTGTAAATAAAATGTATCTCATGATGGAAAAACAGCACAATCGCGGTCAAGACGGTGCAGGTTTTGCCAGTATTAAGTTAGATGTAGATGCAGGGCAACGCTATATGAGCAGGGTTCGTTCTTGCCAGCAGCAACCCATACAGGATATCTTTGCTCAAATTAATGAACGTATAAACAAAGAGCTAACGGAACATCCGGAATATGAGAACAATGTTGCCTTACAAAAAAAGAATATCCCCTATATCGGAGAGTTGTTGCTGGGGCATGTACGTTACGGAACCTTTGGAAAAAACAGTATAGAAAGTGTACATCCGTTCCTAAGACAGAACAATTGGATGCACCGCAATCTTATCGTTGCCGGTAATTTTAATATGACCAATGTTCATGAGCTGTTCGATAATTTGGTACAGTTAGGGCAACATCCTAAAGAAATGGCGGACACCGTGACCGTAATGGAAAAGATAGGTCATTTTTTAGATGATGCCGTTGCAAAACTCTACAAAGAAATAAAGAAGCAAGGCTATACAAAACAAGAAGCTTCCGCCATTATAGCGGAGCGATTAAAAGTTTCTAAAATTTTAAGGAGAGCTGCTAAAAATTTTGATGGTGGCTACGCCATGGCAGGTTTATTAGGTCACGGTGACGCTTTTGTACTTCGCGATCCCGCGGGTATAAGACCCGCGTACTATTATAAGGATGACGAAGTTGTTGTTGTGGCCTCTGAGCGCCCCGCAATACAGACTGTCTTCAACGTACCCTATGAAAGCGTTAAAGAATTAGATCCCGGACACGCTATAATAGTTAAGAAAAGTGGAACAACGGCCATAAAACAAATATTAGAACCCAAGGAACGAAAAGCTTGTTCTTTTGAGCGAATCTATTTCTCTAGGGGAAGTGATAAAGAAATTTATCAGGAACGAAAAGAATTAGGGAAGCTCGTTTTTCCCCAGATTCTAAAGTCTATCAATAACGACATAAAGAAAACGGTGTTCTCCTACATTCCCAACACCGCAGAAACATCCTTCTTTGGCATGGTCAAAGAAGCTCAAAACTATTTGAACAAAAAGAAAGAGGAGCAAATTCTTACCATAGGCTCAAAAATTACCAGTGAAGAACTTCATGAAATACTAGCGGTAAGACCAAGAATTGAAAAAGTTGCTATTAAGGATGCTAAATTAAGAACCTTTATTACTCAAGATGACAGTAGAGATGACCTAGTGGCCCATGTTTACGATATTTCTTATGGATCGGTTAAAAAGGGAGATAATCTGGTTATCATAGATGATAGCATTGTTAGAGGTACTACATTAAAGAAAAGTATACTTCGTATTCTTGATCGCCTTTCTCCAAAAAAAATCATAGTAGTTTCTTCCGCTCCACAGATTAGGTATCCAGATTGTTATGGTATTGATATGGCCAAGCTAGAAGATTTTATCGCTTTCCGTGCCGCACTAGATCTTCATAAAGATAATGACACGATGCATATCGTTGATGCTATTTATAAAAAATGTGTAGATCAAACTGATTCAAAAGATAAAGACGTCATTAATTATGTCAAGGAATTCTACGCCCCGTTTACTCCCGAGCAAATATCGAAAAAGACAGGGGAACTCCTTAGTCCAAAAGGAATCAATGCTGAAGTTCAAATAATTTATCAAACTATATCAAATTTACATAAGGCCTGCCCCAAAAATTTAGGGGATTGGTATTTCACTGGTGACTACCCCACACCTGGAGGAAACAGAGTTGTAAATAGGGCATTTATCAACTTCTATGAGGGTAAAAACGAAAGAGCGTATTAACTTATTTCGTAAGAAATTATTTCAATATAGTGTATTTCATCGATAAAAATTGTCGTTTATCGATGGAATAATCTTTTTGAACCAAGCAATTCTATTTTAGAGCTTACCATAGCATAAGTAGGTTAAGTTCATGGTAAGATTTGGGGCAAAAAAGGTGGAGAACTCTCCACCTTTTTTATTTAGCAAAAATCTCTTCCTCAACAAGTCTAAAATAGAAAAACCCTATTTCTTTAAATTATGATCCATTACCTTTTAACCTATATATTGTACTTTAAACAAATACCTTTTTCCAAAAGAATTAAAGCATTTACTTTTGAAGAACCATAGCATAAGTAGGTTAAGTTCATGGTAAGATTTGGGGAAAAGGCGGAGCAATGCTCCGCCTTTTTATTATCCAATTTTTAATACCTCCCAACTTCCTTCATTTACTGTAAGATAATAATACACAAGAGGTATTTCAACCCTATAATAAACCTTTAAACAAATACCTTTTCACAAAAAAATTAAAGCTTTTACCTTTGAAGAACCATAGCATAAGTAGGTTAAGTTCATGGTAAGATTTGGGGAAAAAAGGTAGAGCTATGCTCTGCCTTTTTTATTTGATCCTATTTCAAAAACAGACTCGTTTTTTATTCCTCCCTGATGTTTTTACAACTATCCTTGTATTGAGGAGATAATTAAAAATTTCTTAAAATTTCTTTTTTTATTTCCCACAATACCAGTAATTTAGTATTGCCATAGCATAAGTAGGTTAAGTTTATGGTAAGATTTGGGACGAAAAGGGTGGAGACTTCTCCGCCCTTTTCTATACATAAAAATCAAAAAAACCACCTAAAGATTTCTCTTTAAGTGGTTGCTACTCTATTATTTAACAAGAATTTTCTTAACTATTCTTATTTCCCTGCATTATATAATTCAGTCACTTTATTCCAATCTATAACGTTGAAAAAAGCACTTACGTAATCTGGTCTTCTATTTTGATAGTTTAAGTAATATGCATGCTCCCAAACGTCTAAACCAAGGATTGGTTGCCCTCCACAGCCAACATTTGGCATTAAAGGATTATCTTGATTAGGGCTAGAACAAACTTCTACTTTACCACCTTCGTGTACACACAACCATGCCCATCCAGAACCAAATCTAGTACCTGCAGCGGTGCTGAATTTTTCTTTGAATGCATCAAAAGAACCAAATGCACTGTTTATAGCATCTGCGAGTTCTCCTGAAGGTGCCCCACCTCCGTTAGGAGACATTACGCTCCAGAAAAGCGAATGATTGTAAAAGCCACCACCGTTGTTACGTACAGCGCCATTGTTCATGTCCAAACTAGATAGGATATCCTCAATAGATTTCCCCTCTAAATCAGTACCTTCTATTGCACCGTTTAATTTGGTAGTATATCCGTTATGATGTTTCGTATGATGTATTTCCATTGTCCTTGCATCGATATGTGGCTCTAAAGCGTCATATGCATAAGGCAATTTGGGTAATTCAAAAGCCATAATTTATAGTTTAAAAGATTAATATTAATTGCTTTTCAAATTTACAGGTTTTAACATTTATATTCCTATAATTATTTGTTAAGAACTGTACTAGAATCCTTATTTTGCAAGTAAAAATAAGTGGATAATAGTTCCTTTAAAATTTACAATGCATCGGCTGGGTCTGGTAAAACCTATACCTTGTCCAGTGCATATCTTAAAATTATTCTTTCTAGACCTTTTAGTTTTAAAAGAATATTAGCCATCACATTCACCAATAAAGCGGTTAATGAGATGAAGGGACGTATTTTACAAAGCCTTTTTAACTTTAGTAAGGTTACAGCGAACGAGAAAGCCTCTCCTTTATTTCTAGAAATTATGGATGCGCTTGAACTATCGGTTCCAGAACTTCAAAAGCTCAGTGAGCTACGGCTAAAAGAAATTCTTCATAATTATGCTTTTTTTGACATCTCTACCATAGATAAATTTACGCATAGACTAATACGAACTTTTGCCAGAGATTTGAAAATTCCTCAAAACTTTGAAGTTGTCCTAGATACGGATTTGCTCTTGGATGAGGCAGTCGCCAGAATACTATCCAAAGCGGGGGAGGACAAAGAACTTACAAAAGTTCTTTTAAATTTTGCGCTTGAAAAAATTGACGATGACCGTAGTTGGGACATTGGCTACGACCTTTTAAAAATTGGAAAACTACTTTTTAATGAAAATAATATTACACATTTAGCTTCATTAAAAGATAAAGACCTTCTAAGCTTCAAGGTGCTTAAGGAAAAAATCATTGGTCAACTTCAGAGCTTAGAAAAAGAATTATCCACGATGGCTACGGAGACGCTTAAATATATTGAGGGAAGCGGTCTTGAGATGGGCGATTTTCCTTATCAAACTTTGCCAAATCATTTTAAAAAAATAAAAGACGGAGTTTTATCCCCTTCCATCTTATACAAAAACAAGCTAGAAGAAAATCTAATCAGTGGAAAAATAGTAAAAGCAAATGTTGTTTTACCATCAATCGAAATACCTATTCGGCTTTTGCAACAATATTTGGACTTAAAAACATTGATTTATAAAAGAAGTTTTGCACACAACGTTTATAGAAATCTCGTACCGCTTACTTTACTGAACGCCATTCAACAAGAGGTAGTGGCGATTCAAAAGGAAAAGGACCAACTATCAATTTCAGAATTCAATTCCATTATTTCCAATGAAATAAAGAACCAACCCGCACCCTTTATTTATGAGCGACTGGGAGAAAAATACCGTCACTATTTTATAGATGAGTTTCAGGATACTTCAGAAATGCAATGGACCAACTTAATCCCCTTAATAGGAAGTTCTCTAGAAGGTGAGGACGATTTTGGAAAAACAGGCTTCTTATTTTTAGTTGGGGATGTAAAACAGGCGATTTATAGATGGCGCGGAGGAAAGGCGGAACAATTTCTAGATTTAGCTACAGGACAAACCAGTCCTTTTTCTGTAGCGGCAGACACACACCTACTTCCTAAAAATTACCGTAGTCATAAAGAAATAATCAACTTTAACAATGGCTTCTTTCAAAGCGCCAGTCAGTTTTTAGAAAATGATAAGTATAAACACTTTTTTAAGGAAGGGAATAAACAAGAAACCAATGCTAAAAAAGGGGGTTACGTAAAACTCTCTTTTTTGGAAGAGGATACCAACGAGAACTACGGACAGAAGACTTTGGAAGCTATTAACCAAGCCTTATCCAACGGTTATGATCTTGAGGATATTTGTATCATTATTCGCAAGAAGAAACATGGTGTCTACTTGGCAGATTATTTAATGAAGGAACATATACCAGTAATCTCGTCTGAATCACTTTTACTCTCCGCAAGTCCCAAAATACAATTTTTAGTAAACCTTATACGTTGGTCCTTACAACCAGAAGAGCTCGTATTCTCCTATTCTATTTTACATTTTCTTTCCAAGAAAAGCGAACATAAACACGATTTTATATTTGAACACATTCATGGTTTAGCTGCTGGACTTCAGAATGAATTCAATTTTAATAGTGACCTTTTTTCACAACTTTCAGTCTACGATGGCATGGAATATGCCATTAGAATTTTTAATCTTTCACAATCTCAAGATGCCTATTTAAACGCCTTTATGGATACTGTTTTTGAGATAGAACAGAAGGATGGTGCAGATAAACAATCCTTTTTAAATTATTGGGACAAAAAAGAGGATAAAATAAGTATCGTAATTCCAGAAAGCACCGCTGCAGTTCAGATAATGACCATTCATAAGGCAAAAGGATTAGAATTTCCTGTAGTGATATACCCCTATGCAAATACGAATATATATGAGGAAATTGACCCCAAACTCTGGATACCCATGGATTCTGACGCCTATTCAGGCTTTAGTGAAGTGCTTATAACTAAAAAACAAGAGGTTTTGGATTATGGTAATACGGAAGCTCAAATTTTTAATGACGAACAGGGCAAACTGCAATTGGACTCCTTTAATTTGCTTTACGTAGCACTGACAAGGGCCGTTTGCGCAATGTATATCATTAGCGCTCAAGATTTTAAAAAAAACCAAACTTACAAAACGGATTATTTTTCTGGGCTGTTCATTCATTTTCTAAAGGAACAGCAGCTTTGGAATGGTGAAACATTTAATTATGAGTTCGGTGTAGCCCCTAAAAAGGAAGAAAATTTGTCCAAAGAAAATTACACCACAACCATACCTTATATATATACCCATAAAGATAGGCCTAGTTTTAGCATCCTAACAAGAGCTGGTATGCTTTGGGATACCGAACAAGAAAAAGCGATTAAAAAAGGAAATACCATCCATTATCTCTTAGGACTCATTAAGTTCGCAGAGGATTTGGAAACCGCGTTGAAAATTGGTGTACAAAAAGGGATTATTATCGCCAGGGAATCAGAACAGATCAAATCAACCCTTCTTCAAGTTTTGCTCCATAAAGATTTGAAGGCATTATTTGAGCCTGGAATAACCGTTCTCAACGAAACGGATATTCTAATAGCAGACGGAACAATACAAAGACCGGATAGAGTAGTTATTAAGAATAAGGAAGTCTATATCATAGATTACAAGACAGGAGGTAAAAATCCTAAATACAAAAATCAGTTAAATACCTACGCCGCTACTTTTTTAGATATGAATTATGTAGTAGCACATAAAATCATTGTTTATATTAACGATAACATAGAAGTAGAATTTATACCCTAAAAGATGTACGGAAAAATTAAAGAACATTTAGAAAAGGAATTGAATCAAATACAGCAAGACGGCCTTTTTAAAGAGGAGCGTATTATCGTTACTCCCCAAGATGCTGTAATAAAAATTTCTACAGGAGAAGAGGTAATTAACTTCTGTGCCAACAACTACCTAGGCCTTTCATCGCACCCAGAAGTAGTTCAGGCCGCTAAAGATACCTTGGATTCCCATGGGTTTGGCATGTCCTCTGTTCGGTTTATTTGCGGTACGCAGGATATCCATAAAACTTTAGAGAGAAAAATAGCAGAATTCTATGGTACGGAAGATACCATTCTGTACGCTGCAGCTTTCGATGCTAACGGCGGTGTTTTTGAACCGTTATTAACCGCAGAGGACGCCATAATCTCAGATTCTTTAAACCATGCCTCCATAATAGATGGTGTTAGGTTATGTAAAGCTAAGCGTTACAGGTACGCCAATAGCAACATGGACGACTTAGAGAAGCAATTACAACAAGCCAATGAAGATGGCGCTAGATTTAAGATTATAGTTACAGATGGTGTCTTCTCTATGGACGGACTTGTAGCTCCCTTAGATCATATTTGTGACTTGGCCGACAAATATGACGCAATGGTCATGATAGATGAATGCCACGCTACCGGTTTTATTGGCCCAAAAGGTAAGGGAACATTAGAAGAAAAGGGGGTAATGGGCAGAATTGATATCATAACAGGAACCTTGGGAAAAGCATTGGGGGGCGCTATGGGCGGTTATACTACCGCAAAAAAAGAAATCATAGAGATTTTAAGACAACGTTCCAGACCTTATTTATTTTCTAATTCTCTAGCGCCAGCAATCGTAGGAGCATCAATTAAAGTTTTTGAGATGTTAGAAAACGATACTTCTTTACGGGACACGCTTCAACAAAATACCGATTACTTTAAAAAAGGAATGAAAGAAGCAGGCTTCGACATTATAGATGGGGATTCTGCAATAGTTCCTGTAATGCTTTATGATGCCAAGCTCTCACAAGACATGGCGAACATGCTATTGAAAAAAGGTATTTACGTCATAGGCTTCTTTTATCCTGTAGTTCCTAAGGATAAGGCAAGAATAAGAGTACAACTATCCGCAGCGCACACAAAAGCCCATTTAGATTTTGCGATTAAAGCTTTTATTGAAGTTGGGAAGGAATTAAAAATCGTTTAAATGCTTGATTTATTCTATCAAATGCGTTAAAAAAAATAGGAAATTGATTTTGTTAATAATATTTAACAACTTACATTTGCAGCTAATAAACACTTAAACTTAAAAATTTGAACATGAAACATCTTAGCAAATTATTAGTTGTTGTCCTACTCGTTGTAGGTTTTAACAACATACAAGCGCAAGACGAGAATAATCCTTGGCAAGTACAGTTCGGGGTTAACGCCATTGACGTATATCCCACTAGTGCAGACAATCTGCCTGTAGGTGCTACGAGTTCTTTTGGTAATGAATTCTTTAATGCGAACGATCACTGGAACATTCTTCCATCAATTTCTTTTGTAGGAGTATCTAAGTCTGTTGGAGACGGATTCTCTATTGGAGCAAGAGGTTCCTTAAACAAAATAAGCAAATTAGGTGACGTTTCAGTTGATGACCTATCTCACTACGCTATAGATGGTACAATTAAATATGACTTCATCAAAAAAGAATCTGTTATCGATCCGTTTATCGAGATTGGTGGTGGTTATACTTGGGTTGATGAAATCGGTGCTGGTACAGTAAACGGTGGTCTTGGTTTGAACATTTGGTTCTCTGAAAACCTTGGTCTTACTTTACAATCTACTTACAAGCACGCTTTTGAAGATTATGGAGTAAAACATTTCCAACATTTAGCAGGTATTTCTGTTAAATTCGGTGGTACTGACACTGATGGTGACGGTATATACGACAAAGACGATGCTTGTCCAGAAGTCGCTGGTTTAGAAGCGTTCAATGGTTGTCCTGATGCAGATGGCGATGGTATAGAAGATAGCAAAGATAGCTGTCCTAACGAAGCTGGTTCTGCTGAAATGAACGGATGTCCTGATGCTGACGGTGACGGTGTTGCTGATAAGGATGATGCTTGTCCTAATGAAGCTGGTCTTGCTGCTTTAGCTGGTTGTCCTGATGCTGATGGCGACGGTGTTGCTGATAAAGACGATGAGTGTCCTAACGAAGCAGGTCCTGCTGAGAACAAAGGATGCCCATGGCCAGATAAAGATGGTGATAGCGTATTAGACAAAGACGATCAATGTCCAGATGTTGCTGGA
This sequence comes from Maribacter sp. R77961, assembly GCF_044594925.1. GTDB lineage: Bacteria > Bacteroidota > Bacteroidia > Flavobacteriales > Flavobacteriaceae > Maribacter. The sequence continues at coordinate 3,340,602 of NZ_CP138991.1, read as the reverse complement.
ACTGTAGCTAACGCTGGTTGTCCAGAAGTAACTGAAGAAGTTCAGAAACAATTGAACGACTATGCGAGAACCATCTTGTTCGATACTGGTAAGTCTTCTATCAAAGCTGAGTCTACTTCTGTAATGGTAGATATCATCACAATCTTGAAAGAATATCCTAACGCTAAGTTTACTGTAGAGGGTCACACTGATAGTGTTGGTAGTTCTAAATTGAATCAAAGTCTTTCTGAGTCAAGAGCTCTTTCTGTAAAAGAATTCTTAGTAGAGAAAGGAATTGAAGAATTCAGATTATCTGCTGTAGGTTACGGAGAAGACAAACCAATTGCTACTAATAATACTAGAGCTGGTAGAACTCAAAACAGAAGGGTAGAAATCAACTTGGTAAAATAAGTTTCTAAAAACCTAAGTGTTTTAATAAACAAAAAGCTCCGCAAATTGCGGAGCTTTTTTATTTTTACCACATGCAAAGTTTCATAGAAGAAGTAATTGAAGACATAAACCTAGAGTTTAATAATTTTGAACAGCTTGTCTTTATTCTTCCAAGTAAACGAGCCGGTACGTTTCTCAAAAAAGCTATTTCTAAGAAAATTGGCAAAACGATTATTTCACCCCTAATATATAGTATAGAAGAATTTATTGAACAGGTTGCCGGACTAACATACATAAGTAATACCCAACAGCTTTTCGAACTCTATGAAACCTATCTTACTGTTGGCGATTTTGAAAAAGAAACCTTCGAATCCTTTTTAAAATGGGGTCAAACCTTACTTCAGGATTTTAATGAAATAGACCGCTATCTCATAGACGGACCAAAACTATTTTCTAACCTATCTGCTATTCAAGAGCTAAATCATTGGTCCCTAACCGATGAGAAAACGGAATTAATGAAGAATTATCTTCATTTCTGGAATCATTTATCACCCCTATACTCCGCTTTCAATTTAAAATTACTCCAAGAAAACCATGGTCATCAAGGTTTGGTATATCGTGAAGCAGCGAATAACATACAGAAATATTTAAATCAAAACTCAAAAACGCATTTGTTTATAGGTTTTAATGCCCTTAATACTGCTGAAAGTAAAATAATTCAAACCATATTAAGTGCTACTAAGTCTACTATTTATTTTGATATCGATTCCTATTTTTTAGAAGATCCTATTCATGATGCAGGTCTATTTATTAGAAATCATAAAACCCAGTGGAATTATCTGAAAAAGAACTCCTTAAAAGGATTGAGTAATCATTACTTGTCCGAAAAGAAAATTAGCGCCGTTGGAGTGCCCAAAAATATCTCTCAATCAAAATACGTGGGTAATGTTCTTAAAGAAATTCAAGAAGAATCCCCCCATCAATTAAAAAATACGGCCTTAATTCTAGCAGACGAGAACCTTCTCAATCCTATTTTAAATTCTATTCCCAATACTATTGAAAGGGTTAACATAACCATGGGGCAACAATTAAGGGATAGTTCCATTGCCAGTTTCTTTGAACGTCTTTTTGAAATTCACGAACAACCAAGCGAGAAAGGCTGGTTTTATAAAGATTTTATAGCCTTGCTAGCACATCCAGTCACATCTGCCCTTTTAGGCACCTTAGAAATTACTACGAATGAAATTATCACAACAATAAGAACCAAAAATTGGACCTACGTAAACAAGAAAAACCTAAGCACTTTATTTGATTATAAAGCAACGGTAGTGCAATTACTTTTTAGTACTACCCTAGCTAAACCAAAACAATTTATAGACAACTGTAATGCCATAATTCTTAAATTGAAAGATATTCATGTTCAAAATGAGAACAATTTAGCATTAGAACAGTTGTATAAATTTCACACGCTGTTCAACCAGTTGCAAGACCTTCTCGAAAAGTACAACTATATAACTAATTTAAAGGGTTTAAAGAGTTTATACCTACAACTCTTATCGTCCGAAACTTTGGATTTTAAAGGTGATCCGCTCGAAGGTCTACAAATAATGGGTATGTTAGAAAGTAGAAATCTAGATTTTGAAACGGTTATCCTTACTTCTGTTAACGAGGGTATTTTACCCTCTGGAAAATCCAACAACTCCTTTATCCCTTTCGATTTAAAAATAGCCCATGGCCTACCTACCTATAAAGAAAAAGACGCCATTTACACCTATCACTTTTATAGACTATTGCAACGCGCTCAAAATATTCACCTAATTTACAATACCGAACCAGACGTACTGGAAGGTGGTGAGAAAAGTAGACTTATTACACAGCTATTAACCGACCCCAATAGGAAAGACGTTACCGAAATTATAGCCTCCCCTCAAATAAACATCATACAAGAAAACCCTGAAAGAATAGTAAAAACTGATAGCTTAACTTCACTTATAGCTAAATATGCTGAGAAAGGGTTCTCTCCAAGCTCATTAAGTAACTACATTAGAAACCCCATAGACTTTTATAAACAGAACCTTTTGGGCATTAATACCATTGCTTCCGTAGAAGAAACTCTGGCGGCAAATACATTTGGAACCATAGTTCATGACACTTTAGAAGAATTATACACCCCATTTGTGGGTAAACATTTATCAAAGGATGGACTGGAAAAAGCAAAATTACAAATTGAGGATACTGTCAAAAAGAATTTTAAGAAAACCTATCTCGACGGTGATTTCAGCACAGGTAAGAACCTTATTTCTTATTATGTTATCATCAAATACATTGAAAATTTTATAACAACCGAAATTGACGGGCTAAGCAAGTTTACAACTAAAATAATAGCCTTAGAAGAAAAACTTTCCGTAACGCTTAATATACCCGGGATTGATTATCCTGTAGTACTGAAAGGCAAACTTGATCGTATAGATGAAGTAGACGGAACTACGAGAATTATTGACTATAAAACTGGGAAAGTAGAAAAAAGAAATGTAGAACTAACGGAATGGGACTCCCTAGTGGAAGATTATCAATACAGCAAGGCGTTTCAACTTTTATGCTATTCTTATATGTATCTTCAACAGCATCCAGGTCATCAAATACGAGCTGGTATAGTAGCCCTCAAGAATCTGAGGGCAGGGACCTTATACTTTGCGAAAAAGGAATTTTCAAAAAAGAGTAAAGAACAAACCATCACACCTGAAATTTTAACGGAATTTGAACGCTGTTTGTTTAACCTCATTACTGAAATCACGAATCCAAAAATAGATTTTTTAGAAAAGGAGGTATAATACTATTTTAAATCTGGTCTTGTGGGCCTAACTTCTATCTTACTTGGTAAAGTCCTAGGGTTCATTTTTAATAAATCGATTACAAGCTCACCGATATCCTCAGGTTGAATCTTCCAAGCATCTTTTTCATTTGGTTCATTCCCATTAAAATGTGTAGCAACAGAACCTGGCATAATGGTAGAAACTTTTATGCCGTGCTTCCTAAGATCTAACATTACAGCTTGTGTAAAACCAACCACTCCAAATTTAGTGGCATTATAACCTGCACCTGAAGCAAAGAAATTGGTGCCCGCCAAACTAGCTAGTGTGATATAATATCCTTTTGATGCTTTTAAGCCCTCCATAGCTGCCTTTAGCGTATAAAATGCACCGGTTAGGTTGGTGTTGACCATGGTGTTCCAATCGGATAGGGAAAGCTCGTCAACAGGTGCAAAATGACCTACACCCGCATTGGCCAAAACAACATCCAATGCTCCCCACTTTTCCAAAATCTGAGTAACAGCGTTTTTTTCATCATCGAAATTAGTTACGTCCGATGAAATACAAAGCACTTCATCTGAACCACCTAAAACGTTTTTGGCATTGTCCAAACTCTTGGTGCCCCTTCCGCTTATAGCGACTTTCATACCTTGACTTAGAAGTGCGGCTGCGACCCCTAATCCAATACCCTTGGAACCACCTGTTATATAAGCCACTTTTCCTTTCATATTTTCCATATCGTATTTTTCCTTTGATGTGCTCTACAAAGATACTCATCTAAATTATGGGGTATGTTAAAGTTTTGTTTTGTTATATTTAGAAGTTGTTAAACTATTTTTATGAATAGAATACTAGTTTGGTCCATAACCGTTGCATTAGCCGGTTTCTTATTTGGTTTTGATACTGTTGTAATAAGCGGTGCAAATGACCCCATAAAACAACTCTGGGAGACCTCTCCGTTGTTTCATGGTACGTTTATCATGAGTATGGCATTGTGGGGAACAGTTTTTGGATCATTGTTCGGTGGTATTCCTACAAAAAAACTAGGTCGTAAAACAACGCTGTTTTGGATCGGTATCCTCTTTTTTGTTTCAGCCGTTGGTTGTGCTTTAGCACAAGACCCTTACGCTTTCTCGGCCTTTAGATTTATTGGCGGTGTTGGTGTAGGAATCTCGTCTGTAGCAGCTCCAATCTATATCTCAGAAATCACCTCTAAGGAAAATAGAGGTAAACTTGGAGGTCTCTATCAATTCTGGTTAGTCTTCGGAATTTTAATTGCCTTTGTATCCAATTGGCTGCTCAAAGGTTTCGATGGTCCTAACGATTGGCGTTGGATGCTAGGCGTAGAAGCCATACCCGCATTGATTTATACAATTATGGTCCTTAAAGTTCCGAATAGTCCTAGATGGTTAGCACTACAAAAAAAAGACGATGTAGGTGCACTAAGGGTGTTAGAACTCATATATTCAAAAGAAACTGCACAACAGCACTTGGATGAAATAAAATTGGATTTGGTGGAGTCCGATAAAAATGAAAATCTCTTTCAAAAGAAATTCTCCAGAGTTATTTGGCTTGGTTTTTTTATAGCACTGTTCAATCAACTATCGGGTATAAACTTTGTGCTTTATTATGCTCCGGAAATTTTGGAGCAAGCGGGTCTTGGAGGAAAAGAATCACTATTCAACTCTATCGCTATTGGCATTGTGAATCTAATCTTTACTATTATTGGGGTGCGTTTGTTGGACAAATTGGGCAGGAAACAATTGATTATTATAGGTTCTTTCGGCTATATCATAAGTTTAGTGATGGTAGGACTATGCTTTCAGTTTGATTTGGGCTCTACCCTTACCCTCACATTTATCTGTTCTTTTGTAGCCGCTCATGCTATTGGACAAGGTGCTGTAATTTGGGTATTTATTTCAGAAATATATCCAAACAGTGTACGTGCCTACGGCCAATCTTGGGGCGTTAGTATTCATTGGGTCTTTGCAGCGATTATAACCTTGATTACTCCGTTTTTTCTCGATGCGAGCGAAGGACTTTTAAGAAATGCGGTATGGTATATTTATTATTTCTTTGGTGCTATGATGGTGCTACAACTATTTTGGGCTATTACGGTTATGCCGGAAACCAAAGGGATTTCCTTAGAAGAATTGAGCAAAAAGTTGTTGAATAAAGAATAAAATCTAACCCATAAAAAAAGGAAAAACTATTCTTAGGACCACGCAAATAAAAAGCTTCTAATTTCTTGAAAGCCCTATAAATACAAATGGACAATACCGTCCCGAAGCTTCGGGGGAACCGGTGGCCTCCTGCCTGCCATGTAAGGTTTCGTTCTCCTCTATCTTTGCCTTTCCATGAAGATTGTAGCGAATTACAGGCCCTGTGTTCATGCATAAACCACAAAGGTGAACTGCGCCAGAATAGGTAGGCTATAATCTGTTGAATCGGATTTGGGTATCCTGCCCGCTCCATCATAAAACAGTTCGAGTGCAGTAGTAAAATAATACGACACTCCTATTTGAAAGAATTCCTAAATTGTAATACTAAAAGCAAAACTTTTAATTTGAAACTATCCGCTATTACCAAAAGAAATATCGCTCGCATCATTCCCTTCGGAATTATCTGGCTGGTCTTTGGTGCTCTGTTCCTATGGATAGAAGCCGTGGCAGTCGGCGACCAAGACAATAAGCTAGACACAGCGATTAGACTGGAACCGGATATTGTGATTTTTGCACTAGTGTTGATTACTTTGATAGGCTTGCTCGTTGGCCTGGTAGAATTGGTGTTTGTTAACCGTTTGTTCGAGAGGAAAAGTTTTGCAGTGAAGATTGTCTCAAAGTTTCTCATCTACGCTGCCTTCTTCTTTTTATTGATTTTCGTTAGCTTTCAAATAGCGGCCAGTATGGAACTCGATATCTCTATATTCGATAGACGAGTTTGGGAAAGGTATGTGGACTTCTTTTTTAGCCCAACAAATGCCAGTGCCATGGTACAACTCTCATTCCACTTGCTAGTATCTTTATTATATGCAGAAATAAGCGAGAATCTTGGACAGAATGTCCTGCTCAATTTCTTCACCGGAAAGTACCATAAACCCGTAGCCGAGACCCGTATTTTTATGTTCGCCGATATGAAATCTTCCACAACCATTGCCGAACAGTTGGGCCATATTAAATATTTCGAGTTATTAAAAGCCTACTACTTTGACCTGTCCAATGCTATTGTCAAGAACCACGGTGAGGTCTATCAATATATCGGAGATGAAATCGTAATTTCTTGGAAACTGAAAGCCGGATTCGACAAGAACCATTGCGTTCGGTGCTTTTTCGATATGAAGTCTGACTTATTGAAAAAGAAAAATAACTACTTAAAAAAGTACGGTGTTTTCCCAGACTTTAAAGCGGCATTACATTTTGGGGAAGTAACCACGGGAGAAATCGGAGCTTTGAAAAAGGAGATATTCTTTACAGGGGATGTATTGAATACCACGGCTAGAATCCAAGGGCTATGCAATGAATATAGTGTTGACCTGCTTGTTTCAAAAGCCCTAATTGACCGGTTGGACTTAAATGATGACTATGTCGTTCAGGATTTGGGAAAACCTCAACTCAAGGGGAAAATCGATGCGTTAGATTTGGTTACAATAACATGGAACTGAGGTTCGAATTTTATTTTTTTCTACTTCTCTCATCATTGGAAGATCTTTTATACGAACGGTATTATCTGAATATTGAATGACATAACGAATAATCCAATTTCCTTTTTACCGAACTTTTCTCTCGTTGCCAACCCCAATTATCAAGAATAGTGCCTTCCTTTCTTTCCTTCTCTAAAGTAATTTTTATCTTGTTGCTTTAATAAATATCATTACAAATTATTAATGCCACCTTCGCTTAGTAATACCGAGTCCTCGATTACTTTAAAATCTTTTTCATTTGGTACATGTTTAGAACCTTCCATTAAAACAGTTTTTTCTAAAGAGGAAAATATTTTTGTTGCCCTTTTTATCATCTTTTTGCCCGGAAACATGATGTCTTTTTCAGCGGCGAAAATTGTGATGGGTGTTTTTATGTTTTTCCCTGAATTTTTAGAAATTACTGGTAGTGGTGAGAAATCCATATTGCAGTGTTGAAACGTAGTAGACATATAGCTTAGAGCAAAATCATCATATTCAGAAAAAAGTACGTTCATTACTTTTGTAATGTGCTTTTGGTTATTTGTTTTGATAAACTTTTTTAATGGCAGGAACATTTTGAATACACCTACAAGAGGATTGCCATTTACAATATAGACTGGAGCAATTAAGAAAACCCTTCTAATTGGTGTCTCGTTAAACTCCAGTGCTTTTAAACTAATGAAACCACCAAAAGAAAAACCTACTAGGGTCACATCTTTCAGCCTTAGTTTTATAACGACTTCTATCAGCCATTTTCCATAATCTAAAGATGTCATGTCCAACCTATTCTCTGCACTTTTAGTTGGTTGGGCAAGTACATCTATCGCATAAACACAATATTTTGAAACTAGATTAGGGAAAGAATCCAAAATTTGTGGAGCACAACCTCCTGTGCCGTGAATAAGTACTAATGGAGGGTTTTTAGTGTCGCCAGTAATGATGACATTAGTGACCCCAAACTTTGTTTCTATCAATTTTTCTGAGTATTCAATATTCAGCTCATTTAACTTCTGGTTGTAAAGGGATAAGATTTTTTCTTTTCCTTCTTTTGATTTGAAAAACATGTACTGTTCGTTTTTTGATTGGTAATGATGAATAAATGTATTCATGTATTGTTAGTTGCTTATGAAGCAATTAGTTATGAGTTTCATTTTTTATTTCTATTGATAAGATTTTAATAGGAAGGCTAACAGTAATTAATTATGTACATCTTTGTTGTTTGCCGTTCTGGTTTTACTCATTACTAGGTCTTATTCCAAAAATTAATAAATAACCTATTATCCAAAATTCACCAATGGTTGCAGGTAGCGTAAAAAATCTATTGAAGCTAAAATCAATTCCTGCGTAACGGATTACGGTGCTAATTAGATAACCAATACCACCTAAAACAATAACTCTTCCTAACCAGATAGGCATCCTTTTAGATTTGATGACTATGTAACCCATGGGAAACAGCCAAAGCCCAAAGAAAAGACCACCAATACCCCAAGCATTTGAAATTATATGTTGAAAAACCTCAATAAGTACAACTTTATCTTCCATAACACTTATGTCAGAATTAGCAACACCTATTGCAGAGGCGATTGAAATTGCACTTATCATAATCGCTAAAGCATTCACCATTCCCCATATACCTAAAGTCCAAGCTTCCCATTCATAACTATCTTTAAACAATTTGAAAAACCAAACTGCGGTAAGTGCTTGAGATATTACGATAGCAAACTCTAAGAGCAACCTAATTCTTGCGGTGGATTCTAATTCTACCAAATTCGTTAGCGTTTGTTCGGGGTTACCAGAAACAAATATTTGAGAATGAAAGACCATTAACCCTAAAATCCCTGAAATAGCCATCATTAAATACCACACTCCAGTTATTCTTGCAGTTTTAATCAATTGTTTTTGTTCTGTATTTACGACCATAAATGATTTGATTTTAATTTTAAGGTATTGGTTACTTTCTCTTTTTCAGGATTTTTACAATTCTATTATTAATTTTTTCTGATACGTTCCAAGAGTATCCGCCACTGGTATTTACAAATTGAACAACGACAGCATCAATATCCTTGTGATACTTGGCAATACTGCTGTAACCTGGTAATAATCCTGTATGTTCATATACATAAATTGATGAATAGATAGCTTGTTCCTTATCATTAAGTAAGGAGCCGTCGTTCAACGCCCTCAAGAATATACCCACATCTTGCGCTGTAGCCACCATGGAGCCGGCAGGGCTTACAAAATCATTAGGCTTTAGGTCTGGGTCGTAATCCACGGCATATCCGCTCATTACATCGTCTAAATTCACTTCACTTAGCAAACTGTAGGTGTGGTTGAGCCCGAGGGGCATTAAAATTTCTTTTTTGATAAATTGGTGATGACTATATCCCAATGTTTTATCCAAGATTTCGCCAATCAACAGGTAATTGGTGTTTGAGTACCTGTATTTTTTATCCGGTTTAAAATCGGCAGGAGTATCGAGGACCAAATCGAGCGATTCTTTGGTGTTTTTTGAATAATCGTTTATCCAAAAACCCGGAGAGTCGGTGTAGTTCGGAATACCACTCCGATGTTGCACCATCATTCTCAAGGTAATTTTATCCGCATTTTCAATTCGTCCCACCAATTCCGGAATATAATCAGCGAGCGTTTTGTCTAAAGACAACTGATTGTCATTAACTAATTTTGCTACGGCAACAGCAACATACAACTTGCTAATGCTGGCAATCCGGAATAAAGCTTTTGGGTTGGCAGGAATCTTATTTTTTTGATCCTGCCAGCCAGCGGCATAAAACTCAGGTGGCTTGCCAGCTTGGTCTACATAAACAATCATGCCGTCCAAACCGTATCCAATAGCATCATTGACCTGTTCCTGAACCGTATCAGGTAATGGTGTTAACAGTAATTTTAGCAAAATCCATGGTACAAAGAATAGTGAGCTGATGCTTGCCATAATTAATATGATTTTGAGTATTCGTTTTGATTGTTTCTTTGCCATAACACGGTTGTTTGTTTTTTCATTTTATTGTCTTAAAACCTATAGGTTCTCAACTTTCGCCTTTCGCCAAAAATAGATGGCAAATAGCGTTGTAATAATCGGTAGCATGAGTCCGTATTCATCTATCCATAAAGTAGTGCGGTCATTTGTTATCGTCAACGGCGTGAAAATCTTCTGTATGAATATATTGTGTACGGAATGAAATAGGGCCGCAGGCCACAAGCTATTCGACTTAAAAGTATAGTAGGTCAAAATGACCGAAATTGCCACTATCATTACGGTGAAGGCTGTAATGTGTAGTAACAGGTTTCCACTTCCCTTGTATATCAAAAAGATAATCGGCCAATGCCATATCGCCCAAATTAGGCCACTAATTATAGAAACAGTGCCAAAGGAAAATAGTTTCCGAAGTTCGTAGACGAAGAATCCGCGCCATCCTATTTCCTCACCCAATGTAGAACCGATATTCTTTACAACACCAACAACAGATAAGAGAACGATCATAGTCAATAGTACAAGAGTACTACTGAAACCTTCCATGCCTAATTCTTGCGACCACTCGGTGATAGTTTCCTGATTGAGCACATTTCCGAAACCGAAAACCCAAATCAATACATAGGAAATCATAATATAGGCTACCGGAATCAAATAGGATAGGCGCAAATTTTTCAAACTTTTCAGACCCCATGGAAGACTTGAAATCGGTCTTTTCATCAGCTTCAATGTAATAAAGGCGGATAATGCAGGGCTCATCATTAATGCCCCGACATAGATGCTTGTCGGGTTCAACTTGAGTATTGCGTAATAACAGATAGTACTTAGCAAGGTTAAAATTCCCAAAAACAACAGTATCGTTTTCTGGACTTTTTTCTGGTTTTTTGGTTCGTTACTCATAATAAGTTTATTGGGTGACTACACGTCTATTTACAGTGCTAATTTCATTGTCTTTACCTCTTCGTTTTTCTTGCCAATGGTGCTAAATAGTTGTTCAATAGCTATCCTTTGCCAAATGAATTGATTATCATTCTTAACAGCCCATTCCATTAACTAGACCTGGTACTTTTACTTATTCTCAGCGTTCTAATTCCTAGTGCTACCAGCGATAGTATTAAAATCACGAAATAGAGTGTCGTGATCGTACTCTTAAGAAGACTGAAACTACTGGTTATTGTTACAGTACTAGGGTCTATTTCGGGATAGCTGTTGAGTATAGCAATGATTCCTATATTTTCGGCGTAATCCATCGCTCCGGCTAATAAAGGCAAAAGACAGAGATATGCCAACACCGTTTTTAGTTTGTCGAGTTTGTTCAGAAAATAGGCAAGTACTAAGCAATAACTTATTCCAAATAAAAGTGGATAAACCATATCCACAGGTATTTGATTGCTTAAATAAGTCTTACGTCCAATTTCTCCGAGTGTGTTGCATAGTTGGTCGACATAATTGAAGTCATATCCCATTGGTAGCATATCAAGCAATTTCATTCCATTTGAAAATTCCATTGTTTTGGGAATAGTAACAGTAAGCATGAATGCATATACTACATTGGTAATTATGAAAAGTGATACTACTTTTTTACCTGTAATATTTCTCTGAAAAAATTCGGTTATTTGTTTTGTTTTTTTCTTTGTCATGATTTCATTTGATGTTTTTCGGGAACAATGCGCAACATTTTGAGATTAGTACAGAAAACATTCACTTATTGGTAATTGCATCTATTTCTTCAATGACGCTTTGTCCAAGCACGCCTAGTTTATTGTATTGGTAAATCATACTATCAAATTGAAAGGCGGCCAAGCTAATAACGTTTCGGTAGGGTGCGGAACCCGTGTATTGCCTAAAAGCGTCGTCAAACTCAACTGGCGATGTTGCCATTCCATTTAAAACATCCTGTGGCACAAAGGTTTTGGCTAAAACTAACGATATATCAATCTGAGTAGAAATGTAGGACTCTTGATTCACCATATAATCATTGTAACTTTTCTCGTTTTCAGCAATGGCGTCCAATAAATAATGGTACTGAGTCAATAGGGAGTCCAAAGGTGTATTGTTGATTTTTCCAAAATATTCCGAGTTTTTCAATGCTTCATATCCCCCCGTATTGGGTTTAAAATAATAGTCTGCAAAAGCGTAACCACTTGCCATAAACAATTCAAGGTTTTCATCTTCCGTTTTATTTAAAATGCTATTACGCGCTTGTTTGCAATACCCAGAGATCTGTGCTCTTCCTTTGCTTATCTCCTCTAATTTCTTCAAGTCTTCTTTTGTATGGGACTTAATTTTTACTAAATACTCCTTTAAGGCATTATCATCTTTTCGGACCTGGTTCCAATTGTCAATTTGCAAGGCGATTAATATTCCGATAACAACCAGAACAATTTCCCCTGCAGCATACAGCAGATAATGTTTAGTCTTATTTTCTCCCAAAAGTTCAAACCGTATTTTTCTGAAGATTTTCATGGTGCTATTTATTAATCGAATATTGAACGAAATATTCTTGTTATTGTATGATATCAACGACTACGTTTCCCTTTTTTCGTCCTGAATCAACATATTCATGTGCCTTTACAATGTCATTTAGCGCAAAGGTTCTGTCAATAAATGGTTTTAAATTTCCCTTTTCTGCAAGTTCCTTTATCTGTTCTAGATGTTCACTTTTCTCTTTTGTCAACATTTTTACGGAAACGAAAGTTCCTTTGGCATTCAAGACTTTTCTCGCCTTTGTTTTGGTGGTCTTGCCCACGGCATCAAAAACTATGTCGAATTTTTCTTCACACCGTGAATAATCCTCAACTTTATAATCTATTACGTTTTTAGCGCCCAATGATTTTACCATCTCAACATTAGAACCACTACAAACGCCCGTGACTGTCGCCCCATTTAGCTTTGCAAGTTGAACCGCATAACTGCCCACACTTCCGGAAGCTCCATAGATCAACACCTTTTGCCCATTTTTGAGATTTGCTTTTTCAAGAAGGAACATGGCAGTCATAGCTCCTACAGGTAAAGCGGCAGCTTCCCTAAAACTCAAGTTTTCCGGTTTCTTTTCGACAACCCCATGTTTCCATTTTTGCGGCAGGCAGATATATTCTGCATAAGAACCGGTTTGGAGCATAGTGGTAGTGCCAAAGACAGCGTCTCCCACCTTAAATTCTATGACGTTTTTTCCGATGGCTTCTACGACACCAGCCAACTCGTGCCCTAAAATTTTCTTCTTTGGTTTGAACAGACCAAATAGCAGCCTTGCCGGAAGCCAGAACAACGGCGGAAAATCTGAACTCCGCAACCGCACATCGCCCGACGTGACCGTTGCCGCATGAATTTTTACGAGCATCTCATTATCTCTCGGCTTCGGTTTTTCCAATTCCGTAACTTCAAGGACATTTGGCGGACCATATTTTTTGTAGACTGCTGCTTTCATATTTATTGTTTTTCATATCTCGAATTAAGGCTGACTTTTTTTATAGAGACCTACTTAGGTTTTGAATATTCAATTAATTCCTCTACGTATAGAAAATCACCTTGATTCTGAGTGAGCTTTATGAAGTTTTTTACAGCAGGGGCATACAACCAAACCTCTTCTTCATTTGCGCTATATCCTCTGGAATTTGTCGTTTTACCGGTGTATTTAATGGTGTAAGCCATGAATGTTCCAGCTTCTACTGTTTCTTCTTGGTATGCTAATATCTCAGCATCTTGACTTTGGTTTCCCGTTGTTCCATCTTGACTTGTCCAATTGTTTTCATATTTCCACTTTTTACCCACTTCCAGAGGCCAGTCATACTTGGGTGTTTCTCTTTCCTCCGGCTTCACAATGTCAGTAATTGGAATGGTATCCTTTCCGATTGTCATGCCTAAAACTCCATTAATACTGACTATTTCTCTAGTATCTGTTCCATCCGAGCGCACTTCTCCTTCCGTTGTTACACCTTTATATTTCCATACCCATTTTTCGCCAACTTGATAATCAGTTAAAGTTGGTTGTTGGGTGATACCAGATTTTTTAGAGGTGTTACAAGCACTAAGCATTACTATTGAGCAAAATATTGCAATTTGAATTTTCATGTTAAATTATATTTTAAATGTATTTACTTCTCTTTAACGCCGTTTTTCCGCTTGTTCGGTGCGTTCTTTAATAAATTTTAACTCAAGTTTTAACTAAAGCCAAGAATTTTTATTCCTTGTATTCACAATTCAGATTCGAAGTCGAAGTTTTTACTTTTTCAGATTTTTTGGAATTCCATTTCAATCCGAATAATGGCCTTAAAAAACCAATCCTTCTAAGAACAAACTCATGAATGATAAAACAACCCATACCTGTAAAAGCTGTAATACCTATGAACTTCAATAAGATAGGAATTTCCAATGGCAATATGAATAGTGCACCTGTGTACAATACAAACATGTGGATTATATAGACAGGATATGCCGCTTGGCTCAGATAATTAAGGGTTTTACTTGGTCTGTTCAAATACTTATAACCAAGGCCGAAAACCCCAAAAATCCAGCAATTTGATTCGATAGCCGTAAGGTAACCGGGTGCTTCGGTATCGTACATAAAATATCGGACACCGAATAAAAAAGCTGCGAACCCAAGATATAACCATCGCCATTTTAAAACGGTTTGCCAGAAATGTTTGCCGCTATACACAAAAAGATAGCCAAATAAGAAGGCAAGAAGCCCATTAAAAAAGCCATGCCAAGTCTCTGCATATAGGGCGAACAGTTGGGGTTTTACCACTACGGCTTCTACTACAAAAAACAAGGAAATGAACAAAGGCCCGACAGGATTTCCCATAAATGCGGACAAGCCTTTTTTAAACCTTCCGTTCTCATGTTTTTTCAAATAATAAAAAAACGGTAAAAGTAAGAGCACGTAAACGAAAATATTTCCCAAGAACCATAAGTGACCTTGATGGGGAAAGTAACCTAAAGGCATATTATAGTATAGCTGAAAAATAAACATGTGTAAGGTTGTGATTGCAACAATACCGAAGAGGAAAGGCAAGAGAATTCGCTTTGTGCGTTCCAAAAGCAATTGCCTCCAATTTCGTTTGCGCATGGCAAAGTAAAGCCCCATACCCGAGACATAAAACAACAACGGAATTCGCCAGACATTGAGCATGGTCATCGGTTTCCATAAACCTTCTAGGAATTCATCACTCTTGATAAAGCCTATAAACATGGCCCAAGGTTGAAATATAATAGCAATATGATATATTAATAAAAGAGCTATAGCTATTACTCGTAGCCAATCGATATCGTATCTTCTTTCCGTTGTCATTGTATTGTCCATTTTAAATTAATTACTGCAACATCATAGCTATAATCGGACGGGTTTTCTCGATTTCTACCAGGTCAATTTGTAAACCTATCGGCCCCAATTGTTGCTGAAGCATTTCATAAATGGGCTTTATTTCTGCAAATGGCCCCATAACACTTTCCCTTGGTGTCATACCAAAGTTGTTTTTAGCGGTTTTATCGGCTTTGGCATCAATAAGTGACTGTACGACTTCGACCCTACAAAAGAATGCGGCGGTATGCAAAGCAGTAGCCCCGTCATTATTTTTAGTCGTTAAATCCGCACCGGCATCGATAAGGGCTTGCGCAATTTTATGCTTACCAAAGCTCGATGCTGTGATTAGGGGCGTGGCCCCGGTCATGGGGTCTTTCTTGTTCAAATCTGTCCCTGCCGAAATATGCTGATTAACGGCTTCAAGATTGTCCGATAGTATCGCTGCTTGTATATCCATTTCTGGCGCATCAATTACCGACTTGGTTTCGGTACTGGTGGTTACTTCGGTTTTTGATTTACTGCTTGTTTGACCACATGCCGTCGTAAGTAAAAGAAGGCCTAATGACATATATCCCAAGGTTCTTAATGTGTTAATTCTAAATGGTTTATTCATGATTATGTTATTTAATTTTAATAGGCACTCGTGAATCTTTGATTTCATGATTATATTTTTTTGATTATTACTATTATTATTTCTTTAGTAAACTACCTCGGGGCAAGCCCGCGATGCATTCGTAGGAAACGGACTTTTAATTTCGAGGTAAGCCTTGGGGTATTATACCCTTTGGCGGTGCCAATGATTAAAACCAGCTAAAGCCAATTCCTAAACTAAATTGCACCACCTCTCTGTCAATGTTATTATTCAGCTTTACACCACCCAGGAGTAATTTAGATTGAATGTTTAAGGCAAATTTGTTTTTTCTGTACACTTCATAACCTGTGCTTACCATAGCTGCTAACCCTGTATTCCAATCGTCATTTACGTTATCTTCAATATCATATAACGCAGGGCCATCTAAGGCCAAACCGGCACCACCATGTATCCACCATCGGTCTTTTACCCAGTACTGAACAGAAGGTATAATGCCTCCAAAATGCCTGTCGTTATCATTAAGCGTGTAAATCATTCCAGGTGCAGAAACAGTAACGGCTAAGCGGTTATTTAACATATAGCCTAACTTTAATTCAGGAAAAGTGCCGCCGCCTTGGGTATCATCAAAACTTTGATTTCCAGCACTATCTTCTATACTGATTATACCGCCGCCTAGCCCAAATTCGAACATAAAACCGTCTCGGCTAAAGCTATTTTGGGGCTTAGCATTGTTTTGCGCAAATGCTAGTGCAGATATTAAAGCAAAGGCAGCACACGCCACTTTTAACTTAACTTGATTTTTGATTGTTTTACTCATGTCTTTATTATTTAACTTTAATAGGTATTCGTGAATCTTTGATTTCATAATTAAATTTTTAATTGATTGTTCTAATTTTTGTTTTAATAGAGCATATACTTTTATAAGGACCTATTCCTTTTTCTAATCCTATGAAGTATGATTCTTACTGATGGCATTCTTTTGGTATTGTCCAACTGATTCTCTTGTTGTCCTTGAAGTTGGTAAGGCAAGTGAACCTTTTAGATTCCGTTTGCGAGTGATTGATGATTGTTCTCATGACTGTGATTTTTTGATTGCTATTTATTTTGTTATGATTTTTGTTGATACAAAGGTGCTGCAAAGCTTGAAGCACTGCGTATGAGCTATGTAGCGGACTATGTAAAGTTTCGGGATGGTATAAAAACTATGATGCAGGGATATAAATTATGACGCAAACGATACCTTTTGCACAAAACATGTAGCCGTTGACATAGCGGCTATTTCTTTACATTTATCTAACTTAGAGCCAGTAGAAAATAGCATGTCCAACAGATTAACCTTTATCGAACAAGTTGAAGCCATAATTCTGGAGAATTTGGCTAACGAACAGTTTGGGGTGTCCGAATTGGCTAATACCATGCACATGAGCCGGTCCAACCTGCTCCGGAAAATCAAGAAACAGACACAGCTTTCGGCAAGCCAATTTATTCGTCAAATCCGTCTTAAACAAGCAATGGCCCTCCTTAAGGAAGGTTCTTCAACGGTTTCCGAAATTTCGTATCAAGTAGGGTTTGGAAGTATCTCATACTTCATCAAATGTTTTCGGGAACATTACGGACATCCGCCAGGAGAGGTTGGCAAAGGTTCCGTAGAAGTAGAAACCGAAAATATTAAGCCGAACTATTTGAAGATATACCGATGGCCTATTATCGCTGGCACATCCATAGTATTGTTGATTTTTACATATTTTATTTTCAATAAAACTGACGCTGTACAGAAGCTGGGAGTTAAAAAATCCATCGCCGTGTTGCCCTTTAAAAATGAAAGTGCCGATTCTACTAATCTTTATTTTGTGAACGGGTTAATGGAATCCGCTTTGAACAACCTGCAAAAAATAGAAGACTTGCGGGTAATTAGCAGAACTTCGGTAGAGAAGTACAGAAAAACGGATAAGGGTATCCCAGAGATAGCCGAAGAACTAAATGTCAACTATTTGGTAGAAGGTAGTGGTCAACGTGTCGGAGATCAGGTATTGCTCAACGTTCAATTAATTGAAGCTTCATCGGATACACCCATTTGGGTAGAACAGTACAATCAGGAAGTATTAGACGTCTTTGCCTTGCAAAACGATGTGGCGAAGAAAATTGCCGATGCCATTGAGGCGGTCGTAACACCTGCCGAATTGGAGCAAATTGAAAAAAAGCCTACCGAGAATCTGGTGGCCTATGATTACTATCTACAAGCATTAAATTATTCTCGCACAAATGAAGGCTTGGAAAAGGCCATTCCATTATTTGAAAAAGCCGTACAGCAGGATGAACAATTCGCACTCGCCTATGCCAATCTCGCCAAATCTTATTATTATCTCGATATCTTCCAGAAACAGAAACGGTATACCGACCTTATCAACAATTATGCGGACAAGGCACTGCTCTATGATTCAAAGAATGATGTCAGCCTTATATCCAAAGCACTATATTATATGCATACCGAAGAATATCGATTGGCTCTACCTCATTTGGAAAAGGCACTGGAATACAATCCTAATTCGGCCGATGTTGTTCAACTGCTTTCTAGATTGTATTCTACCTACATACCCAATACCGAAAAGTACCTGACAAATGCTCTAAAAGGTGCACAATTGGATGTTGCAGCCAATGATTCACTGGGCCAGAGTTTCATCTATTTGGATTTAAGCAATGCCCTTGCCCAAAGTGGTTTCACCGAAGAGGCCATGAAATACGTAAACAAGTCGCTGGATTACGACCCTAATAACTTATATGTCCCACATTTAAAAGCGTTCATTCAATATGCTGTGGATGAAAATCTGGAACGGCTCAAAACAACCTTAGAAAAAGAGTTCGAAAAGGATAGCACCCGCTTGGATATTTTACAGGATATAGGGAAACTATATTATATCGAGGAAGACTATCAAGGTGCTTTTACCTATTATCAGAAATTCGTAGAAGCTAGAAAAAGGTTCAATTGGAATATTTATCCCCACGAGGATATAAAGATTGGATTGGTCTATCAAAAGATGGGGTTTAAGGAAGAAGCAAACGAATTTTTTGAAGGATATAGTGAATATTTAGAAAGTGACAAATCCATTTACAAGGGCGCAAGCATGGCCGTAAAGTATGGCTATGAGGGAAAAGTGGACCTGGGAATGGAGCAGCTCAAACTTTTCGCATTGCAGGATAATTATCAATATTGGATTTTGTTGTTTTTGGAAAAAGACCCGCTAATCAAATTCATGAAAAGTCATCCTGAATATAAGACGACCGTTCAAAAAATAAAAGACCGATTCTGGAAAAATCAGGCGAAGCTTAGAACTTCTCTAGAGGAAAAGGGACTTATCTAATAGAATCAATCATTTGTATTAATTCATTTACATTAGATGTTACTTTTAAACTATTTAATATTGAAATTAAAGCACCTGTTCAATACGGTACTTTTTCAAAAAACATGCTGTAAAGCGTAAAAAAGTATTAAAATAAATTAATTGGTATCAAATAATAATAAGCTTAATTAAAAACCTGTTTTGCGTGCAAATGAAAAAAGCTTCAAAAGTTAAAAACTCTTGAAGCCCTATGATTATCAGTGGAGAATACCGGATTCGAACCGGTGACCTCTTGCCTGCCAGCAAGGTAACATTTGTATTCAAATGGTTTAATATGGCCTATTTATAGGCTTTTCAAGAATATTTTTGTATATTTAAATACATTTAAAACCATAATAATACAATTTCTGCGTGCAATCTGCGTGCAAATGAAATCTACGGAAATGCCCACATACATTAAACTTTCTTTAGATACTAGGCGTAAAAATACCAAAAAATTCCCTTTAATTTTTCGTTTGACCCATAATCGAAAAACTACAAGCATTGCAACAGGGCATCAATTGGCTATTTCTGAATGGGATCAAAAGAGGCAAAAAATAAAAACTACCTATAAAGGAACGGACTCGCCGTCCCGTCTTAATAATTTGCTTCAGAAAAAAATGGCCCAAATGGTCGACATATTGACCAAGTGGGAAGACAAAGGAAAATTGAAATACATGAGTATTTCGGAACTCCGTAATCATTTGACTCAAAAAAACAACTCTACGACCTTTTATCAATTTACGGAACAACTAATAAAAGGCTTTATTGAATCAAATCGCATCGGGAATGCTAAAATATATCGATTTACTTTGAACGTAATCAAGAATTTTAGAAACGACAAAGATTTTACATTTGATGAGTTGAATTTAGATTTTCTAAATCGCTTTGAAAGATATCATTTGGCGAAGGGCAACAAGTTAGGTGGTCTAAGTGCTTATATGCGCACCATTCGATCCATTAACAACAAAGCTATCAAAGCTGGTATAGCCGACAAAGAGGGATATGCTTTTAATGACTACGTCATACGAAGCGGCAAACCCGAAAAACGAGCATTGACGATAGATGCTATTCGTAAAATTGCGGTATTGGAACTGGACGAAGACACCACTCTTTTCCGTGACAGGAATATTTTTATGATGAGCTTTCTACTCAATGGGATGTCCTTTGTTGATTTAGCACATTTGAAATTATCGAATATCATTGACGGCCGTATCCGATACACTAGACAAAAAACGGATGAACCCTACAATATCAAAATCCATGACGAATTAAAACCCCTTCTTGATTATTTCACAGAAGGAAAAAAGAAATCGGACTACATATTGGACATTGTCAAAGACGATAACCCCATAAAGCAATATGAAAAAATAGTTTGGGCAAGGGAACGCTATAATAAAAACCTCAAAAAAATAGCAAAAAAAGCGGGAATAGAAGAAAAAGTGACAAGCTATGCGGCTCGTCACACCTTCGCGTCAGGAGCGGATGATATGGGAATACCATTAACCGCCATCTCTCAAATGCTCGGACATAAACGTATTGGCACTACCCAAGCATATCTGGCTAATTTGAGAAAAAGCAAAATGGACGAGTACCAAGATGAAATTTTTGGTCAACTATCGGAAAAATAAGTCTATTAAAGTTTCGTAAATCAGGTTAAAATTCCATCAACATACTTCTTGGAACCGTTTTTCGTCCTACCCCAA
The DNA here is from genome assembly GCF_044594925.1 of Maribacter sp. R77961. Taxonomy (GTDB): domain Bacteria; phylum Bacteroidota; class Bacteroidia; order Flavobacteriales; family Flavobacteriaceae; genus Maribacter. Next base: position 3,319,778 of record NZ_CP138991.1, on the reverse strand, counting down.
ATCTTACCATAACTTACCTGCGCGTGGATCCTGCGGAGTTTCTTTAGCGTCCCGACAGGTAAGCGTAAAGAAGAAACTCCGTAGGGCGCAAACCGAACTTGGCTCGGCACACCATCTCTTTTCTCTCCCTATCCACAAAAAGCATCCTTTAGGGTGCTAAATTCTTTGAACGAATTCCCTTTGGGATTCACATCGAAAGCCACTTGCCTTTATATTTTGAGTAATCGGTCAATTCATCCTTAAAGCCGTTGAACATTTCTTCTTCTCTAAAACTATTGCTTCCCAACATATTGCCAAGTGCGTATACACCTTTTCGAAGTAGATGCGCCTGTTTTCTGCTCACTTGCTTTTGGGAGATAGTAACCAAGGCTTCCTTCAACCCGTTCTGCATATGATCTTCCAATTGCTGCAATGGGAGATTCGGTCTTACCCCGTCCAATACGAAGAGATAGGCCGCCTTCTTATATTGCCCTGTCTCCACCAAATGACCCGCCCAAAGACTTTTCAGATTATTCCGTCCGGATGTCTCGATGTTTGCCAAGATTTTTGTTTGCCCGCCTAAAACCCTGTTCAAGTCGGTCGATGATTCCAGATAGGCCTGTGTTTTTGGTGAAATCGGAACGCTTACCGGATACTTGGAATATATCGAACCGATGCAAAGCCTATCCTCCCTTTTCTCAAAGTAGAAGCCTTTGGCATTGAAGAACTCTACATAATCCTTCGGAGATTTCTCGAAGGATATCTGCATGCGTTCTGCATATTTGTGATATGACTTCAAGCTCAACCATTCGAACCGTTGCCTGTATTTCTGTGCCATGGCCCCGTAAAGGTTCGGGAACATCAAGGGCAGGAATATCGCCGTCGGACTTGGGCTGATCTCTTTTTCTGTTCTGTCGTTCAAAAGTCCGTCCAATATTTTTTCGTTTTCCCTGATAAAGCTTGGGGAAGCGTAAAAGTCGATTTGCTTGGGCAACTGTATTTGGCCCAAGTTTAGTTTTACTTGATGTCGATGGGAATTCGAAAATCGGAGCATGCCCCTACCGTAATCGGTGCCGAGGCTTCGAACTAGCTCGAAAAGGATTTTTCGTTGGTTTGGCGTATCGAATAACCGCTTGTCGCTAGCCTGTATTATAAGTTCGGCCTTCCTTATTAATTGCTGTTCTTCCTTGACAGATTCCTTAACGGATAGCTTGTCCTTTACAATATCGTACTGTTCCTGTAGCATATTGCCCATTCTTCTGTTATCGATATACAGGTACTTTTTTAGAAATAGAAAACGTTCCGATCTTGTTATTTCCTTGACCAATGGTTTTACACTTAGCCTATCGATATGTTCGGAGAAAAGTAGTTTTCTTCCCGAATTTTGATAAGTCTCTTCATAGGCTTCCTTGATGCATTTTTGAAGCTCCAGTTTCAGCTGTTTACTTTCTGCATCCATCTCGGTGTTTTCGGTCTTGAACTTTTCGGGGTTCTTTCGGATTCCGATACGGGTCGCTATTTCTTTGGCCTTCAGGACATAGCCAGATTTGTCATAAATGGTAAAGTCAACTGCTTTTTCTTCCTCATCATAATCGACCTTGCAATCCAGTTTTTGATAGGATTCCAGAATGTCGGGCAGATGTTCGGGGTCTATCGTCTTGAATAGTTCGTAAGTGGTTTGCAGTTGTTTTTCCAGTCGTCTTTTGACCATCGGCAATAGTTTCGAGCTTTGGTTCTGCTCGAAGACCTTTTGCAGTTTTGGCCCGCTCAACTGTGGATGCACGGTATAGCCGTTGATGAACCTCGATTTGTATCCATCCTTTACTGCGACTCCATAGGATACTCCTAGCCTTCCATTTCGCTCGACCGTCTTTACCTCAATATGATGGTCTTTAAGGCGTTCTTCAAGTTCCTTAAAACTTCGCACCTTGTACTTCTGTATGGTGTTGTTTACGATGTCCTGTATATAGAACCTGACCCCGTTAATGTCCCGGTTCCGGAATTCGGGCATTTCGTATTTCGGAAGTTCCTTGGTCTGCTTTGTATCGGGAGATGGGGAAAGATCGAACTCTTTTTCGAGGTATTTCTGGGTCGCTATGCTCCTCCTGATATCATTGGAAAGGTTGATCTGCAAACAGTCTTCCTTGATGGTGGACGAGACGATATGCACATGCTCGTGTTTGGCATCGTGATGACGGATAACGACATAGGGCTGTTCGCCATAGCCCATGTGTTCCATATACTTTTTGGAGAGTTCAAAAAACTCCCTGTCGTTCAAGTTCTCGCCACGGGGAAGATTAAGTGAAATATGCGCATACCGTTTTTCGGAATCGTGCCGATTGCCAAGATGGTACAACACCCTACCGAAAAACTTCATGTTGGTATCCGTATCGGAATAGGTATTCTGAAAACCGAGTACGGTACTTTCTTCTTTGCCCAAGACATACTTCAGCACGCCCTGTACACTTTTCCGATAAAGTACCCTTGCTATCATTTTTGGTTTTTGGTGTTGATTGTTTCTATCAATTCGAGCATTAGTTGACTAGCTTTTTTGATTTCCCTTTCAAGGTTAGCGTTCGGGCTACGTATGTTCTTGTAGTTGGCAACCTTGACGAGTTGATTGATGTTGGTGCCTATCTTATTGATCTGGTAACTGAGGTTCGAGAAGCCATCGGGAATACGTTTTTCCTTTGTAGTTTTTCCGTTCAAAATGAGCTTTCTTAGAAAAGGGCCGACCGTTCCCCTTTTTCCAAAATCGAGATTATAGGATTGAAGGATGCTCTTCACTTTTTCCAGTTCCGTACCGTTGAACCTGAGCGTTATGGCATGCTCCCTTTTCTTGTCCCCGAGACGTTTTCTACCACCTTTGTTACTAGCCATTTATTAAACCGATTTTATCGTTTTTCACTTCGTCAGAAGTAGGCGTTTTTGCGGTGCGCAAAACATCACTTGCTATCCACCTACGTGGATAAATATAATACATGAAATTGAATTATAATAGTCTAATTATCAATATTTTAAGTCGTAAAACCATTTAAGACCAATAGAGACCATTTAAGACCAATCGAGTAAATTATCTGGTCTAATATGGAGTCAAAAAAACTACGGATTTTGGGAAATATCCAAAATATTTGTGGGTAGGGGGAGGAAAAGGCAAGCGGCTTTTTCGCCGCTTGGGTTTTTACGCGGTGACGAGGGGGTTCGAAAATCTGGAACGGAAAGGCCCCGAATGCGAACCGGCGAAGCGGTTCGTTCGGGAAGTCTTGGAGTGGAATATTTTTGAACTTCCGCAGGAACATGGCAGAACAAGTCGATGTCCTAATTAAAGGATATGTAATGATACTTTGGTTAAAGTAAACCCCATTTTTGAGGGTTTATTCTTCAAAGAAACATAATGAGAAAAAGTATGTACTGAAGATTTTCGAACTCCAGTTGAGGTAAGGGAAATTATTTGATATTGAAAGGCTCCATGGCATGCGCCTCAAGATAAGCGTTGATGGAATCCCGGTCGTAAAGGATATGCTTTTTTTCGGGTTGTGAATACCTTATCTGGCCTTCATCCCGCAATTTTTGAAGGGTGGTATCTGATTTTATTCTCAGTAAACGCTTCGCATCTTTTTTGTCGATCCATTTATCGACTGTGTTGGTTTCCAGTTGGGATCGGACATACTTGAACATCCTATCCAATAGGTTATCAAAAGCTTTTTCTTCGATGCAGATAACATTCATAGATCCCAATATAGCAAATGATTTTCGGTGTTTCCAAACTTGAAAACAGATGAAACTAAATGAAAAATAAATTCCTAATAATCACACTTAAAACAGGGTTTCGCGCTATAAAGAGGGAATCAGTACGATGTTTAGCATAGTAAATGCAGTAGGTATCACAAAATGTGATACCTCAAATCACTCCTCTTGGGCGGCTCTAAGATTTACTAAAACTGGCTTTAAAAGACATGGATTCGAGAAACTTAAAATAGTAATTTTCTTAAAAACTTTCGTTTTGGGTGCAGTTAAATCAACATCAAGTCTTATGAAACAAATTTATTTTGAACATTTTAGATTATCGTCAGTGTTTCGATAGCGTTACCCAAACTTTTATTAAAGCAAAAAAACAAATTCCGAAATTTTGTACCTTTGCAAAGCAGATGAAAGAAGCATTTCGCAAAATAGCATCCCTTTCGATGGCACTTATCGTGCTGTTCTCCACCATGTCCTTTTCGGTGGATATGCACTACTGTGGCGACCATTTGGTAGATTTCAGCATTTTCGATAGCGTGAACACCTGCATGATGAAGGCCGAAATGTCAAAATCCTCTAGCGAATGCGCCGTGATGGAGATGGAAATGGATTGCTGTTCAGACGTGGAAGTTGTTGTTGAAGGTCAAGACGATCTGAAAATATCCTTTGACCAACTTTCATTTGACCAACAACTGTTTGTTGCCTCTTTTATTTATTCCTACATAAACCTCTTTGAAGGGCTTGATGAAAACGTAGTTCCCTTTAGGGATTATTCGCCCCCACCGCTGATACGGGATGTCCAAATCCTAGATCAGACTTTCCTCATTTGATTTTTAAACTTTAGAAAATTAGCCCAACGGCAACCGCTGTATTGGGCAAAACCTGTTGTTCGTGTGTTTTCTATTCACACGGTTTCTAAATGTTTAATAATCAATTTCTATGCTGAACAAAGGCATCAAATTTCTTATCGAAAATAAGTTAGTCGCTGTACTCATGCTGCTTCTCTTTGTGGGGTGGGGTACCGTCAACGCACCATTCAATTGGGAAACTGGCATTCTGCCAAGCGACCCTGTTGCCGTTGATGCCATCCCAGATATTGGCGAGAACCAACAAATCGTTTTTACCAAATGGACAGGGCGTTCCCCGCAGGATATAGAGGACCAGATTTCCTATCCGTTGACCACTTCGTTATTGGGCATTCCGGGGGTCCGGACGATACGTAGTTCCTCCATGTTCGGCTTCTCCAGTATCTATATCATTTTTGAAGAAGATGTCGAATTCTATTGGAGCCGTAGCCGTATCCTCGAAAAACTTAACTCGCTTCCGACCAATTTGCTCCCCGACGGGGTTAATCCGGCTTTAGGCCCAGATGCCACAGGGTTGGGTCAAATTTACTGGTACACTTTGGAAGGCAGGGACAAGGATGGAAATGTAACCGGCGGATGGGATTTACAGGAGCTGAGAACCGTACAGGACTACTATGTAAAATACGCGCTGTCCGCTGCAAGTGGGGTTTCCGAGGTGGCTTCCATTGGAGGTTATGTACAGGAATATCAAATCGATGTGGATCCTGAATTGATGAAGCAGTACAACATAGGACTTCATCAGGTGGTCAATGCGGTAAAAAGCAGCAACCGTGATATTGGCGCACAGACCTTGGAAATCAATCAGGCCGAATATTTGGTAAGGGGTCTTGGCTATGTGGAATCCTTGGAGGACATTAAAAATGCGGTAGTAACCTCGGAAGATTATACTTCGATCCGTGTCAAGGATATTGCGAACGTTTCACTCGGGCCTGCGGTACGACGTGGTATTCTGGATAAGGAAGGAGCGGAAGTCGTAGGTGGCGTTGTGGTGGCCAGATATGGGGCAAACCCTTTGGAGGTCATCAACAATGTGAAAGAGAAGATAAAGGAACTTAGTTCGGGACTTCCATCCAAGGAACTGAGCGACGGAAGCATCTCACAATTGACCATCGTGCCTTTCTATGACCGTACCGAGCTGATAGAGGAAACCTTGGGTACGCTCAATGAGGCCTTGACCTTGGAGATTCTGATTACGATTTTGGTAATCGTCATCATGGTATTCAATCTTCGGGCCTCCGTCTTGATTTCCGGTCTTTTACCCGTGGCGGTTCTCATGGTTTTTATCGCCATGAAACTCTTCGGGGTAGATGCCAACATCGTGGCCCTTTCTGGCATCGCCATCGCTATTGGAACCATGGTAGACGTCGGGGTCATCCTTTCCGAAAATATTATTCGACACCTTGATGAAAACGATGATGGGCTTCCTATAAATACAGTTGTATATAACGCATCAGCGGAAGTGTCCGGAGCTATTCTTACGGCCGTGATGACCACCATTATCAGTTTTATCCCCGTGTTTACCATGATAGGGGCCGAGGGGAAATTATTTCGACCATTGGCATTTACCAAGACCTTTGCGTTGACGGCTTCCATCATCGTAGCTCTGTTTCTTATCCCGCCTTTTGCCGCCTTTTTGTTCAGAAAGAAACGAAGCAAAAGTATTATGGGCTATGTGTTCAGCGTATTACTTATTGTAGCAGGGCTTATCGCAGTGGTCTACGGTTATTGGTTAGGATTGGTGCTTATGGCCTTCGGAACAGTTCGTCCTTTAAAGAACGCTGAATTGGCCGGACGATTATTCGGGGGATTTTCCTTAACCGACAAACAGGCCACTTTTTTAAACATCGTTATTTCGGCAACCTCAATCGTATTCCTTTTGGCAACTTATTGGCGACCCTTGGGATTTGACCGCAGCATTTTTATGAACCTTGTTTTTGTGGGATTGATATGTTTTGGGCTGTTAGGGTTTTTCATCCTCTTTAGAAAAAATTATACAAGGATCCTTCGCTGGGCGTTGCGCAACAAACTATTGTTCCTTTCCATTCCAACGGCTATCGTTGTTTTTGGGGTACTTATTATGCAAAATACGGGTAAGGAATTTATGCCAGCACTCAATGAGGGTTCGTTTCTATTGATGCCGACATCCCTTCCCCATGCCGGAGTGGAAGAAAACAAGAGGGTACTACAGCAGTTGGATATGGCCGTTGCCAGCATCCCTGAAATTGAAACTGTGGTCGGCAAGGCCGGTCGAACGGAATCTGCGCTCGACCCCGCACCAATGTCCATGTACGAGAACATGATTCAGTACAAGTCCGAATACATGTTGAGCAAAGATGGAAAACGACAACGCTTCAAAGTTAACGAGGACGGACTTTTTGCCCTAAATGATGGGAATTTCATCCTGAACCCGAATACACAGCTTGACGATATTACATCCGAGTATAATGAGTCCGATATTGAATCGTTTTCGGAAATCGGTTTGGAGGATCTGGTTCCAGATTCCGGTGGGGAATACTACCGCAACTGGCGACCGGAGATACAGTCCCCCGATGATATCTGGAATGAAATCGTTCGGGTAACGAGATTGCCGGGAGTTACTTCCGCACCCAAATTACAGCCTATCGAAACCAGATTGGTCATGCTGCAAACAGGAATGCGTGCACCAATGGGCATTAAGGTCAAGGGTCAAGATTTAAAACAAATCGAAGCTTTTGGGCTTAAATTGGAAAATATTCTAAAAGAAGCTGAAGGTGTTAAGGATGAAGCGGTATTTGCCGATAGGATTGTTGGCAAACCTTATCTCTTGATCGATATTAATAGGGAAGCACTTGCCAGATACGGTATCCAAATCGAAGATGTACAACGGGTGCTTGAAGTGGCCGTTGGAGGGATGACCCTGACCCAGACCGTCGAGGGAAGGGAACGATATGGAGTCCGTGTTCGCTACCCACGTGAGCTAAGGGAGAATCCAACGGATATCAAGAACATCTATGTTCCTGTGGCCAAGGGCAGTCCGGTCCCATTGAGCGAACTGGTCAGCATCCGATATGAGAAGGGGCCGCAGGTCATCAAAAGTGAGGATACTTTCTTGGTGGGCTATGTGCTTTTTGATAAACTCGATGGTTTTGCGGAAGTAAATGTGGTAGAGAACGCCCAAGCCCTTATCCAACAAAAAATCGACAATGGCGAATTGGTAGTACCCAAAGGCATCAACTATCAATTTACGGGAACCTATGAAAATCAACTACGGGCTGAAAAAACCTTGTCCGTGGTCGTGCCCCTTGCCTTGGTCATCATCTTCCTGATTCTTTATTTCCAGTTTCGTTCCGTAGCGACCTCGTTCATGGTATTCACGGGAATCGCGGTCGCTTTTGCGGGAGGGTTTTTGATGATATGGTTTTACGGACAGGATTGGTTCCTCAACTTCAATTTCTTTGGGGAAAATCTTCGTGACCTGTTCCAGATGCATACCATCAATTTGAGTGTGGCCGTATGGGTAGGCTTTATCGCCCTTTTCGGAATTGCAACGGATGACGGGGTGGTCATGGCCACCTACCTGACCCAGACTTTTGACCGAAATAAACCCGATACCTTGGAAGCGGTTCGAGCTTCGGTCGTCGAAGCAGGGGAAAAACGAATACGCCCTTGCTTGATGACCACGGCAACAACTATTCTAGCATTGTTGCCGGTACTGACATCAACGGGAAGGGGAAGCGACATCATGATCCCCATGGCAATTCCCTCTTTTGGGGGTATGTTGATCGCCCTTATAACCCTGTTGGTCGTTCCGGTATTGTACAGTTGGAAAAGCGAATGGCAACTTAAAAGACAAAACGCATGAAAAGAATAGCGACAATAGCACTTGGGTTTTTATCGGTTTTGGCTGCAAATGCCCAGACCTTGGACTCCTATATCCAAGAGGCGGAAAACAACAATCCCGAGGTACAGGCCTTTGAAATCAAGTACAATATTGCGAAGGAAAAAATCGCTGAAGCGGATGCCCTGCCCAATACAGAGTTAAGTGCGGGTGTTTTCGTTAGCGAACCCGAAACAAGAACAGGCGCACAAAAGGCACGGTTTTCCATCAAACAAATGCTGCCTTGGTTCGGTACCATTACCGCTCGGGAGAATTATGCCAGCTCGTTGGCCGAAGTGGATTATCTGGATATCGCGATTACCAAACGAAAATTACGCCTGTCGGTGTCCCAATCCTATTATGCACTTTTCGCGATCAAGGAAAAACAAAAGGTTTTGGATGAAAATATCCAGCTCCTAAAAACCTATGAAAGATTGGCATTGACTTCCGTAGAAGTGGGCAAGGCATCGGCGGTGGATGTCCTTCGCCTTCAGATTCGCCAAAATGAACTGGAAGAAAACAAATTGGTCTTGGAACAAGAGTATCAAACAGAAAGGACAAGGTTCAATAAGCTGCTGAACAGGGAAGATTCCTTCGCTATCGAGCTTGTCGATTCTCTAACAATATATGAACCAACTGAAATTCAACAGTCCCGATTGGAAGTGCATCCCGAATTGGAGAAGTATGATAGGCTCTATGAATCCATAGCGCAATCGGAAATCCTGAACCAAAAAGAAGCCAATCCCAATCTCGGTTTTGGATTGGATTATATTCCCGTAGCCGATAGGGCCGGAATGAATTTCAGCGACAATGGTAAGGACATCTTGATGCCGATGGTGTCCTTGTCCGTTCCCATTTTCAACAATAAATACAAATCGAAAACCGTACAGAACGAATTGCGACAAGAGGAGATCAACGCCCAAAAAGAGAATCGAAAAAACCTATTGGAAACCTTTTTGAGCGATGCTATTAATAGTCGAGAAGCTGCACGGATCAAATACGAAACGCAGCTAAAGAATCTGGAACGGGCAAACGACGCCGAGGAAATCCTGATCAAGAATTATGAAACGGGAACCATAGACTTCAATGATGTGTTGGACATTCAGGAACTGCAACTGAAATTTCAGATGAACGGAATAGAGGCCGTCAAAAATTACTATGTCCAAATGAGCATCATAAACTATGTAACGAATCAATAAAAAACTGAATACAAATAACTGATTATCGATCTCTAATATAAATTCTAAAAATGAAAAAAATGAAACGAAATGTAACACTGACAATCGCAACAATAACACTGATCACTTTGGCTTCATGTGGGGAAACAAAGAATAAACAGGATGCCAAAATCAGTACTCCTGAAGAAATAGAAACCAAGAAGGAGAATACGGCTGAGATGGCAGATGCGTCCTTTTCGGATGGCATGACGGGCAAGGTTTTCCATAACTATCAACAGATCCGTATGGCCTTGGTCAATTCCGATGCTGGGGAAGTACAAACGGCCGCGGGAAATCTGGCGGAGAGTTTTTCAGAAGAACGGGAAGAAATGAAATCGATGGCAATGGCCATGGCCGAAGCCGATGATATTGAAAAGCAACGGGAGTTCTTTTCCCAATTTACCGAAAAGGTGGAGCCGATGTTCAAGGAATCGATTTCCGAAGGGGCAATCTACAAACAGTTTTGCCCAATGGCATTTGACGGTAAGGGCGGTTACTGGATTTCCAATGTGGAGGAAATAAAGAATCCATACTACGGGGATAAAATGTTGAAGTGTGGAAAGGTTACTGAAACCATAAAAAAGTAAAATATGAAACACACCTATCACATACACGGAATGACCTGCAACGGCTGTCGAAGCCATGTGGAGAAAACACTTTCCGAAGTGGAAGGTGTGACCCAAGTTTCTGTCGATTTGGGAAAATCGGAAGCTAACATTGAGATGGAAAAACATATCCCCATCGAAAAATTGCAGGAAGCCTTAAAGAATGATGGCGGTCAGTACAGCATCCATCAAAACGGGGAGCATCAGCACGAACATCAAAGCAAAAAAGAAGATACCTTCCAAGGAAAGGGAACGGGAACCTTCTATTGTCCGATGCATTGCGAAGGCGACAAAACCTATGACAAACCGGGCGATTGTCCCGTATGCGGAATGGATTTGGTCGAGGAACAAAATCTGTCCGTTTTATCTTCCGAACAATGGACATGCCCGATGCATCCCGAAGTGGTTAAGGACGAACCGGGAAGCTGCCCAATATGTGGTATGGATCTGGTGCCAATGCAACCCGACATTTCCGCAGAGGAGAAGACCTATAGAAAGTTACTTAAAAAGTTCTGGGTTGCCGCAGCGTTTACATTGCCGATCTTCCTGATCGCGATGAGTGAAATGATTACCAACAATCCGTTATACGATATCTTGGAACAGAAAAACTGGAATTGGATTCAGTTTGTACTATCGATTCCCGTGGTGTTCTACGCCACTTGGATGTTCTTCGAACGGGCCTACCGCAGTATCAAAACGTGGAATCTAAATATGTTCACGCTTATCGGTATCGGTGCAGGGGTAGCTTGGCTATTCAGTGTGGTCGGTATGGTGTTCCCTGATATATTCCCATCAGAGTTCAAGACGGAATCAGGGGCAGTCCATGTCTATTTTGAGGCGGCTACCGTTATTCTGACCTTGGTACTGTTAGGCCAACTGTTGGAAGCCCGCGCTCACAGCAAGACCAACTCGGCGGTAAAGGAACTGCTGAAACTCGCCCCGAACAAAGCCGTTAAAATTGTCGATGGCGAAGAAGTGGAAGTATCCATTGACAAAATAGCATTGGGCGATATTCTAAAGGTAAAGCCGGGGGACAAAATTCCTGTGGATGGCATAGTGACCGAGGGGAGTACGTCCGTGGATGAATCGATGATTACGGGCGAACCTATTCCGGTCAATAAATCGGTAGATAATAAGGTCAGTAGCGGAACGATAAACGGAAACCAGTCTTTTTTGATGAAGGCGGAGAAAGTAGGTTCGGACACCTTGCTCTCGCAAATCATCCACATGGTAAACGACGCAAGCCGTAGCCGTGCGCCGATTCAAAACTTGGCCGATACGGTATCCGCATATTTTGTGCCCATTGTAGTACTGATCGCGTTAATCACATTTATCGTTTGGGCAGTTTGGGGGCCTGATCCGGCCTACGTTTTTGCTTTGGTCAACGCCATCGCCGTACTCATCATCGCCTGCCCCTGTGCATTGGGATTGGCAACGCCGATGTCCGTAATGGTCGGTGTGGGTAAAGGAGCGCAGAACGGTGTACTCATCAAGAATGCCGAAGCCTTGGAAAAAATGAACAAGGTCAATACGCTTATCGTGGACAAAACGGGAACCATTACCGAAGGAAAACCCGCCGTAGAAAAGATAGGGGCGTTCGGCAACACCTATTCCGAGGAAGAGATATTGCAGTATATCGTCTCATTGAACAGCAATAGTGAGCATCCCCTAGCGGAAGCGACCGTAAGCTATGGAAAGGAACAAAATATGGAAATCAAAAAGGTCGATGAATTCAGCGCCGTAACCGGAAAAGGTGTCGAGGGAAAGGTCGATGGCAAAAAGCTGGATTTGGGCAATCCTAAAATGATGGACTATGCCAATGGCACCATTTCTTCGGAAATGAAGGACGAGGCCAAAAGCTATCAAAAACAGGGAAAGACGGTTTCTTATCTCGCCATTGACGGAACGGTTTCGGGCTATGTTGTCATTGGGGACAAGATTAAGAAAACAAGTGCCAAGGCCATCAAGGAGTTACAGGAAAAAGGTATCGATGTGGTCATGCTTACGGGCGATAATCACGATACGGCACAAGCTGTGGCCAGCGAACTGAACCTTGCCGATTTCAAGGCAGGAATGTTACCGGAAGATAAACTAATGGAAGTCGAAAAACTTCAGGAAAGCGGTAAAGTGGTCGCAATGGCCGGCGATGGCATCAACGATGCCCCTGCATTGGCAAAAAGCGATGTGGGTATTGCCATGGGAACAGGTACCGATGTCGCCATCGAGAGCGCGGCGATCACCTTGGTAAAAGGGGATTTACAGGGTATCGTCAAGGCGAGAAACCTGAGCGATGCCGTAATGAAGAATATCAAGCAGAACCTATTCTTTGCCCTTATCTACAACACTTTGGGCGTACCGATTGCGGCAGGGGTTCTTTATCCGTTTTTCGGAATTCTGCTTTCCCCTATGATAGCGGCCTTGGCCATGAGCTTCAGTTCCGTATCGGTCATAGCCAATGCCCTCCGACTACGGACAATATCGATTCAATAATTTAATGAACATAAAACCTAAAAAATGGAAAATTCAAAACAACATTCAAAAGACGGAAACTATAGGACATTCTTCATAATGCTGGCTTGCTCATTTGTAGCGATGTACATTACGATGTATTTAAACACGTATTCCTTAGACCATGTATTTTTTAGCCTGACCCGCTTCTATATGGTTTGCTTGGGCATCGCTGCAATGGCTGTGATAATGTGGTTCTTTATGCGCAAAATGTACAACGACAAAAAGAAGAATATAGGTATACTCGTAGGCAGTTTGGTTCTTTTCTTAGGCGCACTAGGTTTAGTGAGAGTTCAAGCACCTATCGTTGGCGATGTGCTTTGGATGAAAGCGATGATACCGCATCACTCAATAGCTATATTGACAAGTGAACGTGCCGATATTCAAGATCCTGAGGTTAAGAAATTAGCTGAGGATATTATCAAAGCGCAACGTAAGGAAATTGAGGAAATGAAACAGATGATCAAACGTCTTGAAAACGAATAAAATTATGAATAAAAACATCATTTATATCGCTATTGCAGTACTCGTTGGACTACTATGTGGCTGGCTCATTTTTGGCAATAATTCTAACGATGGAATGGACGCCGAATACGACCACACCCAAGAAATGGAATCGGGCGAAATGTGGACGTGTTCGATGCACCCCCAGATCATGCAGCCTGAACTGGGCGATTGCCCCATTTGTGGCATGGATTTGATTCCCGCGGAATCAAATGATGAGGGCATGGCCATGGGCCAGTTCAAAATGACAAAAAATGCTATGGCGTTGGCAAATATTAGGACTACAACCGTTGGTTCAGGTACTTCAAGAGATAACACCCTCAAACTTTCGGGAACCATAGCAGAAAATGAAAAAGCGGTCGCGACACAAGCTTCCTATTTCGATGGTCGTATCGAGAAACTATTTGTCAATTCCGAGGGGGAGGAAGTCCGAAACGGGCAGCAACTTGCTACGCTGTATTCCCCCGAACTGGTTTCCGCACAACAGGAGCTTATTACCGCTGCCAGCCTAAAGGAATCGCAACCTGAATTATATAATGCGGTTCGCAATAAATTGAAACTTTGGAAACTTTCCGAAAAACAAATCGCAGAGATTGAAGCATCGGGCAAGGTACAGGAGAATTTTCCGGTATATGCCAATGTTTCCGGTACGGTTTCTGAGATTATGGTCGAGACTGGGGATTATGTAAAAAAGGGTTCTCCACTATTTAAAATAGCTAATTTGGGAACCGTATGGGCCGTTTTCGATGCCTACGAAAATCAGGTTTCCCTTTTAAAGGAAGGGCAGAATATCGACATTGTTACTAAGTCCTACCCCGATAAAAAATTCAATGCCAAGATTTCTTTTATTGACCCAATACTCAATTCCTCCACAAGAACCATCGAAGTCCGTGCCGTTTTGAACAACCTAAACGGGCAATTAAAACCGGGAATGTTCGTAGCGGGTTCGTTGGCTTTGACATCAGATAAAAAGGATGACACCCTAGTAATTCCAGAAAGTGCCGTCCTATGGACCGGCGAACGTTCAGTAGTTTACGTCAAGACCGACCCCAACAGCCCTACTTTTGAGATGCGGGAAATTTCCATTGGAGATGCGGTTAACGGTGGCTACATCGTTCTTTCAGGCTTGGAATACGGCGATGAAATCGTGACCAATGGAACTTTTACCGTTGATGCCGCAGCGCAATTGAAGGGTAAAAAATCTATGATGAACGATGAAGGCGGAAAGACTATGACTGGGCATGAAGGGCATGAGGGGATTGAGTAAATGAAGGAAAAGCATTGTCCAAAAAGCCCCTTATGGGATTATACGAAAAGCTATTCTTTGCAATCCAGTTGCACTGGAAATCGGTTATCTTTGCACTATGAAATTTTTAGCGGTCATACTATCCCTTTATTTTTTGGCACTCAATGTAGTGCCTTGTGGAGATGATGGTCAAATTTCCGATTCGGTTACAACAGAGTTTCAAGTGGATTTCGACCAGAACCAAGAACACGGCGATTGTGAACTTTGCTCGCCTTTTTGTCAGTGCCATTGCTGTCATTCCCATACCCTTGTTTTTGGTTTGGATATTTTTAAACCTATCGAACCCACGATTGCCCAAGAATGTTTTTCCCATTTTGAAAGTGTCAGCGAAGACCTAGTGTTCTCCCTCTTTCAACCCCCACGGATTATTGGCTAATTACCTATGCGATCAAATGATCGTTCTCCTAAAAATTTAGTCAATTCAATTAAAATTAAAATGAATAAATACGGGATAAGCATATGGCTTATGCTTATGTTCTGTGTATTCAGTTATGCACAGAACACTTTGGAAATCAAGATTTTTACAGCAGAAGAAAAAGAGCCATTGCTTGGGGCGACCGTCTATATCGAAAGCCTGAATAAAGGGACAACGACAGATTTTGATGGTGTAGCCTTGTTAGAGGATGTGCCAGATGGCCCATACAATCTTCAAATCTCCTATTTGGGTTTTGAGACATTGCAAACCAATATCATTGTACCTACAAGTGTCGAATTGGTCTTTTATCTTAAGGAAGGTGCCAACGCCCTGGACGAAGTGGTAGTGCAGTCCACAAGAAGTACCCGTACCATAAAAAGAATACCGACCCGAATAGAGTTCATTGGGGTCGAGGAGTTGGGGGAAAAGGCTGTAATGAACCCAACGAACATTTCTATGGTACTGCGGGAAAGTACGGGAATCCAGATGCAGCAAACCTCATTGAGTAGTGCCAATACCAATATTCGGATCCAAGGATTGGACGGTCGTTATACCCAACTCCTAAGGGATGGATTTCCACTATACGGAGGTTTCTCAAGCGGATTGAGCATTTTACAAATACCGCCATTAGATCTGAGGCAGTTTGAAATCGTAAAGGGAAGTTCTTCCACTTTGTACGGTGGCGGTGCCATAGCCGGTTTGGTCAATATGGTATCCAAAACCCCGAATGAAGACCCAGAACTGGATATTATGCTAACACAGACCCAAGCCTTGGGAAGCACCGCCAACGTTTTCTATGGCGAACGAAAAGATAAATGGGGATGGACACTTTACGGCTCTGGTCATTTACAAAAAGTTTTTGACCCAGAGGATGATGGGTTCAGCAACTTACCTCGAACACGTTCCTTAAGTTTTAATCCCAAACTTTTCTATTACCCTTCCGGGAATACCACAATTTGGTTTGGAGTCAACGGAACCTATGATGATAGACAAGGTGGGGATATCACAAAAATTAAGGAGGGCGAGAACGGGATTCATCAATATACCGAAGAGAACCTGTCCAAACGGATTAGCACACAAGCTGTCTTCGAAACCAAGTTGGATTCGACCCAATCCATTTCGGTCAAGAACAGCATCTCTTTTTTTGACAGAAGTCTAGAAATACCTGATTTGTCATTCAAAGGAACACAATGGAACACTTTTACCGAAGCTTCCTATCAGAGACAGGGCCTAAAATCGGATTGGGTGTTGGGGGCCAACCTTTATACCACATCATTTGATGAATTGGATAATCCCTTGGAACGTGACCAGAATGATAATACTTATGGCCTTTTCGCAAATAGTATCCATGACCTTTCAGAGCGATGGATTCTTGAAACAGGCATACGCACCGATTATGCCGAGGATTGGGGATTTTTTCCTTTACCTAGAATCTCATTGTTGTATAAATCCAACACCAATTTTTCAAGCAGATTCGGTGGTGGTCTTGGCTATAAAATACCCGATATTTTTACGGAGGAGGCTGAATTCATCAATTTTAGGGATGTGCTTCCAATCGATAGGGAAAGCTTGAAAGCTGAACGATCCTATGGCCTTAACCTTGATTTCAATTACCGGACGAGACTTTCGGACGAAGTGGGCTTTTCCGTCAACCAATTGTTCTATTTGACTGCTATCAGAAACGGATTGTTGCTCAATTCTTTGGATAGTGGTTTGTTCCAGTTCGAAAATGCAGCCGGGGAAATATTGAGTAAGGGTGCGGAGACGAACATCAAATTTACCTATAAGGATTTTCGATGGTTCCTGAATTATGCCCTTATCGATACAAGATTAAACTATTTGCCGGGCAATCCCCAAAAACCTTTGACCGCTAAGCATAATGCTGGAAGCGTTTTGATGTACGAATCCGAAAAATGGCGTGTCGGTTATGAGACCTATTACACTGGAAAGCAATTGCTCTCCAATGGAACAGAAACTACTGATTTCGTTACCATGGGATTGTTGTTGATGCGTAACTTTAAGTGGGGAAGTACATTCATTAATTTTGAAAATTTCACGGACAGGAGGCAAAGCCGTTTCTCTCCTCTGGTACTGCCACCCCATGAAAACCCTACCTTTCCGGAAATCTATGCCCCAACGGATGGATTTATATTTAGTGTAGGCCTTATTTTGAAACCATTTGGAAACGAAGACAATGATTAATCAACGATACCATGATACAAGCAGATAAATTTATGGAAGAAAAAGGGGTGCGCCCTACAGCAATGCGTTTGTTGGTCTTCCAATTCTTGGCCAGGAGCAATGCTGCCAAAACCTTATCGGACATTGAAAACGCCTTTGCAAAGGCGGACAGGACAACACTATACAGAACCCTTAAGACCTTTGAGGACAAGGCCATTGTCCACCAGATAGATGATGGTACGGGAATGACGAAATATGCATTATGTGAAGAAGGTTGCAACTGTGAACTGGAGCGAGATCTGCACCTGCACTTTCACTGTGGCAATTGCGGTGAAACAGTGTGCCTGACCGAACAGAAAATTCCACATATCAACCTGCCGAAAGGCTTTGTGGCCGAAGATGCGAATTTAGTTTTAAAGGGAGTATGCGACAAGTGTAGCGGACAATAAATGCACTTCCGTTGCATTCTTATTTTTGCATTCTTGCAGTAATTATGAAAAAGAAAAAAGTAAACTTGCAGGACATAGACCCCAAAAAACATCAGGGCGAACATGCACACGATGACGGACATAACCACAGCAGTCCTAAAGAAATTTCAAATTTTAGAACCTATTTGCCAGCTATTTTCAGCTTTGTGATGCTGACAGTAGGGATTGCCGTCGATTACTTTGATGTATTTCCATTTTTCAAAGGATGGATCAGGATTGTATGGTACACGGTGGCCTATATTCCGGTTGGATTTCCCGTGATTAGGGAAGGTTGGAACAGTATCAAGAACGGAGATTTCTTTACCGAGTTCTTCTTGATGTCAATTGCTACTTTGGGTGCATTTGCCATAGGCGAATACCCCGAAGGTGTGGCAGTAATGCTATTTTATGCCGTGGGTGAACTGTTCCAAAGTGCAGCGGTTAATCGTGCGAAGGGAAACATTAAGGCTTTGTTGGACGCACGACCTGATGAAGCGTTGGTTTATCGTGATGGGAATTTTGTTGCGGTCAACCCCGAAACAGTCGAGATTGGAGAAAGGATACAGGTGCGTGTGGGCGAAAAAATTCCCTTGGACGGCATTTTGTTATCCGAAAAGGCATCGCTGAATACAGCCGCAATAACTGGTGAAAGCAAACCCGACACCATTGCAAAAGACGAAAAAGTTTTTGCTGGAAGCATCAACCTCAATGGTGTCATTGAAGTGGAAACCAATAAAAAATTTAAGGACAGTTCCATTGCCCGAATTCTGGATATGGTACAGAATGCGACTGCAAGAAAATCAAAGACAGAATTATTTATACGAAAGTTCGCAAGGATATATACACCAATCGTTGTGTACCTTGCCATTGGCCTGACCCTTCTGCCTTACTTTTTTGTGGACGACTATGTGTTCACGAATTGGCTCTACCGTGCCCTGATATTCCTAGTGATTTCCTGCCCCTGCGCATTGGTCATTTCCATTCCATTAGGATATTTCGGTGGACTTGGTGCGGCATCCCGAAATGGAATATTGTTTAAGGGTGCATCGTTTTTGGATGCCATGACCAAGGTAAATACGGTCGTAATGGACAAGACCGGAACCGTTACGAAAGGGGTTTTTAAAATCAAGGAAATCAATTCCATCACATTTGACGAAGCTGAGTTTATGAAATACCTGATGGCGATGGAAGAACAATCCACCCATCCCATTGCCAAGGCGATACTGGAATATAAAGCGGATGGTTTGGATTATAAGGCTACCGATGTTTCAGAGGTTGCCGGAAAGGGATTAAAGGGAACGGTCAACGGACAAACCGTTTTGGTGGGCAACAAGGCATTGATGACCTCGAAAAACATAGAGGTGCCCATGGAAACGGACAGTATCGTGGAATCCATTGTAATGGTTGCCATTGATGGGAAATTTGCAGGCTATGTGACCATTGCAGATGAACTTAAGGAAGATGCGCACCAGGCCATAAAACAAATTAGGGATGCGGGAATTACAAAAATCATAATGCTTTCTGGCGACAAAGATTCCATTACGCAGCAAGTCTCCAATGAACTAAATATTGATTGGGCGAAAGGCGGATTGTTGCCCGAGGACAAATTGAACGAAGTCGAAGAACTCAAAAAACAACCCAAAACAAAAGTTGCTTTTATAGGCGACGGCATCAATGATGCACCCGTATTGGCTGCGAGTGATGTGGGTATTGCGATGGGAGGTCTGGGCAGCGATGTGGCCATCGAAACTGCGGATGTAATTATCCAGACCGACCAACCGAGCAAGATTGCAAGGGCGATTAAAATTGGACGTTCAACGCGGAGTATCGTATGGCAGAATATCGGTCTGGCTTTCGGGGTAAAAATAATAGTGCTTATTCTGGGTGCAGGTGGCTTGGCAACGATGTGGGAAGCGGTTTTTGCAGATGTGGGCGTGGCGCTTTTGGCTATTTTCAACGCGGTTCGGTTGCAGCGGATGAAGTGGCAATAGACCACTAATATAAAAAGACCTTTGAAATTGCAGCCCTGTATAATGGTTGTTTTATGGACCACCTTCATTATAAAACTTAAATTATTGGTATTATCAACAAAATTTCAAGATACCTACCAGCACACATATTATGGCGTTACATGCAAGCTGAACGAAAATCACGATGGCAACAAAAATGAACGGAACAAAAAAGGAGCAGGAAAAGGCAATCCGCTACTACGATAAGATTTCGAAAATCTATGATTATATCTCAAATTGGTACTACAAAAACGCTAGAAAATATGCGATTGAGGAACTTGAATTAAAAAAAGGACAAACTGTATTGAACTTACCTTGCGGAACCGGAGTGAATTTCAAATATTTTCAGAGCTATCTGGAAAATTCGGGACTGATTATAGGAATTGACCTATCCGGCGGAATGCTCGACCAAGCAAAACGGAAAACCGAAAAAAACAGATGGACAAATATTGATCTGGAATTGTATAACGCAACCAAGATAGACCAAAATTGGCTTGTTAAATATTCGGAGCGAAAAGGACAAATTAAAATCGACGCCATTTTTTGCGACCTTGGACTTTCAGGATTACCAGAATGGCGGAACATAATCGATAACATGGTGTCAATGTTAAGCCCAAAGGGTAGAATCGTGATTTTGGACTGGTATCTTGAAAAACCAAGTTTAAGAGGCCAATTTGTCAAATGGATTGGAAAAGGAGAAGTGGACAGACCAATTTGGCAATATTTAAAAGACCAAAGTCTCGGATTTCAAAGTAGATGATTCTTTCAACCGTGGCGGTGTTTTCGTCGCTTCAGGAACAAAGCAGGATGGAAAAGCCAGCATGTAACATAGTATCCTCAGGAGTTTTTCGCGTCTTTCAATAAATTGACCCTCAATATTTTCTATAAAAGCATCCGTTCCGTGAATCACTTTTATTGATTCTGTCTATTTACTTAAATTATATAATTAATAGAAGTGTAAATTTTGTAGTATTTATTTTAGTGTTATACCTTTTTTCGGTATATTGCTCAAATAATTACTACAATGACGGTTGCCGAATACATTAAAAAACTCTTGTCCGTAGAGGAATATGCCTTCTCTATGGATGAGCTGTTGCAGGAAACCGACAAGGGGAAAACTGCAATTCTAAGGGAATTGGCTCGCCTTATAGAAAAGAAGGAAGTCTTTAACCTCCGGCAGAATTTCTATGTCATATTTACGCCAAGGTATTCCAATCTGGGAAAGTTGCCTATAAATCTCTATATCCATAAACTTTTTGTATTCCTCGAACGCAGCTACTATTTGGGTTTTTATAGTGCGGCAAAGGTCTATGGTGCAAGCCATCAACAAATTCAACGGGACTATGTAATGACACAAGCACCAAAACCTTTGGACATACAAAAACCGCCATTCGATATCCGATTTTTAACCACGTCGGCATGGCCGAAAAAAAACATCCTTTTCGAAAAGTCGGATGCCGGAGTTTATCAAATTTCAAGTCCCGCTTTAACGCTGCTCGACCTTGTTCATTATCAGAATAAATTAGGAGGACTTAATCGGATGCTTTCCACAATAGAAGAATTATTGGAAGCGGTTACCGCAGACGACTTGACCGATTTGTTGAACTGGTATAGCCAAAAAGCTACACTACAACGTTTGGGATTTTTAATTTCCGAAATAGATGCAGATAATAGTTTATGCGAACAGATTTTTGAAGACTTGGCAAAACAAAAAATATATCCCGTATTGTTACAGCCCAATTCAAAACAACGTCCGGGCGCAGTAGATAACAAATGGAAAGTCGATGTTAATCTAAAATTGGAGAGCGACTTATGATTCCAAAACCATACATAGCACAATGGCGCGAATATGCCCCATGGAAAGAATTTGCCCAGGTCGAACAAGATTTGGTCATTAGTAGAGCTTTGGTGGCAATTTTCTCAGATGATTTTTTAAATGAAAATCTAGCGTTTAGGGGCGGTACCGCATTGCACAAACTTTATCTTAATCCCGCACCACGATATTCTGAGGATATCGACCTAGTACAGATCAAAGAGGGGCCAATAAAACCAATTATGAAGCGTATCGGCGAAGTAATAGATTTCTTTGAACAAGATCGGCGAACCCAAGTAAAGGGCCATGGTGCAAAGATACTTTACCGCTTCACTTCGGAATATGAAGAAGAACCCCGAAGGCTAAAGCTGGAAATCAATTGCAAGGAACACTTCAATGTATTGCCTTGGGTAGAATTCCCATTTGAAGTAAAAAGTGAGTGGTTTTCAGGAAGTGCTTCCATCAGGACTTATAACATCAATGAATTACTAGGCACCAAATTGAGGGCATTATACCAACGTAGCAAAGGGCGAGACCTCTTCGATTTAGACTATGCCAGATTGCATCTGGAATTAGACCATGAACTAATTCTAAAATGCTTCAATGAATACATGTCTTTTTCCGTAGGCAAGCCGCCAAGCAAAAAGGAGTTCTTGTTGAATATTGAGGAAAAAGAAAAAGACCCAAATTTTATCGGGGATATGGAGGCTTTATTGAGGCCTGAAATCAAGTATGATCAAGAGGCTGCTTTTGGGTGGTTAAAATCCATATTAATAACGGAATTCTAAAGGAATCATATGATATATCTTGCCTGATTATGCTCAAACAATCTTTTTATTCCTTAAAAGCGAAAGAATTCATTTATTTTATTGACTTAGATGAGCCTCTAGTATGTTTTAATCTTATAAATACGAATCAACTTACATCACCTTTAATAGCACATTATCATACCTTCAAGAATGAGGAATATCCACTTTACAACGCTAACCCAGATAGTCTTTTAACAGATTTGGATTCAACGAAACTTGGGTTTGTTGGGCCAAGATTTCAATATGTTGCCTTATCGAACTGGGCAAGAAACGGCCTCAAAATTGGATTAGGCATCACCAACACTAAACTCTATTCAGATACGGATATTGAAAAAATTCATAGGATTGCAGAGCTTGAAATAGAATTTGAAAAAATAAGAAGATTGATTGATTCTAACCTCCCTAGTAGGTTCACTTGTTTATTTCTTGCCGAAGACAATATCGATGGTAGAACCATGCTCAAAAACATGTTTTCTAATCGAAAAAATTTCCGCATTGCACCAGTAGAAGTTGATTTTATCAAAGTGCACAAGGCAGACTCAAAGTGGATTGATGCCTATGAGCGCAATAAAAATATCCATTTAATAAAAAGTTATTGGAAAGGTGAAAATTATGATGCAAATCCACAATACGAATATTTGGTGGATGGTATTGTTAAGTTGAAAAAAGCTGAAGATCAAAAATATATTGTCGAGAACTTTGATACACGGCCGTATTACCACAAGTCTTGATTTAAAAGGTTCTGATGGTAGTACTTCCAATAAACCTGAATTACAGAAGTAAGTTCATATTTTAGATTTCGCCTACCCTTCCTTTTCCAATCAAACAGGTTCTTATGTATTCTTACCCAACTAGTAGATTTGCACAATACCAAGGCGACTTCTTTTGTTGATAGGTGTTTTTCCAATAGGCGGATTCTATGCAGAGGATATTCCATGAGAACAAGGTTTTATCGAAACCAATTGACTAAATTAAGGTCTTAATATAACCAAATACCATTATATTATTAGATGAAAAGCTAGGGCATAACATGCAAAACGAAGAGTTAGAAAATTATTTCAAGAGTGATAAATCCGAGTGGTATGCTACCAATGCCAAAGGGGAAAAGAAGTGGGACAAAAATAAGGTTGCTGAATTTTGGAGGCGTATCCGCGAGTATAAAATAGATAAAAAAGATTTCGAATTCATTGGATATGTCTTTCCCGAATTCGAGGAGGATTACTTTGCAAGAAAAAGGAATGATCCCAAAAAAAAAGATGTTAATTTTTGGAAGGAAGGTGAGCTTTCCGAATTTAAAGAATCTATTTATTTTGACTACTCTACTTTTTTAGGTTTCATAGATTTCAAATTTGTAGCCTTCTTTAATACCGCGAGTTTTTTGGGGGTCAAATTCTTATCTGAATCCAACTTTAATTTTGCATTATTTAAAGGAAGTGCCATTTTCAGTAGATGTGGGTTTTTTAATGATACTTTCTTTTATAAAACGACATTTAAGGATGAAACCTACTTTTATAGGTCTAGTTTTCAATCGGATGCCAACTTCATTGATACTAATTTTAAAAAGTGTGTTTTTAAAAGAATCATCGTTGGGGATAATGAAGTATTATTTGAAAACATAGAATCTACTCCCAATAATATTTTGATATTTATTGATTTTGCATTCAAAAACAATATCATGTTTAGGCAATGTAATATGAAGGCAATTTCATTTTATAAATGTGATATTCAAGACGCTGCTTTTTTAAACTGTAATTGGCAAGGTAATGACCGCATTATTCTAAGAGAAGAATTCTATTTAAGGGAAGCTAATATTTACCTTGACGATGATGTAAATTATAGCCTCGGTGACTTGGAATATAATTACCGCCAGTTAAAAAAGAACTTTGACAATAGTAAAAACTGGGAACTTTCAGGTTTTGCCTATGTAAGTGAAATGAAAATAAGGCAACAAAGCCTTTGGAATGAAAGAGATTATTTCCAATGGTTTATTTATTGGTTTTATGGTTTTTTTGGAGGGTATACACAGAGCTTCAAACGGCCTCTAGTAAGTCTGATTTGTTTAATTTGTACTTTTAGCATAATCTATTACTTTATAGATTTTAACCTATTGAAAGCAATCCAAAGAGGTGTTAAAGGAGCGATGCCATTTACAATTATTGATACACAAAACCCATTTAACGGCTATTGGTTAATCGCTCGTAATGTAGAGTTCCTAATCGGTGGTACCTTAATAACTTTCTTTGTGATGGCTCTTCGCAAAAGATTTAAGCAATAGGTAAATTAAGTTTGAAATTCCCCATTTGTATATTCGATTTCCTTGCTTCATCCAGGGATGTTTTTTTTAAGGCCGATATACTTGTTTGA
Organism: Maribacter sp. R77961; assembly: GCF_044594925.1. Taxonomy (GTDB): domain Bacteria; phylum Bacteroidota; class Bacteroidia; order Flavobacteriales; family Flavobacteriaceae; genus Maribacter. The sequence goes on along the minus strand of NZ_CP138991.1, from coordinate 3,295,138 downwards.
AAGTTTTTTGCAGTAGTAAGTTGTCTTTGTCTTAATGCGATAATGTTGTTGATAAGATGTGTAACGTAGATTGTTAGGGCAATGTCTTTTTTATAATCAAGTGGTTTTGCATGGATTGTCCTTTCACTCTTGTTTTCAGTTAAAAAGCTTATGGATTCACTCATGTCAATTTCGAGTCCTTTTCCAGTTTTAGGGTCTTTAAAGGACATTGTATTAAAAAAAGGAACAACCCTCAATCCATGTTTGTAGGCATTAAGTTCATCCCGATTTTCGTTTATCTCCTTTCCAAAGAATTTTAAAGCTTCAGATATAGCATCAACACTCTCAACAATTTCTTTCTCATGTTCCGTTTCAAAGAGTCCATCATAAAAAATATAGCGAAGGGCAGTACAGCTTTTACCTCCGGTATAATTAACTTGGTCTTTTAAAATATCAAATCTGCTCTCCCTATTATTAACATATTCCCTGAGTTCAGAATAATATTGTTTCCCACTTGACAGGGTAGAAACAATTTCTTTGTCTCTAAGGTTTCCTTTTTTATCTGGTAACAAAGCAAATACTAACTCAAATAGAGTATCAACTGCCATCAAATAAGTCAGACGGACATCAATCTTTATTGCTCTCTTATAAGATTTTTCATCATAGCCAACGATATCTTTGCATAACTTTTCCATCGCTTTAGAACTTCTACTCAGAAGGAACTCATTATTTGATTGCTTATAATCAAAATAATTCACTTGAAAATGGTCATAAAACTGCTTAGCTGTGTACATAGCCCTTTAAAGAAAACACATTAAAAACCGCGTGCAATCTGCGTGCAACGCTAAATTAAAAAAGCTTCCAATTTCTTGGAAGCCCCGTCATACTTGGTGGAGAATACCGGAGTCGAACCGGTGACCTCTTGCCTGCCAGGCAAGCGCTCTAGCCAACTGAGCTAATCCCCCTTTTCATCGCGGCAAAGGAAATACTTTTTAACATGCTATCAAAATCCTGATTAGTCTTTCTTAGAACTCAAGATAAGTACCGGAACCGGTGCAGAAAACTCGGCTTTTAAAATAGTACTCTTTTCCCATAATTTCTTAAAAAATCCTCTCTTGCGCCTAAATACACAGAGCAAATCTGGCTGTTTAGACTGAAAGTGCTCTAAAACTCCTTGATATGTGGTTGCATTCTCAGTTATGGTGAGTTGACTGCTAATATCCATTAAACAAGAATTGACCATTAAATCTTCATCAGCGTAACCCGGAGTCTTCACCAACAATAGGTTAACAGTAGCCCTATGCTTATCCGTAATAGTAACCAATGGGTCTATGGTTCTTTTTCTTTTCAGAATACCAGATTTAAACGCCACCAAAACATTCTTAAAAGGAACGTATGTTGTGCCCCTTGGAACTACCAATGTGGGTATATCTGTCTGTTTTATTATCCTACCTGAAGTATATCCTAAAAATAATTCTTCCTGTATATCATGACTCCTAGGTGCCAAAATTATTAAATCTATACCCAGCTCCTTATCTATTTCATGTAGGCCATCTACCAGCTCCCCATTGTAAGAAGCGATTTTAATATCAGTTTGCTTCGCATCAATCTGAGCGATTACCTCTTTTAGACGCTCTTTACTACTTTCCACAATTTTCTTGGAAATATTGGCTAGCGTTCCTGTCTTAGAAGTGGCATTAAAAACTTCAATCACAAAAACATTGGCGCCAAAATCCGTTGCAAAATCCACAGCATATTGTAAGGTATGGTGTGCCTCGGCAGAATTACCTATCGGAACTAGAATATTAGTCATAATACAGTTGTTGATTATTCCTCTAAATTTACAATTAATATAAATTCGTTTTATGATTCAACATGCAAAGATATCCCAAATTCCGGATATTCTTCATTTAACCGAGGCCTGTAGGTTGCATATGGAGTCCAAAGCTATATTTCAATGGACCACGTCTTATCCAAATAAAGCACAATTCTTAACAGATTTGGAACGTAAAGAACTCTACGTTTTAAAGGAAGGGAACAACCTCATCGGTTGCATGGTTATTTCTTCGGTAATGGACAAAGAATATCAACATGTAAAATGGCTCACACAGCTTAATAACGTTTATATACATAGGCTTGCCGTACACCCTTCTCAACAAGGAAAGGGCTTTGCACAACAATTAATGAATTTTGCCGAAGAATATGCACGTACCAACCATTACCTATCCGTTCGTTTAGATACCTTTAGCCAGAATAAACGAAATCAAAAATTCTATGAAACTAGGGGCTACCAAAAATTGCAAGACATTTATCTGCTTGACCAAAGCAAACACCCTTTTCATTGTTACGAATTAGTGCTTTAATATTATTTCTTGAAGACAATCATCAACTTTAAAACAATAAACAAACTTGCCATTCCCGCCACCATAGCAGGAATTGCAGAACCCCTACTATCCATAACGGATACTGCCATAGTGGGTAATATTCCTGTTGATGGTATAGAATCCTTGGCGGCGGCAGGTATTGTAGGTTCTTTTCTATCCATGCTAATATGGATTCTTGGACAAACCAGAAGTGCTATCTCCGCAATTATTTCTCAATATCTAGGAGCGGGAAAATTAGAGGAGGTAAAAACATTACCAGCGCAAGCAATTTTTCTTAATATAGGGCTGAGTATTGTAATACTACTTTCTACTGTATTTATTGTTGAGGAAATTTTTCAACTCCTAAATGCCTCGGGTAAGATTTTAAACTACTGTATCAGCTACTATAGCATTAGGGTTTGGGGCTTTCCGTTAACACTTTTCGTATTTGCGGTGATGGGTATTTTTAGAGGGCTTCAAAATACGTATTGGCCTATGGTTATCGCAATAACCGGCGCAGTTTTAAATGTAATCTTGGATGTAATCCTAGTTTATGGAATTGATGGTCTCCTAGAACCACTATACCTAGATGGTGCAGCGTATGCCAGTTTAATCGCACAAGCTATTATGGCCATAATGGCTTTTATATTGTTACTTACCAAAACAGATATTAGCCTTAAGCTAAAATTTCCCGTTCATCCAGAACTGGGGCGCTTGGTCATCATGAGTCTTAACCTATTCGTTAGGGCTATCGCTTTAAATACCGCCTTAATTCTTGCAGTCAGGGAAGCAACAGCTCTGGGTGATGTCTATATTGGCGCCCATACCATAGCTATAAACATTTGGTTATTTTCGGCTTTCTTCATTGATGGTTATGGAGCTGCCGGTAATATTATGGGAGGCAAACTTTTAGGTGCTAAAGACTATAACGGATTGTGGTTCTTAGCAAAGAAAATTACCCTGTACGGATTATTCGTAAGTCTGATCTTAATGGGGCTTGGATTTATATTTTATTATCCGATAGGTAGTCTTTTCTCTAAAGAAACACTAGTACTAAATACCTTCTACACCATATTCTTTATAGTGATACTTGGACTACCCATGAATACCTTAGCCTTTGTTCTGGATGGATTATTTAAAGGTTTAGGAGAAATGAAATACCTCAGAAACACCCTTTTATCCGCTACTTTTTTAGGTTTCGTTCCCACACTTTTCCTGGGCAAATACCTAGAGTGGGATTTAACCGGAATATGGATTGCCTTTACCGTTTGGATGGTGATAAGGGGTGGGGCCTTGGTTTGGAAGTTTAGAAAAAAGTTTCGACCCTTATTGCAAAACATGTAATTTTGAAAAGGGTCTAACCCTATTTAATTTCGCAGCGTAATCGACTATATAACCCTTAAATGAAAATATATGGGAACCAACAGGGAAAATGGAAGCTTGTACACCAAAATTGATGGCAAGGTCGCCGTCGTGGAGTTTGGTCACCCAGCTAGTAATTCATTTACTTCGGAACTACTGGGCCGTTTAACCGCCGAACTGGACAAGCTTTCCGAAAATAGCAACATCTCGGTTATCGTTTTAAAATCTGAAGGAGACCGAGCCTTTTGTGCCGGAGCATCGTTTGATGAACTCGTAGCGGTCTCTAATCTGGAAGAAGGTAAAGTCTTTTTTAGTGGCTTTGCGCACGTTATTAATGCCATGCGAATGTGTTCCAAAATTATTGTGGGCCGCGTACAGGGAAAGACCGTTGGTGGTGGCGTTGGTCTGGCAGCTGCCTGTGATTATGTTTTTGCCACGGAAGCTTCTGCCATACGTTTATCTGAACTATCCATTGGTATAGCTCCATTGGTCATTGCGCCAGCGGTGGAAAGGAAAATAGGTGCTGCGGCAATTTCCGAGCTTAGCCTTGCACCCACCGAGTGGAAAAATGCTTACTGGGTAAAAGAAAAGGGGTTGTTTTCAAAAGTATTCGACGACATAACGGAACTAGACAAGGAGCTGGATTTCTTTGCGCAAAAACTTGCTGCGTACAACCCAGATGCATTGGAGGAGTTAAAAAAAGTATTATGGAAAAATACTTCGCATTGGGATAAACTGCTTTTAGAACGTGCTGCCATAACCGGAAAATTAGCGCTTTCGGATTTTACCAAAAATGCCATTTCTAAGTTTAAAAAGTAATATTCAAATAACATTAAAATCAAAGCATTGATCTTTGTCTTGGAAACGAAAAAACATGAGAATTCAGGTAAGGAAATATGGTCCGCAAAGACAAAAGATGTAACAGAACGTGCTGAAACAATAAAAGCTGCAATTTGGGAATACTAATCCTTGGGGCTTTTCGTTCTATTTCTAAATTTATTCTAATGGAGTTTTTCAATTTTTTAAACGGTGATCTTGTTTTCCCAATCCTAGCCTTGTTCGTAGTAGTAATCTATTTTGTGAACAGAGTAAGAACCAGACGTAAGTTCAAGCGTTAAAAAAGGATGCGTAAGAATAAAGTTATGCTGTGGATCCTCTTTTATGCTTTTCTTTTTCTTATTGGCACATTCCTAGCCTATATTGCATTTACTCAATTTCAGAAAACTCAAAACCTTGTGGAGAAAGGAATAAGGACAACGGCAGTGGTCATTGAATTTTCTACACACAGGAGTGATGGTAGTACAATGTATACTCCGGTTTTTGAATTTACCGATAGGTCACAAAACAAACAAAGGTTTAAAAGCGGTATAAGTTCTAGCCCTCCTGCTTACGAAATAGGAGAAAAAGTACAGCTGATATATGATAGAACTAACCCTGAAAAAGCAAGAACGGTTTCTTTTTGGGGACTATATAGATGGAGTGTTATCCTGTTAATGGTCGCCTCACCCTTTTTAGTTATTGGCGGGTCCTATTTATTATATCGTAGTAGCTAAGCATTGTTATATTAAACCTATCCCCTTCCACAAGAATTCCTACCTTTGGGAGCTAATTATATCGTAATGTCAACTATTAGAATCACCAAGCAATTTAATTTTGAAACAGGTCACGCCCTATACGGTTATGATGGAAAATGTAGAAATGTGCATGGCCATAGCTATAAACTTTCCGTAACGGTAATAGGCACGCCCATAACGGATACTGCTCATGTTAAGTTAGGTATGGTCATAGATTTTGGTGATTTAAAAAAAATAGTCAAGGAAGAAATTGTAAATAAGTTTGATCATGCAACGGTCTTTAACAAGAATACGCCCCATGTAGAGTTGGCCAAGGAGCTAACGGATAGAGGGCATAATGTTATTTTAGCAGATTACCAGCCCACAAGTGAAAATATGGTCATAGATTTTGCGGCCAAAATAACAGCTCGTCTTCCGGAGAACATAAAGTTATTTTCCTTAAAACTACAAGAGACAGAAACCTCTTTTGCAGAGTGGTTTGCAAGCGATAACAAGTAATAAACTATTTGGCTTGTTAAGCATAAAAAAATCGGAACTTTTAGGGCTCCGATTTTTTGTTCTTATTATGTAACAGGTTTTTTACGCTATCTCCTCTAATATTTTAGAAGTTTCTAAATCATTTTGTATGGTGTCTCTCTGTTCTCTAATAATTTCTTTAACCCTATGGGGCACCATTGTTTCTGCCAGCATTTTATTGTATTCTGATACGGCGGACTTATCTCCTCGTACCGCCTCTTCCAACATGGCTTCATCATTATCTCCAGAGAAAAATGCTTTTACGTCCATCCAAGCCCTGTGCATACTTCCTTTGGTAGTACCGTCATTATTCGCATCTTCGGTTTTTAGTTCTGGGACTGCATTATGCAATGTTTTTACAAAAAGCTTACGCTGATTTGCTCTATTTTCAAAATAGGTCTTAATTCCTATTTCTTTTGCGTTTTCCGCCGCCTTTTCAAAACCCCTTATGGAATCTTCATTCTTCTCGATTATTTCCTTAATCTTATTTTCAATAGTCTTAATATCGTTATTCATTTATCTAATTTTATTGCGGTAACTATATGCCTACCGTTTAGCTTTATCAAAATAGTTTATAATTAAAAGGATGCTTTGCTCTTTAGAAATGAAAGTTGACGCTTTTCCCAGAGCAAAATACTATTCCGTTATATTTGTAAACTCGTATGACAACTTTAGAACTACCCAAAGGGAAAAAAGTATATTTCGCCAGTGATAATCATTTGGGAGCACCTACCATGGAGGCCAGTTATCCCAGAGAGAAAAAGTTTGTAGCCTGGTTAGATGAAATAAAAACGGATGCTGGTGCTATCTTTTTACTTGGTGATCTGTTCGATTTCTGGATGGAATTTAAAACGGTAGTACCAAAAGGCTTTACAAGAACCTTAGGGAAATTAGCCGAAATCTCGGATGCAGGAATCCCTATATTTTACTTTGTAGGCAATCATGATTTATGGATGAACGGTTATTTTGAAGAAGAACTGAATATTCCTGTCTTTCATAAGCCCCAACACTATAAAATTAACGGCACCTCTTTTTTCATAGGTCATGGAGATGGCCTTGGGCCCCATGACAAGGGATACAAACGAATGAAAAAAGTGTTTACCAACCCTGTTGCTAAATGGTTCTTCCGATGGCTACACCCAGATTGGGGGGTACGGATGGCACAATATTTCTCCGTAAAGAACAAACTTATCTCTGGAGACGAAGACGCAAAATTTTTAGGGGAAGACAAAGAATGGCTAGTGCAGTATGCTAAAAGGAAGTTGGAAACACAGCATTATGATCATTTTGTTTTTGGACACCGTCACCTTCCATTAGAAATTGATTTGAACGGTAAATCAAAATATACCAATCTGGGCGATTGGATCAAGTACTACACTTATGCTGAATTTGATGGCAACACCTTAACGCTAAAGAAATACCAAAAAGATTAAATAACCGTGGCGAAAGCCCACCTTAGTTTCCTTTAGTAAAGCGTTGATCAAATTATTTACGCTACTATTTTTCTAAAAAATTATTTGTTTGGTTAGGCTTCCTTTTCATGGGCATCAATATCTTTTTGCAAATCTAATCTTCTAAAAGAAGGAGAAACAAAAGCAGTAACACCTACCGTTAAAAGGGTCATGGCACCTCCAAACACTACTGCTGTAACTGTTCCCATTAGTTTTGCCGTTACCCCGCTTTCAAAAGCTCCGAGCTCGTTAGAAGAACCTACGAACATGGAATTTACCGAGGCTACCCTACCCCGCATATTATCTGGAGTTTTTAATTGAAGAATGGTTTGGCGAATGATCATAGATACCCCGTCTACCGCTCCACTTAAGAATAATGCTATTACCGATACCCAAAAATATGGCGATAAGCCGAAAACAATAATACATATCCCAAAACCTGCTACTGCCCAAAGTAGCTTTTTACCGGCATTTCTATGTAGTGGAAATCTTGTAGAACCTAACATGGTAATAGATGCTCCTACGGCAGGTGCCGCCCTTAAAATACCAAACCCTTCGGAACCTACTTGGAGAATATCTTGTGCAAATACCGGTAGTAGGGCCACAGCACCACCAAAAAGTACAGCGATCATATCTAAAGTCAGGGCTCCAAAAACAGCTTTTGTCCTAAAAACAAATTGTAAACCCTCCTTTAAACTCTGAAAAACGGGTTCTCCTATTTTTGGATTTAGAATAGGTTTTTTTGGAATTTTCAATAGGAGCAGTAATGCCAAAATAGAGAAACCAAAGATGACACACATTGACCAATGTACTCCTATTAAACTAATGGAAAAACCGGCCAGCGCCGGACCCAAAACGGATGCGAATTGCCATGTAGAACTGCTCCAAGTCGCGGCATTAGGGTAAATTCTTTTCGGAACAATTAAAGCTATTAAGGAGAAAATTGTTGGGCCTAAAAAAGCTCTTACTAAACCCCCTAGGAACACCAAAAAATAGATGCCATACAAAATGGTCTTCGTATCCATTTTAGCCTCCATGCTCGGTAAACTGAGTATAAAAAGTCCAAAACTAACTATAGAAAAACCAAGGATGCATTTAATTAAAAGATTGCGTTTTTCCTTTTGGTCTACAATATGTCCTGCGAACAAAGCCATGCCCACCGCAGGTATTACCTCCATTAATCCTATGATACCTAAAGAAAGTGGGTCTTTGGTCATGGAATATACCTGCCATTCAATAACAATAAATTGCATGGACCAAGCAAAAACCATTGCAAAACGGACGCCTAAAAATATATTGAACTCCTTAAAACGTAAGGCGGCATACGGGTCTATTGCTTTACTCATTTACTAGATTGTAATTTCAATTCTATTTTGCTCTGGGTCTAGAACAACACTCTCATAGTACCCATCACCTGTTGTTCTTGGTTCTCCAACCACCAAATATCCATCCGTTCTTAATTCTTCGGTTAAAGCATCTACTTTTTCCTTGGAGCCAGTGGCAACGGCAAAATGACTAAGCCCCAAATATTCCTGTAAAGCATCGGTCATCCCTGGAATATCTGGTTTCTGCATTAATTCTAATCTAGCACCTTCCTTAAAACTCAAAAAATACGAGGAGAACTTCTTTGTGGGATTATGGTATTTGGCTCCTGCAATAGCCCCAAAGTAACGCTCATAAAAGTTACGTGTCCGCTCCAAATCAGTTACCCAAATGGCCAAATGTTCTATCTTCATTTGATGTCTCTTAATTTTAATTGAAGACTTACATTACCTTGCCACTCGTTCTCATCAATAGAAAATACGGCACTAAAGGGCTTTCTGCTTGTTACTAGGTTTAGCTTATCACCAAGATTAAAGCCTATTGCCCCAATTTTGTAACTGTCCTGTTGTGTTACTGCTAGTTTTAAGTGCGCTTCTTCTTGCCCTACCCCTTTTGCATAACCGGTATCCACTAAATTTTCCGCCATAAAAACTGGACTCATATTCCCCGGTCCAAAAGGGGCAAATTGGTTAAGAATGCGCAATAATTTTGGCGTAATATCCTTTAATTCCAAAAGGGCATCGACTGTTATCTCAGGTGTCAGTAATTGTGGGTCAATGGTTTCCTTTACCACCTTTTCAAATTGATGTTTAAAGTTATGGTATTGATTCGGTGTCAAGGTTAAGCCCGCTGCATATTTATGGCCTCCAAACTGCTCTATATAGTCCGAACAACCTTCTAGCGCATTGTACACATCAAAACCTTTGACCGAACGTGCAGATGCCGCCAACTTATCACCACTTTTAGTAAATACCAAAGTTGGCCTGTAGTATGTTTCCGTTAAACGCGATGCCACTATTCCAATCACACCCTTATGCCATGTATCTTTATATACTACAGAAGTGAATCCTTGCTCCTCATCGTTTTCTTGAATTTGAACCAATGCTTCTTGCGTAATTTCTTGGTCCAACCCCCTCCTGTCCGTATTAAATTTTTCAATCTCGGCAGCAAACTTGGAAGCTTTATTCAAATCGGTTTCTACGAGGAGATTAACGGCATGCTGCCCGTGCTTCATTCTACCTGCTGCATTAATTCTTGGGGCAATTATAAAGACCACATCTGTGATGGTAAGCGTAGTCTTGTTTATTTGATCAATAATAGCTTTAAAACCTGTTCGCGGTTGCTCATTGATAACCTGTAGGCCACAATACGCTAGAATTCTATTCTCTCCAGTTATTGGAACAATATCCGCTCCTATTGCAGTAGCCACTAAATCAAGGTATTGTATTACATCGTTGATTGTTTCCCCTTTCTGGGAACCTAAGGCCTGAATTAACTTAAAACCTACACCACAACCGCACAATTCATCATAAGGGTAAGCACAATCATCTCTTTTTGGATCTAAAACTGCTACCGCTTCCGGTAAGTTTTTACCCGGTCTGTGATGATCGCAGATAATAAAATCAATTGCTTTTTCTCTTGCGTAGGTCACCTTCTCAATTGCTTTTACACCGCAGTCCAGTGCTATAATGAGTGAGAAACCGTTGTCCTCTGCAAAATCGATTCCTTTATAAGACACCCCATAACCCTCATCGTAACGGTCGGGAATATACGTGGCCACATTGGGGTAGTAACTTAATAAATAAGAAGACACTAACGCTACTGCAGTGGTGCCATCAACATCATAATCTCCAAAAACTAAGATGTTCTCGTTATTTGTAATCGCAGTTTCTATCCTTTCTACGGCAACATCCATATCCTTCATAAGGAACGGGTCGTGTAAATCAGAAAGCTGCGGGCGGAAGAATTTTTTTGCTTCATCAAAGGTTGTTATACCGCGCTGCAAAAGTAATTGCGCCACCAAATGATTAACGTTAAGCTCAGCAGCTAATTGGTTGATTTTAGATTGTTCAGGTTTAGGTTTTATGGTCCAGCGCATTCTGTAAGTGCAAGTTCAAGTATCAAGTGCAAGTCCATTTATGCAAAAGCCGACTCAACACTTTATTTTTTATTTTTAATTATTGTTGCAATAATTCGAATAAGTTGTTCTACTTCATCAAGTAAGTTATCCCTTTTACTAGTAATACCGTATTCAACTTTATGTAAGATTTTCAGGTTTACTCTTGATTCTTTTAGTTCTTTAAGACAAATGCTTGCTTTATTAATGTAATCTCTTTTAGTATTCGTTCCTTGAGCCTCACCAAAATTTAAGGCAGAACTGCCACCAGACCTTAATAATTGATTTCCATAATACTGCCCCGTCATATCAGAAGGCAAATCTTTACAAAATATAACAATAGCTGCCGCAAAATCAACAAGTCTATCTTCTAAATCAAATTTTTTATCCGTCATACTTTGAATTTGAACTTGATACTTGCGCTTGAACTTTTTTACTTGTTATGAAACACCGTTTTAATCTCTAACTCGGCAAAGCGTCTGAACATTTCCATTACCCCGCAATATTTCTCTATGGACAAATCTACCGCTCGTTGTAATTTATCCTCTTTAAGATTACTTCCGTGAAAATGGTACTCAATCGCTACTCTATCATAATACTTCGGATGCTCATCGGTAAGGTTGGCTATGGTTTCTATATGAAATTCATCGACCTCTAACTTCATTTTCTTGATGAGTCCTGCAATATCCAATCCAGAACAGCCTGCCAATGAAGAAAGCATGAGCGCTTTTGGCCTTAATCCACTGCTGTCTCCACCATCTTCTTTGGCTATATCTATTTTTAAACTGTGTCCTGAAGGGTTATTGCTCTCAAAAGCCATATTCCCTAACCATTTGGTGCTGATATGATTTGTTGTACCCATAATTTTTTGTTTCTTGTAAGGAATAAAAGTACAACAATTTGATAGCTGTTAAAAGGCTTGATGACCATGTGTAGTACTAAATTCACACTTCTAACTTCTAAATTTTTAAAATGCCTTTAGTAAAACCGCTTGACCCTAGCCATAGCCCAGAAACCGCAGAATTGGCCAAATTCTTTAACGAAACGCTTGGTTTCTGTCCAAATTCTATTCTAACCATGCAACACAGACCAGCAATCTCCAAAGCATTTATAAACCTTAATATGGCCGTAATGGCCAATGAAGGCCGGGTAACCTCAGCCTTAAAACGGATGATTGCCTGGGTAAGTAGTAATGCCACAGGTTGCAGGTATTGCCAAGCACATGCCATACGTGCTGCGGAACGTTATGGAGCTGAACAGGAACAGCTAGATAATATTTGGGAATATAGAACTCACCCTGCTTTTTCAGAGGCAGAACGTGCTGCACTGGATTTTTCCTTACAGGCATCTCAAGTACCCAACGCGGTTGATGCAGAAATTAAAGCGCGACTCTATACCCATTGGGACGAAGGGGAAATTGTAGAAATGCTGGGCGTTATTTCCCTATTTGGATACCTTAACCGTTGGAACGATAGCCAAGGAACGGATATTGAAGAAGGTGCCGTGGATAGTGCCAACCAATATTTAGGAAAACATGGATGGGAGAAAGGAAAACATGATGGGTCAGTGTATTAGCATAAAAAGCCTTTCTCAAGCTTTGTGTTCATTTATTCTTTTTGTCCTTTTAATGAGCTGCGGGAATCGTATTTATGGACCTTATCTAATTTCTTATCATTTGGTAGATCAAATAGAGGCTAAAAAGAAATATGTTGGAGATTTTCAGAAAATTTTGTTGACCAACACAGATAGCATATACGTTTCGCCGGTGTACTATAAGCAGTATGGCAATATTCCTAACAGTTACCAAATTGCCGTAAGATTAAGAAAGCAATTGAGCCTAGAAAAACAGATTGCCTGTACTTCCAAGAATTTTGGGTCTATTCCTTTCCAAAGTGAAATCACCAACACTTGGCCAGAAGGATACCACGAAATTATATTTGTTAAGAAATTAGGAAGTTTAGAACGTCAAACAAAGCTCGACTCCATTTATAAGGATATCATTGAATTGAAAATAGGGAAAAATGAACAATTTCTATTTGACTTTGAAAAACATAGAATTTCAAATTAAAAGTTTTACAACTTAAGTAAATAAACGAATCTGTTAACTGGTGGGATATTTTGATGATATAGTTCATGCAACAAAAATATTAAGTTAACTTATTCAAAATCAATTTTTTGGGCTTATCGAGTTCTCGATGGCTGTTATAGTTTTTTAAATTAATTCTACCTTCCTAAGAAATAATTTGAATGATTTCTTCTCATAAATTATGAATCCGGAAATCAACATACTACCAAAATTCTCTGGAAAGTACATCTACAAATCAATTCGTTTGATAGTGCTCTGTGTGTTTCAACTTATTGTGAAAACCATTATTATTTTGGTATTTTTCTTTCATGAAAGGCGTATGGGAATTCTTAAATTATTCTAGCACATTACCCTTTCTACAGTTCTATGACTTATTAGTCAAACCTTTTCTGGAATCATCCCAGATTTTATCGCTTCAATGTAAAATGAGAGCGGAAAACTTTAGGAATCCCTTCTTCTTTAAATTTAAGTTGAAACCAATAGTCGTTCGTGGATAATCTTTGGCCATTATAGGTGCCGTTCCAACCAGGACCATCAGGATTTAATTGGGTAATGAATTTTCCATAACGATCAAATATGGTTATCTGTAATTCAAAAGATTCATCTATGTTCCTAATATTCCAAAAGTCGTTGATGTTATCCCCGTTCGGGGTAAAAAAAGCATCATATACAATCGTAACGATTTTTGCAGTTAATGTTTCTCCACAGCCATTTTTATCTCTTACGTAGGCAGTGTGGGTGCCACTGCCTACATTATTAAAAACTGATTGGTCTTGCCAAAGTCCTTGATCTAAACGATACTCGTAATTACCTGTACCGCCTATAGCTAAAACACTTAAGACGGCAGGACTGCTAGATATCAAAGGTTCTGAGCTTTTAATCTCTATGGCTTCTGGCGCAGAGGAAATAATAACTTCAATAGTGGCTTCGACCACGGGACAAGGAAGGTTATCATAAATACCATAGGTAAAGACACCACTTTCAAAAGTCATCGGATTAATTATTCCATCAAAAATAACTCCGGATGCGTCTACCCACGCTCCACCAGTATCCGGATTGCCCAGCAATACCGAAAACAAGTCTATTGGTCTATCTTCCCTACAAAGTGTAATAGTATTGGACTCACCTGCACTTTTAGGGACAATTTCCTCAGAAACCATTAAGTTTACGTCTATAATAGCGCATTCGCTATCCAAGAAATAATTATAGTTCCCCAAACTATCGATTTCAGGATTGTAAAAACCAGAATGAAAACTTCCATCAGGCCCTGTCCATACGCCGCCTTCTGTAGGATTACCATCCAACAACTCAAATAAATCCGTTAATCCTTCAGAACAAACAGCGGTTTCCGAATCTTTAGGAACTGCCCCGAATCCCGAGTAATAACCTGCAAAGCCAGCGTTTCCATTAAATCCGAAGATACCAACCGCTAATGGCCCTGTAGCAGTCACTTTAGCATTACCCCTATATCCGCTTAGTCTATATGTAACCCATTCATCCGTACCAATAACATTTTCCGGTGACTCTGTTATCTCCTGATTATTAACACTGAGCAAACTTCCCGCTTGCACTGTTGCAATAATATCTCCCTGATAGGAAGTTTCTCCAATCTTATCTACATCGGGAATTAAATCTATTTCTTTTTGAAAAAAACAACTCAAAGGAGGTATAAAGTTCATTCCTACAGTAGCTTCATTATCTTCGCCAGCTAGAAATTGATACACATAAATATCTTTAGAAGAATTTATATACATGTTTTTATGTGATGCCCCTTGATATCTTGAATTTGGAATAAGCACAAAATCTCCTGCATCGGAAAGAGTTGCGAAAAATTCATCATTTACGAAAATCTGTGTATTTGGCATGGTTGCAATTACCATAGGGCGCTCCGTAATAGCATTACCGTTGCCCTCTACAACAATATATTCGTTTCCAACATTTTCAAGGGACACAATTTGATCTATGGTAAAATCCCGCGTTTGCCCTTGGAACCCTCCTAAAGCATTACCAGTATTTATTGCAACGGGTTTATCTGATAATACTTGAGCTCCAATAAATCCACTGTAATTAACATTGCTTGTTGTATAGCCCGAAACGGTATAGCTTTCGCCACGATTTAAAACAACGGTAATTAAATCTTCTGTTGGGGCGTTAGGTCCTTCTAAAATAATTGCATCAAAATCTAAAATGGTTACAGTTGTATTGTCTTCAGTTGCCATAATACTAGCAAAAAAATTCTTGTCTTGAACTTCTGAACTCTGTGGCAAACTTCCTAAACGAAAAGAAGTTCCCAACGCATCTGCTCCCTTAGTAGTCAAATAACCTGCTTGGGCTCTAGATTGCACCCTAAAACTAGCGTAAAACTCTTCTCTGCCAAAAATCCTAATTCCTTTTGATAAGGGCGTATTTAACTCAGAGTCTCCTGTGAAAATTGGTGATGGTTTGGTATTTCCTATAAATATACGAGTAGGGTTTCCAGATGATATAGTTCTATTCACAGTAGTGTTATCATAAAATAATGTAACCTGAAAAGGATTCGGTGAAGGAGTTGATAAATAGATATAATGATCTCCTACTTGCTGAGAAGATCTTGCGTGAATAGGGGGAAGCCAGTGTTCATTCCCCAACTGTGATAAAACAAGATTACTAAGCAAGAAACATGAAATCAACAAATAATGACGTGGCCACATATCTAAACATAAAACACTAAATCTAATATTTCTGACAGATTAACACCTAAAATTCAGAATATTTGAAGAAAATTTCGTTAAACTGTTATGTTTTTCTTTCTTAAACAGCTTTAAGAAATTCTAAAAAACAATTTGACTTTTAACTCAATTTGCGGCATTAGTGGTTTTAACTAAAATACCCTATTTCACTTCGCTCATAATTGCACTAATCAATTCTTTTAATTCTCCCACAACCTCATCTTCAAACCAAGGATTCTTAGCCCGCCAAAAATGATTTACAGGCGAAGGATGTGGTACCGGAAAATAGGTAGGAAGAAACTCTTGAAAAGACCTTACGTTTTCCGTCAAATTTTTCTTTGAGTTTTCTTTCAAATATTCGTCTTGGGCATACTTACCGATCAAGAGAATTAATTGTACATTTTTGAATTGCTCCCAAACCAAATCGTGCCACAATGGAGCGCATTCTTTGCGAGGAGGTAAATCTCCCGTTTTAGCTTTGCCAGGAAAACAGAAGCCCATAGGAAGCACCGCAAAATTATCGGGATTGTAAAATTGTTCCTCGGTAACGCCCAACCACTCTCTTAATTTTCTTCCACTGGGATCGTCCCAAGCCTTGTTATGGTCATGTGCTTTCTTACCGGGCGCCTGACTCACCAATATAATTTTTGAATTCTGGTTTCCAGTGATAATAGGTCTAGGCTCTAATGGCAGGTGTGCCGCACATACTTGACAAGCTCTAATTTCTGAGAGTAATTTCTTCATTGGTTTTTTCTAGGAAGTCATGAAACGCTTTAACAACCATATCGTTAACATACCCCAAAAAGTACCTGTGGCCATACTTAGGATAGCCAGAACAATGGCATGTGGCATCCATCTTATATTATATGCAGCCGTTACCGCAGGAGCAGTGGCAATACCACCTACATTGGCCATACTGGCTATAGGTACCCAGGCCATATTTACGTTTAGTAATTTGGCAATAAGTAACATAAATATGAAATGCCCCACTAACCAAACGACAAGGAAACCAAGAAATTGGGTATTAAAGCCTAGAGTAGCCAACTGTAATTTTAATCCCAAAACGGCCATCACGATTATTATTAAAATACCTCCTGTTTTTAAAGCGAATTTAAAATTCCATTGCGGGATAAAATTACTCAACGCCAAACCTAAGAAGGATAGCAATACCACTTTAACCACAAAACTTTCGATTAAAAAATTAGTTAGTACCACTAACCCAAGAAGTATGAATGCACTTAGCCAAGGGTTCAGTTTTGCGCCTTTTTCAGCACGAATATCTTCAGGAATAGCGATATCGGATATCTTGAACCATGAATTGAGCTTGTCACTTTTCTTGATACCTTGAAACATGAGAATAGTCCATACGTTGACCAGAATATTATCCATTACCAGTACGGTAAGGAAGATATTCTCTGGGCATTCCACTAGTTCCTTTAAAACCAATTGACTGGTGCTACCACCAATCCAACTACCAACAATTGGTGGTATTCCCATCCAATAACTTTCGGATACTATAGTTTTTGAAATAAGTTCCGTATCGGCAAACAACCACATTAACAATACGGGAAATACCGCTATAAATAAAGACCCAGCGGCAAATACCACTATTGGTTTTAACCCAATTGCTTTTAGTTGACCTAAGGACAAACTACTCATTACAGCTATAATGGCCAAGGGTATAAAATAGTCCTTACTGAAATTATGGATACTTGCCTGAGAATAGTCAGCATTCAAAACATAAGAGACAATGGCAGGAATAATATAGGCCAAAAGAATTGCGGGCACCCAATCAAACAAGGATTTAACGTGCTTGTTCTCCCATCGGTCTAGATAATAAACGGCTATAACCGTAAATGCAGAGATAATCCATGGTGCTAACATGGGTTCAATGTAAGAAACTATTTCTTGCCGCCAACAACAATCACTATTTCTCCTTTAGGCGGCTTTTCGGTATAATAATTAAGCACTTCTGCTGCAGTTCCTCTTACCGTTTCTTCATATAATTTGGTTAGCTCCCGTGATACCGATATGGGTCTGTCTGCCCCAAAATATTCCACAAAATTAGCTAAGGTCTTTAATAACTTATGAGGAGACTCATAGAAAATTATTGTTCTTGTTTCTTCGGCCAAAAGCTTCAATCTAGTCTGTCTTCCCTTTTTAACAGGAAGAAAACCTTCAAAGACAAACTTATCGTTTGGCAGCCCACTATTGACTAAAGCAGGTACAAAGGCGGTTGGTCCTGGCAAACATTCTACGGCAATGTCATTTTCCAAACAAGCTCGGGTCAACAGGAATCCTGGATCGGAAATTGCTGGTGTTCCCGCATCTGAAATTAGCGCTAACGTAGCCCCGGCTTTTAGTTTACTTATAAGATTAGCAATGCTTCTATGCTCGTTGTGCATATGATGACTATGCATTTGGGTAGCAATATCAAAGTGCTGTAGTAGCTTTCCGCTAGTACGTGTATCTTCTGCTAAAATTAAATCTACCTCTTTAAGTATACGTATAGCTCTAAGGGTAATATCCTCTAAATTACCAATTGGCGTTGGCACCAAATATAACTTTCCCATAGGACAAAGTTAAGGCCTTACTTGCTTTCCCGTAAAATACGATATCAAAATTGCAAAAAAAGCAATGACCGCAAACAAATGCTGACCATCACTAATCATCCAATGTGCAAAAAATGCTAAGACCACATCATAGAAGAAACCAGCGTATGCCCATTCTTTTAACCATTTGGAGAAATTGCCCCAAATAGCTATTAAACCTAATATTTTAGCTATAGCCAAAGGGTAAATAAGATACGTAGGATAGCCCATACTCTCGAAAAAACCAGTAATCATCTCATGGTTAAAGAAATAATTGAAAACCGAGAAGCACATAATAGCCGTTAAAATCCCAGTCGATAAATAGTAAAGAAGTTTTTTTGCCTTCATTTGATTTGTATTGCCAATCATTTAAGCATAGCTGTTGCACATAAAAAACCCAACACTTCTGTTGGGCGCTATTTTAAATCTTACGAACAAATTAAACGAACCTTCGTTCTATCAGTTCCATAAAACGCAATTCGTACTCTTCTTTTCCTTCCCAATTATTATAATCAGGTTTTACCATATTCTTTATGAATGCTACTGAACGTTCTTCCGTATCAATAGTATTTAACTGTGACAATACCCGATTGTAATCTTCTGTACTATCGTTAAAAAGATGTTTTACAAAAGCCAACCTGTTATTTAAGTCTACTTTTAAATCTTTATTTCCGAGTCGGTCATTTAATGATTTTGGAGCTTCTTGAGCGGCTTCAATGGTTTCATTAGAAGGCATGAACAACTCTTTATCGTTCTTCATTAAATCTGGTTTTCCCATAAACTCGCCAAGCACATCTTCTAAATTCTCAGAACTAGGCATTTCTGAAACCATGTCTTTAATCGTATCCATACCGGGAGTCATAATATCCTCTTCGTGCGGATTATTTTCCGGTACGGAGGCATTAGCGTTCAAAACAGCTCCTGCCATTTGCTCAAATTTCTCTGCAATGACACTCTTAGAAACATCAACTTGGATATCGTTTAGTTCTTCCTCAATGAATTTAAGCACAGCTATTTTTTCGTATAGCCTTTTAGCGGCCTCATAGAGTTCCGTAATTTCATTTATATCTCTAGATGTGATAATGTCCGTAGACATTTTTACCAATTCCTGTTTTAACTTTCTTTTCATCTAAGGCTTTTTATCTTCTGCTCGCAGTTAGGATAAGTGACTATTATACTATTTACTATTTCTCCCTGACCACCGTAACTTTATAGCTTACAAATTAATCTATTTCATGGTATTAAGGTCTCTTTTTCAAATAACTTTAGCATTCTATAATCTAGAACGAAAAAACGGCTTATTTTAGTTCAAGAGACTTTTTAAAAAATCATTGATTGCTTTTTTTTGTCTCTTTTTGCGCATAACTTCGTTTAAAATTGAAAGTTTAATTATACTTTACTTTGAATTTTTCCTTCGTTCCGAATCAAAATAAACGACAGAAAATTTAACGATGATTTTCTAAATTAGTCTCTAAAATTACAAAATGTTTCTCGAAAATACAGTTAACCATAAGGAACAGTTCGGTTGGATAGAAGTTATCGCTGGGTCTATGTTTTCTGGTAAGACCGAGGAATTGATACGCCGTTTAAAGCGGGCAAAGTTCGCCAAACTTAACGTAGAGATTTTTAAACCAATGGTAGATACCCGTTATGACGATGAAATGGTGGTCTCTCACGATGCGAATGAAATACGTTCCACGCCTGTTCCTGCGGCGGCCAATATTCGTATACTGGCAGACACCTGCGATGTTATTGGAATAGACGAAGCTCAATTTTTCGATGACGAGATTGTAACCGTTTGCAATGATTTGGCAAATAAAGGAATCCGTGTAATTGTAGCTGGGCTGGATATGGATTTTAAAGGTAATCCTTTTGGACCCATGCCAGCACTTATGGCCACTGCGGAATATGTGACCAAAGTACACGCCATTTGTACCAGAACCGGTAACCTGGCCAACTATAGTTTTAGAAAATCCGATAGTAATAAATTGGTAATGCTTGGGGAAACAGAAGAGTACGAGCCTTTGAGTAGGGGAGCGTTTTATAAAGCGATGCTAAAGGAAAAGGTAAAAGAAATGAACGTGGCCTCAGAAGAGATAAAAGCTTCTAAAAAAGATTCCAATGTCTAATTACGGAGAAACCGTTCTAGAAATAGACCTGAAAGCCTTAGCACATAACTACGCCTATTTGCGTTCTAGATTATTACCGGAAACTAAATTTTTAGCCGTGGTAAAGGCTTTTGCCTATGGTAGTGCCGTTGAAAAAATAGCACTGAAACTACAAGATCTAGGTGTTGATTATTTTGCTGTAGCTTATGTAAATGAAGGCGTGACCCTTCGCGATTTAGGCATAACGAAACCCATCTTGGTATTACATCCACAGCCTGTCAATTTTAAAACCATTATAGCACGTTGTTTGGAACCTAGCATTTATACGCCGAACATTTTAAAGCAATTCCTAGAAATTGCCAAAGCCGAAAACCAAAAGGATTATCCTGTGCACCTGAAGTTCAACACGGGATTAAACAGATTGGGCTTTTCGGAAAATGATATCGATTTCATAGCAGCAACACTCCATGGACGAAAAGAGCTAAAGGTAAGCTCCTTGTTTTCACATCTAGCGGCCTCAGAGGATTTAAAAGAGGAAAAATTTACTATATGTCAGATTGAAAGATTTAAGGGTATCACTTTAAAACTTCATTCTAAATTAGACTATGCCCCTTTTCAACATCTATTGAACACCTCTGGTATTCTTAATTATCCCCAAGCACAGTTTCACATGGTGCGCAGTGGCATTGGCCTTTACGGATACGGGAATGATGCTCGTGTAGATTCAGAACTAAAGCCTGTAGCTTCACTTAAAACAATTATATCTCAAATACACCAATTGGCACCTAAGGAGAGTGTTGGATACAATAGGGCTTTCGTCTCAGAAACTTCAAGAACCATAGCTACGCTCCCTTTAGGGCATGCTGACGGTATTGGTCGACAATACGGAAACGGAAAAACATATGTTCAAATCAAGGGTGAAAAAGCTTTTATCGTAGGCAATGTTTGTATGGATATGATTATGATAGATATCACTGATATTGACTGTAAAGAAGGTGACGAAGTTGTAGTCTTTGGGCCTGAGTTGTCCGCACAGCACTTTGCAGAAAAGGCCAACACCATTTCTTATGAGCTGTTAACTGCTATATCTACACGTGTTAAGCGCGTAATTCTGAACTAATAACCAGGAATTAACGTTTTTTTAAGAATCCTTTTTTTTTCATACATTGCAGCTACTTAATAATAACCATATTTTAAAACACTAAATCATGTTAAAAGAATTCAAGAATTTTATAATGACAGGAAATGTCATTGATTTCGCAGTAGCCGTAATCTTGGCAGGTGCTGTTGGCCTAGTAGTTAACGGTTTTGTTGCTGATATTGTAATGCCAGTTGTTGGTCATTTTGCAGGAGGAATAGACTTTGCAGATATGAAAGTAGTATTAGACGAAGCGGTAGTTGCTGCTGATGGAACCGTGACTAAAGCTGAAAATGCTATTCGTTGGGGTGCTTGGGTCAACACCATCGTTAACTTGATCATTGTAGGTTTTGTAATGTTTATGATTGTAAAAGCTTACAATAAAACAAAAACTCCGCCGGCACCAGAGGCGCCAGCAGGACCAACTGCAGAAGAACTTCTTG
Organism: Maribacter sp. R77961; assembly: GCF_044594925.1. Taxonomy (GTDB): domain Bacteria; phylum Bacteroidota; class Bacteroidia; order Flavobacteriales; family Flavobacteriaceae; genus Maribacter. Next base: position 3,273,380 of record NZ_CP138991.1, on the reverse strand, counting down.
CAGAAATTAGGGATGCACTAAAAAAGTAAATTACATATCTCGCAATTTATTCGGGATAAGCCGCTGCACTGCAGCTAACCTTAAACCGCCATTATCGTTTCGCTAACGACAATGGCGGTTCTTTTTTAGTGAGCTCATAAAGTGCTTTGGTTTACCTCTGTGAATTCATCCTGAGCGTGGCCAAAGCATCTGTTTATTTCTGTCCAATATCTTCTAATCCCTATGTCATTTTGTTGTAATTATAACTTTTTGTTATATTTTGATTATTCTATATGATTTGTCTTGTACAACTCCTATGAATACCTATTTTTGCCTTTCAATTTTAATAAGTTCAAATGAAAGTAGCAGTTGTAGGTGCCACGGGGATGGTTGGCGAAGTAATGTTGAAAGTATTAGCGGAACGGAATTTTCCAATAACTGAACTATTATTGGTCGCTTCGGAACGCTCTGTGGGTAAAAAATTAGCCTATCTAGATAAAGAATATACTATAATAGGACTTGCCGATGCGGTGGCTGCTAAACCAGATATCGCTATCTTTTCTGCAGGCGGTGATACCTCTCTAGAATGGGCGCCAAAATTTGCAGAAGCTGGCACTACAGTAATCGATAATTCTTCGGCATGGCGTATGGACCCCACTAAGAAACTTGTGGTGCCCGAAATAAATGCTGCCGAGCTCACCAAAACCGATAAGATTATTGCCAACCCCAATTGCTCCACTATACAATTGGTTATGGCATTAGCTCCGTTGCACGAGAAGTATAAAATGAAGCGCGTTGTAATTTCTACCTATCAATCCGTTTCCGGTACCGGCGTAAAAGCGGTACAACAATTAGAGAACGAAATAGCTGGCGTTCAAGGAGAGATGGCCTATCCCTATCCTATTGGCCGCAATGCCCTTCCGCATTGCGATGTATTCATGGAAAACGGATATACCAAAGAAGAAATGAAATTGGCACGGGAGCCTCAAAAAATATTGGACGACAGAAGCTTTTCTATTTCCGCAACCGCCGTACGTATTCCTACTGCTGGGGGTCATTCTGAATCTGTTAATGTGGAATTCTTGAATGATTTTGAATTGAATGAAATTCGTCAAACCTTAAACGATACTCCTGGTGTTACGGTACAGGATAATCCAGATACCAATACCTATCCCATGCCCATCTATGCGCATGATAAAGACGAGGTTTTTGTGGGTCGCATTAGAAGGGACGAGACACAACGCAATACCCTGAACATGTGGATTGTAGCAGATAACCTAAGAAAGGGAGCAGCTACGAACGCCGTACAAATTGCCGAATATCTAGTAGCGAACGAATTGGTCTGATGCTAACTTAGAAAACAGTGTTAAAACCTTCAAAACATCCCTGTCTTGAAGGTTTTTTTATGCTATTTTTAGCGCGACTAATTTCTAAGAACATGAAAAAATTAATTACCTGTTTTGCAGCAACCATATTACTTGTTGCCTGCACTACCGAAACTAAAAGAGAGCCTATCCTTGTGAACTACCCTACTACCGCTAAAGTTGATACCATTGACACTTATTTTGGAAACGAAGTAAAAGATCCGTTTCGTTGGCTTGAAAATGACCGCAGTGCTGAGACCGAAGCTTGGGTAAAAGAACAGAACAGCACCACCTTTGGTTATTTGGACAACATTCCTTTTCGGGATGATTTAAAAGACCGGTTGGCAAAATTATGGAACTATGAAAAGCTAGGTTCACCATTTAAAGAAGGAGATTATACCTATTTCTATAAGAATGATGGTCTACAAAACCAATACGTCGTCTATAGACAAAAAGGTGACGAAGAGCCAGAAGTATTTCTAGACCCTAACACCTTTTCCGAAGACGGTACTACCTCTTTGGCCGGATTACGCTTTACAAAAGACGGCACTATGGCCACTTATCTTATTTCCGAAGGTGGTAGCGATTGGCGCAAGGCTATCATCATAGACACAGAAACCAAAGAAGTTGTAGAAGACACATTGGTAGACATCAAATTCAGCGGAATATCTTGGCGTGGAAAAGATGGCTTTTATTACTCTAGCTATGATAAGCCCAAGGGAAGCGAACTATCTGCGAAAACCGATCAGCACAAGGTTTACTATCATAAACTGGGAACGCCCCAGAAAGATGATGAACTGGTTTACGGGGGAAAACCCTTGGAAAAGCATCGCTATGTAGGTGCCAGTGTAACTGAAGATGACAACTATTTAATTATTTCCGCTTCGGTATCCACATCAGGAAATAAGCTTTTTGTACAGGATTTAAAGGACCCTAATGGCCTTTTAATACCAATGGTAGCCGATACAGATTCTGATAATTACATCATTGACAACGTAGGTTCTAAACTCTACGTAGTCACGAACAGAAATGCACCTAATCAAAAAATTGTAACTGTTGATGCTGCCAATCCAAGTCATGAGAATTGGGTAGATTTTATTCCTGAAACAGAGAATGTACTGAGCCCAAATACAGGTGGAGGTTATTTCTTTGCAGAATATATGGTCGATGCTATTTCAAAAGTACTTCAGTACGATTATGATGGTAAATTAATTAGAGAAGTGGAACTTCCTGGAGTTGGTAGCGCCAGTGGTTTTGGAGGAAAAAAGGAGGACAAGGAATTCTATTTCGCATTTACCAATTACAACACCCCAGGCTCCTCCTACAAATACAATGTAGAAACTGGTGAGTACCAACAATATTGGAAGCCCGAAATAGATTTTAATCCTGCAGATTATATATCTACCCAGGTCTTCTACTCCTCAAAGGACGGCACTAAAGTTCCTATGATCATCACTCATAAAAAAGGATTGGAATTAAACGGTAAAAATCCGACCATCTTATATGGCTACGGTGGCTTCAATATAAGTCTTACCCCTTCTTTTAGTATAGTTAATGCCGTTTGGATGGAACAGGGAGGTGTGTATGCCGTACCAAATCTTAGAGGTGGCGGGGAATATGGAAAAAAATGGCATGATGCAGGCATCAAAACCAAAAAACAAAATGTGTTCGATGATTTTATAGCCGCTGCGGAATATCTTATCGAAAAAAAATACACCTCTAGTGATTATTTAGCCATAAGGGGTGGCTCTAATGGTGGTCTTTTGGTAGGCGCCACAATGACACAACGACCAGATTTAATGCAGGTTGCCTTGCCAGCTGTTGGTGTTATGGATATGCTTCGCTACCATACATTTACAGCAGGCGCAGGATGGGCCTATGACTACGGCACGGCAGAGGATTCCGAAGAAATGTTCAACTACTTAAAAGGATATTCACCTGTTCATAACGTAAAGGAAGGTGTTTCATATCCAGCGACCATGGTTACTACAGGTGATCATGATGATCGTGTAGTCCCTGCTCATAGTTTTAAATTTGCAGCTGAACTTCAGGAAAAACAGGCCGGAGACGCCCCTACTCTTATACGTATTGAGACCAATGCAGGTCACGGTGCAGGTACTCCTGTGAGCAAAACCATTGAACAGTATGCAGATATCTTTGGGTTTACGCTATACAATATGGGTTATAGTCAACTCCCTAATCAGGCGGTATTAAAAGAGTTTAAGGAATAATAAGGATATATCAATAAATCACAGGAAAATCCGTTCGTAATAGTAACGGATTTTCCTTTTTAATACCCATACATAGTACATTTAAATGCTGCGAATAGAAAACGTCTCCTATACCTATGATAAATTACCTGTCCTAGAGGATATTAATTTAAGAATACAACGACGGGAACATGTTGCCATTATAGGAGAAAGTGGCTGCGGAAAAAGCACCCTGTTAAAAGTTATTTATGGTCTAATGGATTTAGACCAAGGTGAGATCTTTTGGGAAGACAGACCCGTTCTTGGTCCGGCCTTTCACTTGGTGCCTGGGGCATCCTTTATGAAATACCTATCGCAGGACTTTGATTTGATGCCATTTACTACGGTTGCCGAAAATATTAGTCAATACCTCTCCGTATTCTATCCAAAAGAACTAAAAGCGCGTACGCAGGAACTTCTAGAAATGATTGAACTTACTGAATTTGCCAACAAAAAGGTGAATACACTAAGCGGTGGACAACAGCAACGAGTGGCCCTGGCTAGGGTACTGGCTCAAAAACCAGAAATACTTTTGCTAGATGAACCCTTTGGACATATAGATAACTTTTTAAAGAACAGTTTAAGAAGAAATATTTTCAAGTATTTAAAAGAAAATGGTATTACCTGTATCGTTGCAACGCACGACGCTAATGATGTGCTCCCTTTTACCGACCGCGTTTTTGTCTTGCGAGATAAAACCATCATTGCTCAAGGAAAACCAATGGATCTGTACAAAAATCCAAAAGACCTATACATCGCATCACTTTTTGGGGAGGCTACGAGCATTGCCATTGATGTGCTTAAATCTTATGGAAACACCAAACGAAAAATAATAGTTTATGCACATGAATTTCGGGTTTCAGATGTGTCCGGTATACCAACTACGGTAAAAACATCGTATCCCATGGGTAGCTACTATTTAGTTCAGGGACTTATGGATAACGGTGAAAATGTTTTCTTTCATGCTCATGAGGACTATGCAGCTGAAAAAAAGCTTTTTCTTAATGTATCCATAGAAACCATAAACCAACGTATACAATAAATTTATTCGCCGTAACTTATTGATTTTTAAATACTTAAATACTATTAAACGAAAATAATCGCGATTTCATCGAAATAAGCGATTTCTTACAAACTATTTTTAAATCTGATGCGTTATAGCAATTGAAATTTTTAAATCATAGTTATGAAACGTTTACATTTAGCACTTGCCCTGATTGTATTTTCATTGTTACTTTTCCCTGTTTTTATAAAATAAATAGGGCAACAATTCCTAAAATAAGTACGATCACATAGTGATTTCCTATTTTTGCTACAAGACACATCGTTTTGGACAGCAATAGTATTATACAAGAACTTCAGTTTAAGGCCATAAGAAGTAGTGGTCCTGGCGGTCAACATGCTAATAAGGTCTCTTCCAAAGTAGAACTAACTTTTGATATTCCCAACTCAAAAGGCTTATCCGCAGAGGAGAAAAACCGCCTATTTTTTAAACTTAAATCAAAACTTTCTAAAGAGAACGTGCTTACATTACAGTGCGATGAATCTCGTAGTCAACACAAAAACAAGGATATTGTTATTAAACGCTTTTTTGAACTCGTAAAAAAAGCACTACTACTTCCTAAAAAGAGAAAACGCACCAAACCCTCTAGAGGTGCTATTGAGAAACGATTGCAGGCAAAAAAAAGAGCGGCACTTAAAAAGGTAAACCGCTCAAAGCCAAGATTAGATTAATCTTATTTGTCATTACATATTTTCGGTATCGTAAAAAAACTGAGCGCGTTGTATTTTACCATTAGCTACCTCATACACACATAATTCATCCATTTTTACACGTCCGCCTTGTTTAAAAGTAACGTCGCTACTCATAGGCACTACAAAATGATTTGCAGCAACTGTTGGTTCTCCAACGGAACCTCCGTGCATTTCCTCAATATTATCCGACCATTGTTTAAAGCCTTCTAAAATTTTAGCCTTCCCGTTTGTCACTTGCTCACCCATAGACCAATTGTGCATTTCAATGCTAACGGCATCATCTGCATACATATCGTAAGCAGCATCATATTTACCTTCACGGCAAAGACGAACTAATTTGTTGGCTACATCTTGTGTTGTCATGATTATTGTTTTTATTGATTAATTCCTTTCAATATAAGGAATTCTCCTTGATTTCTATACGCTAAAACTTTAGAAACATGACACTATTCATTTGATATTGAGTATCGTAGCGGTATTTTGATTGAACTGAATCGTATCTCCTATTCGTTTTCCTAATAGCAACTTGCCAATAGGAGTCGCAGGAGAAATACAGAAAAGTGATGCTTCGTTGTGTGAGAATTGCCCCGCTGAAATAGCTATATAATAAGATTGTTTGTCCGTTATGACCAAGGAACCTAACCCAATAGTTTGGTATTCCGCTGCTGCTTCAACTTTCTTTAATAGCACTTGCATTTGTTCTGCCTCCGCTAGCTGAACGCCTAACTTTTCGCGTTCCAATTGTAACATGGCACGGCCTGTCTCATGCTTATCTCCGGCACTGCTCTTTGTCTCGGAGGTCAGTGCTTGCGCTATTTCTTCTATCTGATTCTGAAGTCTATTTAAGCGCCCTAATACAAAATCAGCGCAATAGTTAAAAGCTTGTTGCTTTAATTCGGGAAGTGGAGTTTTATTCTTCAACGTGGTAAAGGTCTGCCAATTTATAGACTAAAAAATTAACCATTTTTTCACTGTCCTCACCATTGGTCATCATCCTTTTAATATCCGACCTGTTTTCAGCCTTAAAATAAGAAAGGTCTCCTGTTCTGTTCTCGCTGAAAATATTCCACGATTTTAACCCCTCTAGCATTGCTCTATGGGCCTTGTACCTTTTCGTAATGTCTTCCTTTTTGGTCTTAAACGACTTACTTGAAATTTGTTCGTCATCCTCGTTTTCCGTAATTGATCTATACGTTGCTGCGATGCGTGCGTCTGCTTTTTCTGCCTCGGTAATTATCTTAAAATAAGCTCTAGAAACAAGGGATTTGTAACGTTCTTCAAAAACTGCCTCATATTTAAAAACTGCCGCTTCTTCTGGGGCTATAATATCATCCTCCGTGCTTGCGTAAAGTAAGGCAGCCTCATTATCGGATGAATTTTTAAAAGAATCTTTCCAGGCCTGGGATTGAATCATTTCTTTCCAGACTTTATTATACGATCTTTGGTATTTGCTTTGCGTTACGCCACAACCTAAAAAAAGCAAACTACAGGCAACAACACCTGTCCACATGATATAATTTTTCTTCATACAGTATTTCAACTATGTTCTAGATATTGAATATACAAGCCTGTAGGAAATTAAGATAGTAAGGTTTGGGTATGCCTATTTCACCTTTTGTAGGACAAGCAATATATAAAGAATTTATAAGGCTTGCCGTACTTCTAGATAAGAATGCCATAAAACGGATGAACGGTCTAAAACCTTAAAAAATATTTGCCAGTTGCTTGCCGGTAGTAGTGCCGATGGCAATTCCCATGCCCCCTAAACGGATTCCGCATGCAGTATTGTCACCTATTTGTTTAATAATGGGTTTCTTTTGAGAACCTACCCCCATAATGCCGCTCCAACTATAAGCTATTTTAAACGGGGTGTGCGGCAGTATTACCTTTTTTAAAAGGTCCTCTAATTTATCCAGTACTAATGAGGTATTGCCAAATTGGCTAGTTTGCTCTGCTTTAAAATCTAAATTTCTGCCTCCTCCCAGTAAAATTCTATTATCAATATTTCGAAAGTAGTAATAGCCCTCCTGCACATGGAAAGTGCCTTTAACAGGAAGGTCTTTTATCGGTTCTGTAATCATCACTTGCGCTCTAGCGGGCAATACGTTTTCCTGTAGAAGGCTATTCGCAAAACCATTGGTAGCAATAAGTAATTTTTTTGTGTTCAGCTCCAATAAGTTGGTCTTAATGGATACGCCCTGACCATTTTCCACAAACTCTTTGACAGTGATCGCATTTAAAATTTGAATACCCGATTGCTGTGCAAGATGTACTAAGGAGTGCATCATCTTTCCTGTGTCTATCTGGCCCTCTAAAGCATGTGATATGTACTGTTGTTGTATTCCATTAAATCCAAAACGATTTCCTGATGTTTTAAAAACAGCCTCCTTAAAAATCGGTGCTAAAAGTTCATTTACCATATTGATGTTTTCCATACAGTTTTGATAGATTTCAGCATCTTGTTCTAAAAATAATTCGTGCCCTCCATGCCGCTGGTACCCTATTGCCTCATCTCCTAAAATTTTTCTCAGGGCTGCTATGCCTTTCCATCTATCTGAAACCAGGTCTACCAACTCTTCTTCTGAGTGCGTTCTTAAATCTGATAAAATTTCTGAAATACTTCCGAAACAGGCGAAACCTGCATTTTTAGTACTTGCTCCTTGAGGTAAAATCCCTTTTTCTAACACTATAATTTTAGCCTTTGGATGACGTTTTCTGAGTTCTAAAGCACAATTTAGACCAACGATACCACTACCAACAATAGTAAAGTCTATGTTCGAAATCCAAGATTTATGCTCCCAGTAACTAAAATTCATCCTACAAATTTATGTGTTTCATTTTTTAACAAGCCCACAAAGAATTAACCTGGTTAATCCTTTCGTATATGAATAGAAATTATTGACCGATTCTAATCTAGGAATTTAATGCTTCCACAATTAATTTCAAGGTCATTGATTTTATAAAAAAGTTTTTTGTCCTGTAGCTCGAAACCTGCTCGGACAACGCCGTTTAGCCCTTTGTCCGATAGCACAACATGATATAAGAGATAGGAGGTATTTGGCAGAATAGTTTTTGTTTCATCTGAAGGGACATTCCAGTTTTCATCCAAATAGGATTTCAAATCCAATCCGTAATCGGGTAAAGACTCTTTTTCTAAAGTCATTTTACGATTCGGAAAATAAAAATAGAAATTTAACCGAGGCGAGGAAGGTATGGTAAATGAATCATTTGGCAAATTAACTGCTACTTCTAATTTTCTAACTGTTTCATTAGTGATGCGCGTCCAAAAAATCACATACGTATAGGTATTGCCATTAGGTGCTATATATTTTAGCCCACCTTTTGGGTAACTATTTTGAATAGTCATATTTTCATAGGCAAACTCGGTATGAAATTGCTGCGCCCATAGTGCAGAAGAAAGCATCCATACAAGAATGAAAATTGAAAATTTCATTGTTACAGCTATTTAATTTCCTAACCGGTCACCCATCCTTCGTCATAACTATAATGCATCATAATTAAGTTCACGCTACAAAAATAAGCAACAAAACAGTGAACCTGAAGATACATTCATATTCCAAAACAGTAGTAATTATGCTTTTGACCTATGCCTAAATTAACCATATGATGGGCAAATCGTAGAATCAAAAAAATAGGCGATTTTGAAAAAGATTACTACTTTCGCACAAGACGGTAACAAGGATTTCAGGGTTGCTTAATAAAGGGTTCGGTTACTGCTAACAACTTAAAAAGCAAAGAGTGGATGTAACCTTTACCTATAGTAGCAAACTTACGGTCAATATAAATTACAACCCTTTAAAGAAATTAGGAAGTCAGCGATTTCCGTTGTCTCATTTCATTAAGCAACGAGTTCTCAGTGCTCCCCCAAATAACAGTAGATTTTCACTGGCATAGGGGAGAAGAAAATTACAAACTATGTCGCTCTATTTAATCATACTTCTAATTTCACTTGCCGGACCTCTAGCTTTGAGTTTTGAGAAAAATCTTAGGCTTTACAGACGTTGGAAATACTTGATTCCTGCAATCCTAATTACTCTATTTATTTTCGTGGTCTGGGATATCATATTTACCCATTTGGGTTATTGGTTCTTTAATCCTATGTATAATTCGGGTATTTATATTAATAAGCTGCCTCTGGAAGAATACTTATTCTTTCTTGTTATTCCGTATGCCTGTGCCTTTTCCTTTTATGCAATTGAATTTCATTTTCCTAAATTCAAGCTTAATGAGCGATCAACTAAAATCATAACCTTTTTAATAGTAGTTTTATCAGTTTCGGCAGCTTTTTTTAACACCGACCTTAGCTATACTTTGGTAGTCTTTCTTGTTTTGCCTGCTGTTCTTTTGTTCAGCTATTATTTTGCAAGACAGATTGTACAACGTTATTTAGCCATATATCCTATCTTGCTCATTCCCTTTTTTATTATCAATGGTATTTTAACGGGTACAGGAATAGAGCAAGCTGTTTTTGATTATAATCCAGCGGTAATTCTGGGAATTCGTATTTTTTCCATCCCGTTTGAGGATATGTTCTATAATTTCTCATTGCTTTTGTTACCGTTAACTTTAACTCATTTGCTTGAAAATAAATCTAAATGAATCGGATACTTACTTACTTGGTCAAGGATGGGCTTCCGATTACTTTTATAGTTTTCTACTGTGTTGGTCTGGCCTTGTATTTGATACCGTTTACCCATGAACTCTTTATCCAAATTACACCGTATACCTTGGTCTTGGTGGCCGTTGCTATCTTTTCACATCACAAAGAATGGAGTCCAAAAGTCATTGGTGTTTTGGCTGGCATTTTCCTATTAAGTTTTATCACTGAAGTCATTGGAGTAGCTACCGGTAAATTATTCGGCACTTATGTTTATGGAGAAGGATTAGGTTTTAAGATAGCCGATGTGCCCCTAATAATAGGTCTCAATTGGATGTTCTTAACCTATGCCTCAAATAGCATAATATCGAAATACACTTCTAAAAATATTCCTATTATTGTGGGTGCTGCCTTACTTATGGTATTATATGATATTTTGCTCGAAAAAGTAGCTCCCTTGATGGACATGTGGGCGTTTTTAAGAAATGATCCGCCGGTAAGTAATTATGTAGTTTGGTTTCTTATGGCCTTAGCGTTTAACTGGGCCATTCAAAAATTTAAGATAGATACGCAGAATAGACCTGCTCGCTGGTTGTTCTTTATTCAAATTGGGTTTTTTGTAATCATTGCTATTTATAACGAATATTAAAGAATGATACGCGCCAATCATAACAATTTCGTTGTAAAATTCTCTAAGTACTACACGAAGATATTAGTAGGCTTTTTTTTTGATAGCGTTACGTATTTAGGAAATTACGAAGACAAAGGATTGCCTATACTTATGATCAGCAATCATTTTTCATTTTATGATGGCTTTATTCAAATCTTATTAAATCTTAAGGTTTATAAGCGAAGGTTTAATTTTATGATGTTGGAGAAGGAGCTGCGTAAAAATATGATTTTGACAAGAATCGGCGCCTGTTCCATTAGCAAGGGAAAACGTTCTAGTTTAGAAAGTCTTGATTACGCTGTGGAACTATTGGAGAATAAAGAGAATCTTTTCCTGTTTTTTCCACAGGGAAAAATAAAGAGTATTTACACGCGTGAATTTAAATTTGAAAAAGGCCTGCTTACCCATATTCTAGATAAGGCCAAAAATGATTTTGAATTGGTGTTCAATATCAACCTTATTAATTACGGAGCAAAACTCAGACCCGATATCTGCGTCTATTATGAAACACATCGTCTACATGCAGATACTACTGCAGAAACGATAGAAAGTGCATTTAACGACTTTGCCAAAGCCTGTTTCATTAAACAAGGAGCAGTATGATCATGTTCTTGTGTGTTTTTATGATAAGCTTAGTAATCGTAAGATTGCTGATAGCGGCGACCAACTATTTTTCCTTCGCTTATTTGCCCAATGTGAAGCAGATGACCTCAAAGCCTTTTATTTCTATTTTAATACCTGCCCGGAATGAGGAAGAAAACATTGGTGTATTACTTAAACAGCTATCCAAATTGGAATACAGCGAGTTAGAGATAATAGTGTACGACGACCATTCTACCGATAATACCCAAAGTATCATAGACCATTGGGCCGCAAAGCAAGCTCCAATTAAAATTATGAACGGAAAAGAACTTCCACAAGGTTGGTTGGGCAAGAATTATGCATGTCACCAACTAGCACAGCAAGCCAAGGGAGATATACTACTATTTTTGGATGCCGACGTAAGTGTAGATAAAGACATCATAAAGCGAAGTATAAGCCACTTTGAAGAACACGAACTACAACTGCTCTCTGTATTTCCTAAACAAATTTTCAAATCTTTAGGAGAAAAAGTCTCCGTGCCATTATTAAACTATATCCTGCTCAGCCTTCTTCCACTGTTTCTTATTCGTAAATCTAGAAGTGTCATTTTTTCGGCCGCCAACGGGCAGTTTATGATGTTCAAAGCAGCTACGTATAAGGCCTTATGGCCTCATGAAAGTTTTAAGTCCCATAGAGTAGAGGACATTGCTATTATTAGAATGTATAAACAAAAAGGTCTTGCAAGTGATACGTGCTTAGGGGATAACGATATTTCTTGTCGTATGTACCCTAATTTAAACACCGCCGTTGCAGGTTTTACAAAAAATATATTCCAATTCTTCGGGGATAGTAAATTGGTCACTGTATGTTTTGGTCTTATAACCACCCTAGGGCCATTTCTAGTCTACTTTTATCTGGGAAAATGGTGGCTCATTGCCTATATGCTGGGTACACTATCCATTCGATTATTCGTAAGTTTGGCCAGCCAACAATCCGTTGTCCAAAACATTTTATTAGCAGTGCCACAACATCTTGTATTTCTTTTCATTATAGTTAAAGGACTCATTAATAATAAACAGCGAAAAATACTATGGAAAGGTCGCAACATATTACAAGATTAGCCCTTGTAATGATGATTTTGTTGCTTTTAACGCAATGGGGTTGGTCTCAGAATTCTTACCGCGATTCCATTTACAAGGCTTATTCCCGTGGGAAAATGGACAAGTGGCTTACCATTATGCAGGTTTGTGAGAAAAATGCCGATCAGCATAATTTAAACCAACAGTTAGAGCTACTCAGTTACTATTACGGGTACACGGCATGGTTAATAGGTGCTGAAAAATATGATACGGCAGAGGTTTACATTGATAAATCCGAAGCTATTATTGACGACCTATTAGAAGATTCGCCAGAAAATCCTACCCTGTTCGCCTACAAAGGAGCCTATATTGCTTTCACGATCGGTATTACAAAACTAAAGGCAATCTACCTAGGTCCTAGAAGTATGAAATTCATTAATAAATCCCTAGAATTGGATCCGGAAAATATTCAGGGAAATATTGAAAAGGGGAACTCCATGTACTATCGACCAGCCGCTTTTGGGGGGGATAAAACCGAAGCAATCGACTATTACCTAAAGGCGATAAAAAGCTTTGAGAAACAAGGTTTGGTTGTCAATAACTGGATGTACATTAACACCATGACCGCCCTGGGGCAGGCCTATGAAGCAACCGACCAGGTACAATTGGCAAAATTGTGTTATGAAAAAATCATTCGGATATTTCCAAATTTTATGTGGGTCGAAGATGAACTCTACCCAGATTTATTAAAACGTCACCATCTAAAATAAGTATACCGCTAGTACGTATGAAGCCCTACTTTCATAAAATAGTTATAACGAGCCTAAAACTAGTGCTACTCCTAGGGTTTATCTTAAAGCCTTCGGTGGTATCTTCTCAAAAAGCGGACAGCCCTGTTAATCTAAATAAAATTCCTCCGCGAATCATAAGGGCTTGTTGTGCTTTTGGATATGATTTAAAATTATGGGGCGTACCCTTCGTTAATATTGACCAAGTTATAAGTATCACTGATTTGGAGGGCCATCACTACATGGGTAACAAAAGCGAAGGTACGGGAACCGTTTATACCCGTAGGGGTGGTTTTATTGATATAGGCCACCTTAGAGATCAGATAGATTGGACACGCTATTTATATACCTTAATTATGGATAGTAAAGGAAAAGGCGATGTTGTCTTGTCTTTGCGCAACGAGGCTGGCCGCAAGAAGCTACATTTGAACATCCCCAAGACATTAGATGAAAATGACTGTATTTTATTAGCAGGAAAAATTGCTTATGATTTTTCGTTGTGGCACGAAATTTCTACCTGGTATGGCGCATCTACCCTTCCTTTTATGCCAGAAAAATTTTCTAGCTTTTCGGTAGAGGATGTCTACTCCAACTTGCTCGGTATACATGTGGGGATGAAAACCTTACGCACCAAGCTCCCTTTTAATGCTGCGGCGACCAAATTCATTGCAAGCACACTAGATAGTCTAAACGTGGTGAAGACCACTCAAGAGACCTATGATGCTTATAACGCTGTTCATAATAAATGGTATACCAATGAAAAGCGTATACCCCATATAAATATTACCTTGAAGCGCGATTTGGATGTGCTAAAATACAGTCGCCCTTGGATAGTTCCAGATATAGCTAGTACTGCTGATGATCCCGTTACCTTAGATGTTCCTCAAGTAGATAGCAAGGAAAATCTACTTACCAGTTATTATCAATTCACCATTGATGCGAATCGCCGAATTCCTGTGGAAACGCTTTTTCCAAATCGCCAAAGCAATCGCATTAGCCAAAATGATTTTAAAATATTACTGAATGCCATTACCAAAGATTTACAGCGTATGGGTGAGATTTTGAAAAGCGAAAAGGAATAACATCCTTAATGAGAAACAATCCTCAAAACTTGATACTTTGCAGCTAGTTTTTTAATTGATGTTTTTAAAATCATCTATCAAAACCATTATTTAATACCTCATCGCCCTGCTTTAATTGGTCTAGAAAATTTAACATATTATCTGCTATCAGCCGGATTTTGGTTTCATCTGCTCCAAAAGCAATGATTTGTCCGGATGTTCCTTTACTCCCGGGCGCATAATCTATGGCGAGGAAATTACCGCCTCCCGTACTAAAAAACGGAACCCAATAAGGGTTGGTATAAATGCCAATAGTTTTTCTCCCGTCTGGATGGCTATTGCCGGTTAAATCCGGTAACATCCAATTAGGGTCGTCATAAATTACTTTCCAGTTCTTCCACTCTTGTAGTATTCCTTCCGCTGTTAAAAATCCTGTATCATCAATACCATTATGTAAATCGCAGAGTACTCTTAACTCGTCTGGAAACCTATAACTTGTTAAGGATTCAAACTCCTTAAAAACGGCTTTGTTATTCTTTGACGTGGTCGGTTTTAAGTTTCTTAAGCTTATATATTCGATGAAGGTTTTCTTTAAACCTACGGTGTCTATATCAGCTCCGGAAGTGTCCTTGTATTTTTGAATGTAGCGTTGTTTTTCTTTTGCGATTTTTGCTTCATTGTACTGCTTGGGTGCATTTTTATAGAGATAGTCCCCCATATTTTCATAAGGCCTTTCATCTATTAACATTCCAGAATTTATCGATTTTTGAGAAAACTGTCCTTTTCCTAATACGAGCATGAACTGTGGATTAGGGTTCAGTTCTGGTTGTCTTTCAAATTGACCTTCTGTTCTATATTCTTCTAATCTTTGATACTGTTTTTCAAAAATGATATCCATCCATAGACCGAAGTTACTCCCGTCTTCAAAATGCATGGGGACTATTTGTTTATTGGATAGGTAGGCGAACCCTTCATATGGTAGCGCTTCTGCCTTTGGCGTTAAAAAGAAAATTTTGAGAACGCTATCTGCTAAATGATTTGATAATCTCTCTAATAGGGTATCCCTAAAACCCATAGTATCATACGATTTGTAATTTCTTGCAGCGGCGCTTTTATGGTGCGAATAATCTTTATAATAAGGCTCTGGTACTTGCGTAAATGAAATGGGGTTAAAATGAAGATCCGCATAATTCACTTTTTTTAGTTCCGCATTATAAGGAATGGTCTGTACACTCATTTTATTTAGGCATGATACGGTTAAAAGTAGTCCTATTATAATTGTCCAATATTTCATTTCAGCATTTCTATTGCTATATCCAAGATACTAAAATACATGGTACGGTCGCTATTATTAATTAAGGCTTAGGTTGCGTTTTAGGGATTGCAGCGGCATCCTTTTTTATTCTTTTTTCCTTAACAATAGTACCAAAAAAAGATATAACGGAAAGCCCGGTTTTATAGTATTGTCCCCTTGGGCAATACTATAAAGGAAACCATAAAAAAACTCCGACAAAATAGTCGGAGTCTCTAATTAATTGTTTTTCGGCTCTGGGTCCATAACCCAATCGTTCATAAAAGCCGTAGTATAATTCCCGGCCAAGTAATCTGGATGATCCATTAACTGTCTATGGAATGGGATGGTGGTCTTTATCCCTTCTATTACAAACTCGTCCAAGGCTCTTTTCATCTTATTGATGGCCTCTTCCCTGGTTTGGGCAGTGGTAATCAACTTAGCGATCATAGAGTCATAGTTCGGCGGAATACTGTAGCCGCTGTAAACATGCGTATCCATACGTACCCCATGCCCCCCAGGTGTGTGTAATGTGGTAATCTTTCCCGGAGATGGTCTAAAGTTGTTATAAGGATCTTCCGCATTAATTCTACACTCGATGGAGTGTAATTTAGGTATATAATTTTTTCCTGAGATCGGTACACCGGCCGCCACTAATATCTGCTCACGGATTAGATCATAATCTATAACCTGCTCTGTTATGGGGTGCTCTACCTGTATACGGGTATTCATCTCCATAAAATAGAATTTACGGTGTTTATCCACTAAAAATTCAACGGTACCAGCGCCTTCGTACTTAATATACTCTGCAGCTTTAACCGCAGCTTTCCCCATGGCATCGCGTAACTTGTCCGTCATAAATGGAGAAGGTGTTTCCTCTGTAAGTTTTTGGTGCCTGCGCTGCACGGAACAATCTCTTTCCGACAAATGACAGGCTTTCCCGTACTGGTCTCCTACTACCTGAATTTCTATGTGACGCGGCTCCTCAATAAGTTTTTCCATATACATACCGCCGTTACCAAAGGCTGCTGTAGATTCTTGTACCGCACTTTCAAAAAGCTCTTGCATCTCCTCTTCTTTCCAAACGGCACGCATTCCTTTACCACCACCACCGGCAGTTGCTTTTATCATAACGGGATATCCCATTTTTTTAGCCGTTTTCTTAGCATCGGCAACATCTTTTAATAATCCTTCGGAACCAGGTACACAAGGTACTCCCGCTTCCTTCATGGTGGCTTTGGCCGTGGCCTTGTCTCCCATACGGTCTATTTGATCACCGGAGGCGCCTATAAACTTAATGTCGTGTTCCGCACAAATTTTAGAAAATTTAGAATTCTCGGAAAGAAAACCATAACCAGGATGTATGGCATCTGCGTTGGTAATTTCTGCAGCGGCAATAATATTAGGAATTTTCAAATACGATTCGCTACTTGCAGCAGGTCCAATACAAACCGCCTCATCGGCAAAACGCACGTGTAGGCTTTCTTCGTCTGCCTTGGAGTAGACCGCAACGGTCTTAATTCCCATTTCCTTACAGGTACGAATAACGCGGAGTGCTATTTCTCCCCTATTCGCAATTAGTATTTTTTTGAACATATGCTTTTTAGTTTAAGAGTTTATGGTTTCGTAGTTCACTTGATTTAATGGCTTCCCATTAAACGTTGGACTTCAAACTTCTAAACTTAAGATTATGATGGATCTACCAAAAATAGTGGCTGGTCAAATTCTACGGGAGATGAGTCGTCTACTAATACTTTGACAACTTTTCCTGAAATTTCCGACTCTATATCGTTGAACAACTTCATTGCTTCAATAACGCATAATACATCGCCCGTAGCTATAGTATCGCCTACCTCAACAAAAACGGGTTTATCCGGTGAAGGCTTTCTATAAAAAGTACCGATAATCGGTGATTTTATAGTGATGTATTTGGAGTCTTCTGAAGCTTCTTCTTTTTCAGCTGCTGGCGGAGCCGCAGGCGTATCTACTGCAGCTGGTGCAGCGGGAATCGCAGGTGCCATCGGTGCCTGTGCCATTGGAATGGACTGTACATACGTAGTTTCGTTAGTACCGTGGCCTCCAGTGCGTATCGTAATCTTTAAATCATCTGTTTCCAGTTTTACCTCACTGGCTCCTGATTTGGCGACAAACTTAATGAGGCTTTGAATTTCTTTTATATCCATAGTTTCAAATGTGTTTTTAGTGGTGGTTAATTAATTGTATGCCCATTTTAAATAGATAGAACCCCAAGTGAATCCGCCGCCGAAAGCAGCAAAAACCAGCTTGTCTCCCTTCTTGAGCTGTTCTTCATAATCACTCAATAATAGCGGCAATGTAGCTGAGGTTGTATTGCCATAACGCTGAATGTTCATCATTACCTTAGAATGATCTAAGCCCATTCTTTTTGCGGTGGCATCAATAATTCTTTTGTTTGCTTGGTGCGGTACCAACCAAGATACATCATCATCGGTTAGCTTATTCCTGGTCATTATCTTTTCGGCAACATCTGCCATATTGGAAACGGCAAACTTAAATACGGTTTTACCATCCTGAAATATATAATGTTTTCTGGCCTTAACGCTCTCTATAGTAGCCGGCATTATAGAACCACCGCCTTCCATACCTAAAAATTGACGCCCGGAACCATCTGCTCTTAAGTACTCATCTTGCAGTCCTAAACCTTCTTCATTGGGTTCAAAAAGAACCGCTCCCGCCCCGTCTCCGAATATGATGCAAGTGGTACGGTCCGTATAATCTAAAATTGAAGACATTTTATCGGCACCGATTAACAAAACCTTCTTGTAACGACCCGATTCTATTTGACTGGCCACTGAAGACATTCCAAAAAGAAAACTGGAACAAGCAGCTAGTAAATCATAAGCAAAGGCGTTGGTAGCTCCTATTTCTGACGCTACAAAGGCAGCCGTGGAAGCAACCATACTATCCGGGGTAGCAGTAGCCACAACAACCAAGTCTATCTCTTGCGGATTTACATTTCCCTTTTCTATTAGTTGCTGCGCAGCCTTAATAGCCAAAAAAGACGTTCCTTGACCCTCTTCGGGTTTCAATATTCTTCTTTCTTTAATACCTGTTCTGCTGGTAATCCACTCATCATTGGTGTCTACCATGCTTTCAAGCATTTGATTGGTAAGTACAAATTGGGGAACATAGCCACCCACAGCGGTAATAGCTGCTGTTATTTTGGTCATATTTTAATTGCTTTTGTGTAAAAAACGTTCAAAAACACGTCAAAAGTTGTGAAAATTAGTGATTTTCATCGACTTTCTACTTAAAAACAACCTGTTTTTGAAAAAATCATATTAAAAAAACCTTAGGGTCTTAAAATCATGTTCGTATGGCTTCAGTGAACATATTGACCTTAAAACGAAAAAAAACTCCCTACCTCTAAATGAGGTGGGAGTTATATTTTAAAAAAGAGCAGGATTAAGCTTCTGCTTCTTCTGTTTTATCTACTAGAATTTGGCCTCTGTAGTATAATTTTCCTTCGTGCCAGTGTGCTCTATGGTACAAGTGCATTTCGCCTGTCGTGGAATCAGTAGCCAAAGTTGGGGCAACTGCCTTGTAATGTGTTCTTCTTTTGTCTCTCCTAGTTTTGGAAATTTTTCTTTTAGGATGTGCCATTATAAAACTTTATTTATCCGTTAATAGTTTTTTCAATTCGTCCCATCGGGGATCATTCTCTTCCTTATCGTTTCTTTTCTCTTTTGGCTGAAGTTCTTGGAGCTTATCCAAGGCCTCTGATTTTAGTGTGCCATCTGCAATTCCTGGGTGCACCCTTTTTTGCGGTACGGAAAGCACAAGCATTTCATAAACATATTGTGAAATATTTACTTGATGCTCACCATGGGGCAAAATTAATATTTCATCATCCTCATCATTGTACTCCTCCCCGAACTTGACTACCAACTGTAACGTTGATGTAATTTCTTGGTCGTAGGGCTCACTAGTAATATCACAATTAACATTCACGGCGCCAGATGCTTCAAAATCTAACTCCATTATCGTAGTCATCTTATTCAAGACAACATTTAGCTGAATGTTAGCACTGTTAAAATCATCATATCCAAAAGAATCAAAGAACGTATTGTCAATTTCAAAATTAAAGTTGTGTTTTCCCTGCTTTAACCCTGAGAAAGGAATGTTAAACTCCTTTTGCTTCATTACCTCAACACTTAATTATAAAATTCATTGCCGTAAAGGCGGGTGCAAAGATACTATTATTTTGATAAAAGCCAATAGTTATCAACTATTTATCTTGATAACTTTTAGACGCAAGCTCCTGTTGCATTATCGTTTAATTCGCTGCTTCTTCAGCACATTACTAGTAAGCTCT
This sequence comes from Maribacter sp. R77961, assembly GCF_044594925.1. Classification (GTDB taxonomy): domain Bacteria; phylum Bacteroidota; class Bacteroidia; order Flavobacteriales; family Flavobacteriaceae; genus Maribacter. Next base: position 3,253,590 of record NZ_CP138991.1, on the reverse strand, counting down.
TTGTACTCCGTTCTATTTTTAAAAATTCGCAAACCAGTGAAAACCGCTTCTTTGAATGAACTATGGTCCGCTTTACCCTTTCCTGCGATTTCATAGGCCGTTCCATGGTCTGGAGAGGTTCTTACTGCACTTAATCCAGCAGTGAAATTAACCCCTTGCCCAAAAGATAAGGTTTTAAAGGGTATAAGCCCTTGGTCATGATAAGCGGCCAAAATGGCGTCAAACTTTTTATATCCATCGGAACCGAAAAAACTATCGGCCGAATACGGTCCGTAGACCAGGTGCCCGTTATTGGCCATTTCTTGTATTACCGGTCTTAAAACTTCATCATCCTCTTTCCCAATAACACCATTATCACCACTGTGCGGATTTATGCCCAGTAAAGCAATCTTAGGTTTTTGAATTCCAAAATCCATGATAAGGGATTTCTCTATGGTATTTACCTTATCCCTAATTAGCCTAGGAATAATAGCCGACGAAACGTCCTTAACCGCTACATGGTCTGTAAGTAGCCCAACCTTAAGGCTATCCGTTACCATGAACATTAGGCTCTCTCCTTCTAACTCTTGTGCCAAATAGTCCGTGTGGCCTGGAAAATTGAATTCTTCCGATTGAATATTGTTCTTATTGATAGGAGCAGTCACCAGTACATCTATTGCCCCTTCTTTAAGTGTATCAACCGCGGCTTTTAAGGATTTTATCGCAAAACTTCCTGCTTCCTCAGTTGCTTCCCCGAACTGAATATTGGGGGTTTCTTTCCAAACATTTACAATATTCACCTTGCCATCTATGGCTTTATTGGCTTGCTGCACCCCATTAAAGACAATATTCATATGCAATGCCTTTAATTGATAGGAAATGGTCTTATTCGAAGCAAAAAAGACCGGCGTGCAAAAATCTAACATACGGCTATCCTCAAATGTTTTCAGTGCTACCTCACAACCGATACCATTTAAATCTCCTACCGATATCCCCAACCTAATTTTCCTATTTTCCTTCATGATAATCTTTACCTTTGTAGTGCAATCTAAAACTCTAATAATGATTTTACCCTTCTCATCAGAAAGTAAGATCATCACTATTTAGACCCTTCGGATAGTTCCGATAAAGCGCAAAATTACTTAATAAAAACGATACATGTTTACCGGTATAATTGAAACCTTAGGAGAAGTTGTTCGTCTAGATGCAAAAGGCACTAATCTAGATATCACCATAAAATCCCGTATGACCTCTGAATTAAAAATTGACCAAAGTGTGGCCCATAATGGTGTTTGTTTAACTGTGGTATCCTTAGACGGAGACACCTATACCGTTACTGCCATTGATGAGACCTTACAGAAAACGAATTTAGATACGCTAAAAATTGGTCATAAGGTAAACTTGGAACGCGCCATGATTCTCGGTTCTAGATTGGATGGTCATATCGTACAGGGACATGTAGACCAAACGGGTACTTGTACCCATGTTGAAGAAAAAGACGGAAGCTGGTTTTTTTCCTTTACGTACGACGCTACCAAAGGTAACCCTACCATTGAAAAAGGGTCTATTACCATTGATGGTACCAGCTTAACCGTTGTGAATTCTGGTTTGAACACGTTTCAGGTGGCCATTATTCCCTATACCTATGAAAATACCCGATTTAATTCCTATCAAGTTGGCACAGTTGTGAATTTGGAATTTGATGTTATCGGTAAGTATGTGGCGAAGTTGATGGCCAATAGGCAGTAAGCTCAATTGTAAAATTCCTGAACCTACCCAAAATTCAACTATCTTTCTCCTTAAAAATCTACCACTAGGCCAATACTGGGAATAAACTGGCCGTCATCCTGTGGAATTTCTGCGAGACTTCTAGGACTTATCACTGCGCCCATGTCATCTCTATTAAGACCAAATTCTGGGGGTTGCGGATTATTTTGAGAAAGGGCGTTCTGCACCTCAAAAAACAGGTTTAAAGATAGTTTTTTGAAGTTCCATTTTTTGTCGATTCTAATATCTAACTGACTAAAAACAGTAAGGTCTTCTTCGCCTAATCTTGAATAGTCTAGCACAATATCCGGATACGTCTCTAACGTTCTTTCCAAATCCGTTGGCACAAATGGTGTGCGCCCTGCAAAACGATATCGCGCACTAAGTTCCCAATTACGTTTTAATTTATAGCCTCCCACGAACGAAATTAGATGACGACTATCCCAGACCGAGGGTAAGAATACGGTTCTATCAAAGCCCGTGAACTCACTAAAAAAGTAGGTATACGAAAAGATGCCGTAAAAATTATTGGTCAGTTTTTGTTGAAATTGCAGTTCGGCGCCATAGGTACGTCCACGACCGACCGAGGCTACCTCTTCATTTCCCAGCACCTCAAAACCACCGCCTTTGTTCGCTATGGAAACACCATCAATAACCGAAACTGGGTAGTCATCATAGTTCTTATAAAACCCTTCTACCGAAATACTTGCAGCAGGCCCCAAAATGTGTTGCAGCCCCAAAACATAATGGTCGCTTCGGGTGTAGGCTAAATTTTGATTCACGAGTTCTAATTGGTTGTTTCGAAAACCGAGCATGGTATAAGGCGGAATTTTAAAATAGCGACCTAAAGAACCGTTCAATTTCCAGTTTTTTTGGAATTCGTAAGAAAGCCCCAAACGCGGAGAAAGTGTGCTTGCCAGGCTATTGCCTTCCGTAAAACTATCCGCATCGGTTCGTACACCGAACGATACATCTAATCTGTTCTCAAAGAAAGACTTGGTGGTATTTGCGAAAAGCCCATACTTCATAAAATCTATCTCTGTATTAAAAAGTAGGTTGTTCGTTGTATTAATGGTTTCATTGGAATAGAAGGAATGTTGCAGGTTAAATCCGCCTGAAAATTTCCAACCTTCATAGAATTTTGTAAGCTGATACCGCAATTTGGTCTCGGACTCTACCGCATCGTTCCTGAAAATAATCCCGGTTTCGTTCTCAGCATCTTCAAATCTTGTAAATACATTGGCCAGTCTATTATTACTAAGGGTCGTTTGCATAAAACCCGTGCCATCCTTAAATCGATTCTTCCAAGTAAGCCCCATGGTGTTAGAGGTTTGATCTATAAAAGGTGCCTGTTCTAATTGTGCTTGTTGACCGGAATCAAATTCATCTGGGGCTGCTAAGGTAAAGTCGTCTATGGCACCGACACCTAGTAGCGTAAGGGAATTGTAATCATCTAACTGATGGTTTATTTTATATTGATAATCCCAATAAGCAGGCCTAAAAGGCAAACCTATCAAAGCAAATAAGGCCTGCAAATAACTTCTTCTGGCCGATACCAAAAATGTGGTTTTTGCCTGCTCGTTATCTTTTTTAAACAGAGGCCCTTCCAAGGTCAGTGCCGCCTCACTGGCACTTACCCTAAAATTACCTCCAAAAGCACGGTCGTTCCCGTTACGTTGTGTAAACTGAAGTACGCCCGATAATGGATTGTCATATTGCGCACCAAATGCAGAGGTGGATAGGGTAACATCCTCAATAAAGGAAACATTCAACAGGCCCACAGGTCCGCCTGCACTGCCTTGGGTGCTAAAGTGGTTTATGTTGGGTACTTCCATACCGTCTAGGTAATATACCGTTTCGTTGGGTGCGCCACCTCTAATAATTAAATCGTTTCTAAACCCACCTACAGAAGGAGAAACTCCCGGTAGGGTCTGCGCCACTTGTACCACATCGTTATTACTACCCGGATAAGTCGCTATTTCTACTGCGGAAAGACTTTGCGTAGATAAGGGTGTCTCTTTTGGCCTACCAATCTTTGAGTTGGTCACAACAACTTCCTCCAAATTCTCGGTAGCCGCTATCAGTTTAAAGTTGTAGGATGGATTTCCTTTGGACTTTACTAGTATATTGAATTTGGTCTGCGTCTCAAAACCTAAATAACTCACGGTTAAATTATAGGATGCCGGTGGTATATCCTCTAAAAAATAGGTTCCGTTTTCATTGGTAATAGTTCCTTTTTGAGTGCCGTTCAAGAATACTGAAGCGCCCATAATAGGCTGTCCAGTAACATCGGTAACTTCACCTGTTAGGGTCCCAGCTACTTGAGCACTTGCCATATTCACCGTAAATAAACTTAATAAAAGAAGGAAACCGAAGGTTTTTCCAGAAATGCCAAAGACTAATTTCAAGGTGATTTATTTTTTGTTTATTAATTTTTAATAAATATTAAACAAAAATAATGTATATCTAAATGCTCCACATTAAAAGTCTGTTAAAAAAGCTATTCGCTAGGGCCTTAGGTTTCATATTGTTTTAAAACAGCCAATGATGTATACTCCAGTGCTTTTTCATGGGTTGCTTTCAATACAATTTTTGGAGCCTTCCCCGCTTTTACGGCCTCTAGCCATCGCATAATGCAAAGGCACCATTTGTCCCCAGCTTTTAACCCTGGAAAAGACCATTGCGGTATTGGAGTGGATAAATCGTTTCCTTTGGACTTGGTAAACGATAAAAATTCATCCGTAATAACTGCGCAGACCACATGAGTGCCGTAGTCCTCAGCTCCTGTTTTACAGAAACCATCTCTGTAAAAGCCTGTTTTAGGTTCAAAACAGCAAGAACATAAATCTGTTCCTAGTACGTTTTTTGGTTTTCCTTCCATTCGTTATAAAAAGCTACAAGTTCAAAAGCATATTTAAACTCCTTATTTTTAATTTTCGCTACTAATGGCGGGCAGTCACTAAAAAATGATACCAACCTTTTCCTTTTAAGCCCAAAAACACCTTGAGTAGCACGTATTAATGATCCATTGCCTTTCTGAAAGTAATCTATATCCAGTATCAGTCTTGATGCCGGGTCTGGTTCAAAGTAATAGTGATAATGTGAGACAGGACCTTCCGACTTTAACAACAAAAATTCAGGACTACTTCCCAATATTAATGTTCTGTAAATGGAATCTCCCTTTTTATATGCTATTAAATTTTTAGGCGCGTAGCGCTTTTTTAAACCCTTGCCTTTAAACTTTATCTTGTCATGTAAACCTCCCCAAGGTCCGAGTCTACGATTACTTACCCGTCCAAAGAGCGTATCGTTATTGGCTTTTACAATATAGCCGTAGCGATAATCTTCTTGGCCTAAAATAGAATGGATACCAATAAAAAGGAGTGAAACAAGAACTAAAGCATACTTGCATGGCAACAACTGTCGTCTGATCATACTTTTATGAATATCTTTTTCTGGTACAAGAAATATGCCAGAAAGCAATAAAAAGCTACTACCGATAGCCCATAAAGTAGCGAAGACAATTCCATGGACATAAAATCGTGCACGTAGATATTCTGAAAAAGCCAGCCGTGCAATGAGGTCTCACCAATGCGAATCTGACCCATGATTTTAGCGATAAAACTCGATAAGAAATAGACCACAATAGCGTTAGCCCCGGCATACCGGAATATGCTCCCGAACTTTAGCTTTTTTACATCCGTCAGGTAATAAATTAAAGCCAGCACCAGATTGGCCCATCCAGCGGTAACCAAAACAAAACTGCTGGTCCATAAGGCCTTATTAATAGGAAATATGATATCCCAAAGGTGTCCTATAATCAAAAGGCTTCCGCCTATTCCCATCAATAGTGTCGCTTTTTTCTCTTGCTTGGAGGTAAGTATTAAACCGGTAAAAATCCCTAATAATGAACTCGCAATGGACGGAATGGTACTCAATAAGCCCTCTGGGTCATAATCTGCTTTGTAATTATGGGTGCCAAAGACCTTTACATCTAACCAATTGGCCAAATTATTCGGGGCCCTGTCAAGTGTAGATGCTATTCCGTTTACAGGCACCAAAGTCATCAACAACCAATATCCTATGAGCATTGCTACCGTTATTCCAATCAGGGTTTTCCAATTAAAATTTACGAAAAGTATCGCTGCGAAAAAGAAAACAACACCTATGCGCTGCAGCACACCTGGAAAACGGATATCCGCCCAATCTTTAACGAAAGGAAAGCTTATTAAAAAGGCTCCAAGAAAAAGCCCTAAACCAATTAGTTTTAATGTTCTAATCGTTATTTTCTTATAGACTCCGGCATCAATCTTCTTGTTTTTATAAGAGAAAACAATAGACGTTCCTACGATGAACAAGAAGAATGGAAAAACTAAATCCGTTGGTGTATAGCCGTGCCATTTTGCATGCAAGAAAGGCGCATAAACATTGGACCAGGTTCCGGGTGTATTCACCAGTACCATTAAGATAATAGTGGCACCTCTAAAAATATCAACGGACAGTATTCTATCTTTCATCTTACAATCTAATTTGGTTTACAGAATGTTGTTCTTCATTTTACCCCAAGCCTTTATCAATAAAAGACCCGACACCAAAGCAACACCGCTTAAAATCATCGCAGAAGTGGTTCTGCCATAAATCCAATATCCCGTAGCGAACATTAAAGAATAAATAAGGGCTACGCCCAATAACATAGCCACGATTCCTGAAGGAACACTCCATTTTTCCTGGGTTGTGATTATTTCCACATGAGCTGTCTTCGCTTCATTAACCACTTTAGACCAACCTGGTCCGCCCGGTTGTATTTTCAAATAAAAACTGCGTAGCACATCATTTGATTCTGGTTGAGTGACAAATGTTGCGATTAGCCAAATAATAGTGGTAACGATCATTATAAACGGAAGCTCGCTCCAATCGGGCAACAATCCGTTTTCTGCTCCAAATAGCACTTCTTTTAACGAAGTTGTTGCTATTAAAATAGACAAAATTCCGGATGCGAACATTGCGGAAATCTCGCTCCAAGCATTGATACGCCACCAGAACCAACGCAAAATAAAAATTAAGCCTGTTCCTGCTCCGAACGATAACAATAGATTAAAAACCCCCATGGCATTTTGCATGGCCAAAGCCAAAAGCGCGCTTAAAACCATTAGTAATACGGTGGATAATCTACCGAAATTAACCATCTGCTTCTCCGTAGCGTCAGGATTAACCTGTTGTTTGTAGAAATCAAAAACGAGATACGAAGAACCCCAGTTCAATTGTGTAGAAATGGTACTCATATACGCCGCTATTAACGAGGCAAGGACTACGCCTAAAAGGCCACTTGGTAATTTGGTCAACATAGCGGAATATGCCAAATCATGCCCTAATTTATCCGCAGGTACATTTGGAAACGCCTCAGAAATACTGGCAATATCAGGATAAACCACCAATGATGCCAAGGCTACTAAAATCCATGGCCATGGGCGTAAGGCATAGTGCATGATGTTGAAGAAGAAAGTGGCCCCTATGGCATGGTTCTCATCTTTTGCGGCCAACATACGTTGCGCAATATAACCACCTCCGCCCGGCTCACCACCAGGATACCAAGAACTCCACCATTGCACGGCCAGCGGAATGACCAAAATGGTAATCAGTGCCTTTTTATCACTAAAATCCGGTAAAATATCCATTTTAGATTTTACCAAATCGTTATCTATTATTGCCTGTAAGCCTCCTACCTCCGGAATATTCACCAAATAAATAGCGGCTCCGATAGCACCTGCCATTGCAACAAAAAAGAGTAAGAAATCGGTATAAACAACTCCTTTGAATCCTCCTAGAGCACTAAATATAACGGTAATTAACCCTGCACCCACAACGGTTTGCCAAGGTTCTAAACCGAGCATGATACCACCGATCTTTATGGCCGCCAAGGTAACCGCGGACATGGTAATGACATTGAACAGAACGCCCAGATAAACGGCCCTAAATTTCCTTAGGAAACTAGCGGGCTTCCCACCATAACGTAGTTCATAGAATTCGAGATCGGTTTTGACATTAGATTTACGCCACAACTTTGCGTAGACAAAAACGGTAAGCATTCCTGTTAATAGAAAACACCACCATCCCCAGTTTCCTGAAACTCCGGTAGTTCTTACCAAATCTGTAACAAGGTTTGGCGTATCGGTTGAAAAAGTGGTGGCAACCATGGAAAGGCCCAGTAACCACCAAGGCATGGTACGCCCTGACAGAAAAAATTCAGAGGAATTTTTTCCTGATTTCTTAGAGACGTAAATCCCTATCCCTAATACTATTGTAAAGAAGGCGATTATAAAACTATAATCTAGTGTGCTTAATTCCATGGTTCGGTAGTTGGTTAACGTTTAAAGATAAAATAATTTAAGATACTTTTGCCCTTTGATCGCTCAACACCCTTTTCGCTCTTATTAACAACTATGGAAATTACCTTAACTTCTTGGATTCTTGCTTCTGCCGCTGCCTTTGTGATAGGGCTATCCAAGGCAGGAATTAAAGGAATTGCCGTTATCAATGTAACCTTCATGGCCTTAGCCTTTGGTGCCAAAGAATCTACCGGGTTAGTAGTTCCGTTGCTTGTACTGGCAGATATTTTTGCGGTTATCTATTACAACAGGCATACACAATGGAACTATGTTTTTAAGGTTTTACCGTGGATGGTGTTTGGCGTTGTCATTGGCGTTTTTGTGGGTAAAGACCTTCCTGAATCGCTATTTAAAATTGGGATGGCTATTATCATTATCATCACAGTTATTATGATGTACTGGTGGGATAGAAAAAAAGTGAAAACCGTTCCAAAACATTGGGCATTCTCTAGCAGTATTGGCATCATCGCAGGAATCACGACCATGGTAGGTAACCTTGCCGGAGCTTTTTCAAATATTTATTTTTTAGCCATGCGCTTGCCTAAAAATCATTTCATTGGTACCGCGGCTTGGCTGTTCTTAATTATCAATATCATTAAACTCCCCTTTCATATTTTCGTTTGGAATACCATTTCCCAAGAAACATTGGCATTGAATCTTAAATTACTTCCTGGTATTTTTATTGGTTTTTTTGTAGGTATCCGAATCATAAAACTCATTAAAGAGGCTTTCTTTAGAAAAATGATACTAGTACTAACCGCATTGGGAGCGCTATTGATTCTTTTTCAATAGCCCAATTTAAAAGATGGTTTTTTCTTAAAAAATTGTTAATGCCTATTTTTTTCGTTATTTTTCCATAGCAACCAACCATTTAGTAACGATGAAACGCAAAGAAAATACTTTAGATACTGGATTATGGAATGATATTATTGTTGTTATAGGCCTCATCATAGGCCTAATACTATTCATGGAATATTCAGGTGAGATAGCTACTGAAGTTGGCACTATTGTTTCAAAATCACTTGAAGATATGAATACGAGTGTTGCTTCTTCAAAATAGCCGTTATTTTACGCGATACTCGAGATTTAAACCTGATTTTCCTTTCAATGCTTTATGAGTTTGCTCAGAGGTAGTTTACTACGACACCTATAATTCTTAAATCTCTTGTCATGTATGAACCGTCCTAAATTAGTTTGTTGGATATGGGTAGCTGAGGAGGTTTGAGTGATTCATTAGGAATAGTGTAACACGCTTTTTATTGAACAGTCAAAGTCCTAATTCTTATTCCCAAGTTGTCCTTTTCTTGGTCTCTTCAAATATTCTCGTTAATGAACCTACTACGGGACCCCTTTTAAACTCTTTACAAATAGCACCTTCTGCAAAGAATCTATTATGTTTCAGTTTCTTTAATAACTTCTTGGCAAGTTGAAATAAACGATGACTTCACATTAATCTTTGCTACGCTTTAAAATAACTTACATGAAGTCAAAATAAATATATTTACCAATATTTCAATCAATAGGTTGCCCCCAGTATTGTCTCTTTTAGAAAATAAAAAATCCAACCTAATTAAATAGATTGGATTTTAAATGAAAGTGGTCCCACATGGGATCCCTTCGACTCCGCTCAGGACAGGCTTCTCGCCCAAAGCTTGTTCACAAAAAAAGTCCTAGTTTTCACTAAGACTTTTTCACTACTAATGTGGTCCCACATGGACGTTTTTTTAGTTGAACCTATGTTACCTTAGTTTACTTCAAATTATCTTAAACCCCTTTAATTGTTGATAATAGAAACTATTTGAGATAAAATAGATATATTTGAAATAACCATAATTAAAGCATATGTTGTCCCCAATGTTGTCCCTTTTTAAATCTGTATAAATGGCTAAAAGTATAAGCAGTACTTCAGGAACGGTAAGGTTTTTATTAAAAAACCCTAGCTCATTAAAAGAAACCTCTATACTATTTAGTTATAGTTACGGAAGAGCTAACCGACTTAAACTCTCTACAGGCTTTAAAATTCTGCCAAAATATTGGGATTCAAATAAACAAAAAATAAGAGCCGTATCGCATATTGCCAATAGAGAAATGGTAAATTCTCGCTTACTAGAATTTGAATCTTTATTTCTTAAAGGCATTACTAACTTAAATGGTAATTACAAGCAATACGATAAAGATGTTTTAAAAGAACTGTTCTACAATATAATTAATAATAAAGAGTCAAAAGATGCTACAAAAAACATAGAGTTTCTTCAGTTTGCAGATGAATTTGTTAAACAACGAGAGGAACAGCTTAGAATGACCTCTATGGGTAGTTTAAGTTTAATAACTATCAGAGCTTACAAACAAACGATAAAAAAGATTAGAGAGTATTCTAAAGCTTATGGTCGAAAGGTGATATTTAAAACAATAGACTTAGAATTTTATTATTCATTTGTCAATTATTTGGAAGAGAAAGATATGTCCCTAAATACCATAGGGAAACATATTAAAAATATCATCGCCCTAATGAACAGAGCAACTGAAGAGGGTGTTAATACGAACTTAACATATAAACACCGCGAGTTTAGAAGAGTGTCCGAAAACACTTCTGCTATTTATCTAACAGCAGATGAAATTAATCGAATAGAGAATCTTGATCTCACGCATAATAAGTCTTGGGAACAGGCCCGAGATTTGTTTTTGATTGGATATTATACGGGTCAACGAGTTTCGGATTTCAATGGTCTCGGAGTTAAAGACATTAGAACGTTTAATGGGAAAGAAGTGTTTGAAATAACCCAAAAGAAAACTTCAAAAACTATTTATATACCTGTCCATCCAAATTTAAAATCCATATTTACCAAAAGATATAACGGGAAGTCCCCAAAAAAAATGCCAGAACCATTAATTAATGAGTACATCAAAAAAATAGGCTTAAAAGCTAAGATTAATGATAGTGTCGTTTCAATAAAAACAAAAGGAGGTGTAAAAAACTCAGAAACTAAAAAAAAATATGATTTGATTGGAACCCATACGGCACGAAGATCCTTTTGTACCAATGCTTATCTGAGTAAAATGCCAGTTATTGATATTATGGCCATAAGTGGTCATACTTCAGAATTAGAATTTTACAAATACATAAAAGTAACTCCTCAAGAAAGGGCTGTAAAAATAGCGGATTCAGTTTTTTTTAAATTGAATTAATTACGCGCTAAATTTAATTTAAATGGATAATAAAATATTTGCTGTAGATGAAGTTCCTTTTAATCAAAGGGAAAAGTTAAAAGAGAAAGTAAATCCGTATTTACTAAAAAACTACTTTTTCTTAGGAGCAAAACTCGATAAGAAACTTTATTACAATTATTTCGTCAGAACTATTCTGTTTGATATTGATATAATGGAATTAGATGATTTAATAACTTTTCAATTCGAAAACAGCCAAAATCCAAAAGTGCTGTTGGAATTGATTGACTTCAAGGTCCTTCCAGATATAGATAAAATAATTTCAAATGCCTGTTTCGGCAATGCATCAACTTATCGTGACGAAAAAAAATTGAACTATGGTTTTATTGAATCTAATGATGTAATTAAGTGTTTTAAATTTGATTTTAATTGTTTCTACCACCTTACCATGATTTCAAATCTTCAACAAGATTTACAGAAACGTAAAGAAATTCTTTCAAATACAATAAATCAATTAAATAACAAGAATGAGACCAACAAACTCACTTGGGTTGGCAAGCCTGCACATTTGGCAATGATTATTAGAGAATTGGCAGACCTTGGGTATATTAAGATGCCGTATAAAGCCAGTGGTGATCCATTTCCTACTGAAACCGCCCGTCAAATTCAAAACTCTTTTACAATTGCCAGAGGATGTAAAATGGAATCTATTATTAGGTATGCCAATTCAGACGACGAAAAACATCAAAAATTAAAACAAAACTTTACAGATAAGGGTTTTGACATCCCAAATTCTAAGCAAATGGAATAAATCCCGGGAAGTAACGGGACGTACTTTTTCTATTAACGCAGCTATTTTTACTTCATCAAATAGCAACAGATGGAGTCAAAACAAGTATATCTATATCCAATAAGTCCTCAGGAGTTAACCGACCAAATGGTTACTGTAGTTGATGAAAAGTTAACTGCCTTTATTTCAAAACACCCATCTATAGGACCCCGTCAAGAAGAGTTGTTGACCGTTGAGGAAACAATGAATTTCTTAAAATGTTCCAAGCAAGCATTATGGAATTGGCGAAAGAAGGGGATTCTACCCTCGTTTCGCCTAGGCAACCGTGTGTATTACAAGAAGACAGATATTTTCTCTAAACTTATTAAACAAGATTAGCATGAAAGGATTTGTAATTATACACCGTGAGATACTTGATTGGGAATGGTATCAACATCCTACTGTTAGTCGCCTTTTTATCCACTTAATTCTACGAGTAAATTATAATGATAAATCATGGCAGGGAGTACCAGTTAAAAAAGGACAACTTATAACGTCTACAAAACATCTGGCTCTAGAATTAAACCTCTCAATTCAACAGGTAAGAACTGCTATCAAAAAACTCGTAACAAGTGGGTATATCACTACCAGAACAACAAACCAATATACTATGGTAACTATTGTGAATTATACAGATAGACAAACAGAATATAAAACAGTTAACAAACAAACGACCTTTCAAATCACCAAGAAAGAACACTCAACTAACAAAAGAGTAACAACAACTAAACAAAACAATAAAAAAAGTAATAAAACAATAGAAGAACGTAAAGTAGATTTTAAAGAAAAAATCTATTCCCACACCAACTATTCAAAAGATATTTTAAATGCTTTTTTTGAGTATTGGTCGGAGACAAATATGGATAAGAGTCTCATGAAATTTGAAGAGAATACTTTTTTTGAGATACAGAATAGATTAAAATCTTGGGCAAGGAAAGATAATGTATGGGCTAGCAATAAAATCATAAAAAACGATAGCTCATTAGACACAAATAGATAACATAAAAATTAATACTATGAAAAACAGTGTCAGAGATCATCTATATAATTTTAAATTGACCAAAGAAGATAATTCAACATTCGAAAAAACAAATACACCTACTGAATACAAACAACAGTTATGGATTCAATTTTTAAAAAACTTCAAGGACCTTCACGGAAAATCGTTTTGGCAAGATGATGACGCTTTAGAAAATTTGAAACCAATATTCACCTATTTACTTCGTGATAGTTCGTTCTTTGAATCCTATAACCTAATGTCTGACCTTTCTAAACCTTCATTCGAAAAAGGTCTCTTAATTATTGGAGGCTTTGGAACAGGCAAGACCTCAATTATGAAATCAATGCAGGAATGTTCGCTGCTGTTTAAGTCACAACCATATAAGATTTTTAGTTGTAATGAAGTAGTGCAAAAATATGAGAGTTCTGCCACGCAACTGGATAAAAAAGAGTTCTTCAGGCAGATGAATGCCGGGACAAATTTATTTGATGATTTAGCTTCCGAAAGGTTGGCTAGTAATTATGGGCAGGTAAACATTATGAAAGATGTCTTGGAACAGCGTTATTTTTCAAGAAAAATAACGCATGGCACAATGAATTTTAAAGAGGGGTATCCTGGTGATGTAGAAATGGCAATGAAGAAACTAGGGGAGTTCTACGGACCTCGTGTTTATGATCGTATTTTCGAAATGTTCAATGTTGTTGTTTTCAAGGGTAAGAGTCGCAGAGTATAGAAGGTAAATCTTTTTTATCTTTAGAATAAGGGAATGGTAACACCCACGATTAACCCTAAGTTAGGGTGTTATAGTTAGCTGATAGAAGAAATAACATATTTAAACACCCTATTATGGGTGTTTTTCGTTATAAAAATACCCATTAAACACCCATTTCAAAAGTAATGAAGGTATAAAAAATGGGTTTATTAAAACCTAACATCATTTAGGTTTACTCCTAATCTTACAGAATCTATAAGAGTTTTATATCTTTAAAATATTATATGCTTACAAACCATTTCCTCAAAATAAAATTAACAACCTATTTATTAGCCAACCAAATGCTTTAATAATATTTATGAATAATATTAAAATATCCAACTTTAGAAAAATTCAAGACACTTGGGATTTGGACTTAGCACCAATAACTTTTTTTACGGGAACCAACAATTCTGGAAAATCAACGATTTTCAAAGCCCTTTTAATTATAGAAGACTATATAAATTCCAGTAATCACTTCGAGTTAGATTTTAATGGAGAAAATTCAAGAAAGCATAAAATAGATTGTTATGATAATGCATTAAATAGAACTTACGGGACTAAAAATAAAGATTTAATCTTTAACTATTCTAATTATGATTTTCAAATCAAGTTTCAGTTTCAGCCAAGTGAAGATAAGACTAATGGCAAAGGTAAATTAGTTAAATTAGAGGTAAATAGAGAGGACAATGCAAAACTAATTGTTTATCATACAGGAGGATCAAATTACCAACTAGAGTTTGATGATATTTTAATTGAACGAAACAATAATCATAGAGATTCTGAACAAAGGACAGAAGATCAGGTTTTGGTTAGAACAATAGAGAATTTGCTAAATGATGCTAAGCAAGAATTAGAAAACAGAAAAATATTTGACAAGCAAATTGAAACTAGAATATCAGAACAGAAAATAAAGGATAATAGTACTAAATCTAAGAATGAAATAAATGATGGTGAGAGTATTGGTTTCAGGTTAAACAAAGTGCTTAGAGAGCTCAATATTTCTTTAGATAGCGCTGTAGATTATTTAGATTCCAAAGGTTTAAATATTGAAGCTAGACCGACTGCTAAAATAGATTTGTTTACATATAAAATACTTAAAGATAAATTTGATTTAGATGCTTCAGATAAAGCAGCAATAAAGAACATTAGACTTAAACATCTTGAAAAAGAATTAAAAACAAACAAGCAAAAAATTATTTCATTAAATCAAGAAATTTCAGACTCGAAGAAGAAATTAAAGATTGCTATTAAAAAGTTGGAAAGTGACAATAGTATTGATAAATCAATTAATACCTATCGTCCAAAATTTTCTTTAGAAGATTTTCACCCCTCCGAAAGAACAATTGGAAGAATTATTAGAAGAGTCCTTCCAAAATACTTGAGAGAAAATGATGAATCAATCAAACTTGCAGGTGTAGGTGGTGGTAATGCTCAGGCCTTTAGACTTGGTGAAATTATTAATTTTGCTCTATTATTTTCCGTAGACCATCTAAGTCCTCACCGAAATAATCAGACGAGACTTTACATTAATACCAATACCTCTTCTGATATTAATGAACTAATAAAAACTAACTCAACAAGACCAATTAGTAAGCAGAGTAAAGCAGGTAAGTTTCTTAAAGAATGGATGATAAAGTTCGATATTGGTGATGATTATAGGATTAAATCAATAGATGGTGTTGCTACGAAAATCGAAATTGTTGAAGAGGGCTCTTGGGTAAATATGGTTGATAAAGGATTTGGAGCGGGACAAATATTTTCTATACTTTTTAAGATTGCGTTAAGCATTGATGACACCAAAAATAATTCTAGATTTAGGTTTACTAGAAATCGTAAAGAACTTATCGTTATTGAAGAGCCAGAAGCAAACCTTCACCCTGCATTACAATCTAAACTTGCAGATTTGTTTTCAGCTGCATTCAATGAATTTGGAATTAGGTTTATTATAGAAACGCATTCTGAATATGTCATTAGACAATCCCAATTTTTAAATCTTGAGAGCCCCAATTTATTTGGTCTTTATTATTTTGACAAGAACGAAGGTCCATATGCTATGAACTATATGGAAAACGGAAAGTTTGACAGACCATTTGGTTCAGGTTTTTTCAATGTAGCAGATGACTTAGCGGTTGATATGTATAAAGCCAACTTAAAGAAAAAGTAATGGGCGCGCATAAACTGTTTTGCACTGAAAATATCTTAGAAGAGATATTGGTCATGAGTGATGAACATAAAACTGTATATAATATTATTGATCAGTTTTGTGATGTTGTTCTAGACACTGATGAAAATGACATTTTTAATCTTATAAAATCTAATCCATTATATAAAGCTCTCTTTAAAAGAGAAAATGCTGGTTTGCTGGCTGATAAAGAGAAATTTGAAAGTTTAGCTAAAGAAGAATACAAATGTTTTTTAAATGATATACTAATTTTAGATGTAATGGAAAGTGACACCAAAGATATCAGAGATAAGTTTGGAATATTGGCGTTCAGCCTAAAAGAGTCATTTATTCAAGATCAAAATTATCACTATGGTTACAGCATTGATAGTACTAACAATACATTAAACTGTTGGAGTGAATTATTTAATGAAAAACCATTAACTCCATTAAACTCTGCCATTATTATTGATAATTTTTTATGGTCAAACGTTCAAAATTATAAAGAAGAGAATGATGACAATATTTATCCGATTTTAAATAGCATTATTCCTCAAACATTAGAAGTGCCTTTTCATATAATGATAGTTGTACAAAATAAAGCTGGTAACATTACAAAAAGTAAAGCTCATTCAATTATTAATAAAATGAAGAAGTATATTAAAAGTAAAAGTGGTGTAAAAATCTCTGTAATTACTCAAACTGATACTAAGACTTTTCATGAAAGGGCGATACTAACCAATTATCATTACATACAAAGCCATAAAGGATTTGTTGCCTTTGAT
Organism: Maribacter sp. R77961; assembly: GCF_044594925.1. Classification (GTDB taxonomy): domain Bacteria; phylum Bacteroidota; class Bacteroidia; order Flavobacteriales; family Flavobacteriaceae; genus Maribacter. Next base: position 3,236,764 of record NZ_CP138991.1, on the reverse strand, counting down.
AATAAAAGAGTAAAGAATGATACCAACGGAGATAGAAATTGGGTATTTAAAGATATTGACAATTACCTTGGAGAAATCCAAAAGCATAAGCACTTAAGCAATGCTATTAGAGTTCATAAGCTCATTCAAAAAAACAAAGCGATAGATACTGATGTAATTTTTAACGAAGGCTTTATAGACAACACTCTTTTATCTAATTTCTAATCAATGCACATTAACTGCACACATTAAATCTACATTTGTAAAACAAAAGAACGGAATATTACAATTATGGAAAAAACTAACTTTGGAACCTTCAGAAATAAAGAACTAGTCGGAACAAACGGACTACTAAATGAGTTTATGCGTGCTTTTGATTTAAATCTAATTAGGTATATGTCTAATGAAGGTAAAATGGTTGGACCAGAGGTTAGAGATTACTATAATATTAATGAAGACGGACAAAAATTATTAATTAGCTTATTAGAAGATTTAAAAGTTTTTAGAGCTGAGTATTATCAAAAAAAATCAGCAATTGAAATTGCCGAACGCATTAAACTAGATATTTCTGAAGTCTATCCGTTTGTAAAGAACAGAACCTACTCAATTGATGGTTACTCTAAAGGACCTGTTCAGACATCCATTGCTTTTGAAAACTTTAATGAACATAGTGAAGTTAGCTTTTTATCTAGTTTCCAAATATTAAGAGATATTCAAATTGATAAACGGTTTAAGTTATTAAAGAGCTTAAAAATATCAAAAGTAATTAGCACTATCATTGAGTAAAATCAATCATTTAAAACGAATGAAACATAGAATTACAAAATAAATGAGCACCATAACAAACAAAGTAGACGTAGGATTCATATGGCAAATCACAGACGATGTTTTACGTGATGCCTTTAAGAAAAATGAAATTGGAGATGTATTATTACCTTTTGTCGTAATACGTAGGCTAGATTGTATGCTCGAAAACGTAAACGAGAAAGTGCGTAAAAGCTACAACGATTTTAAAGATAAGGTTAGCGAAGACAAACTAGACCCAATTCTCAAAAAAGCATCTGGAGGACTAACCTATTACAACACCTCAAAGCACACGCTTAATTCGTTAAAAGACGAACCACAATACATTGAGATTAACTTCAATAATTACCTAAATGGTTTCAACCCAGAAGTGCGCGACATTTTAGAAAGCTTTCAGTTCGATAAAATTATCGCACGACTGGTAAAAAACCGTTTGTTGTACGAAATGATTGAAGCTATTACCAGTAACAAAATAGATTTACGACAAGAATCAATTGACAACCACTCTATGGGTTACGTGTTCGAGGAATTAATCCGTATTTCTAACGAGCAATCCAACGAAACCGCAGGAGAGCATTTCACACCGCGTGATGTTATCGCGTTAATGAATGCCATCATCTTTACACCGGAAAAAGAGGAGTTTTGTAAATCTGGAATTATACGCACCATTTTTGATCCTGCTTGTGGTACAGGTGGTATGGTGAATCTAGGAAAAAACTTTGTGCTAGACGAAATCTGCAAAGATTCCAATAACAAACCAACCATGTTGACCTATGGTCAAGAATTAAACGAACAATCTTGCGCCATTGCAAAATCTGAAGCCTTAATTTCTGGTGAAAATCCGCGCGATGTAAAACACGGCAACTCATTTACAGACGACCAATTTCAAGGCAAGCAGTTTCATTACATGATGGCAAATCCGCCTTATGGAGTCACGTGGAAAAAAGATAAAAACTTTATAGAAAACGAAGCCTTAAACCCAGCAGGTCGTTTTTATGCAGGAACACCTCGTACCAGCGACGGACAATTATTGTTCTTACAACATATGATTGCCAAAATGGATAAAACCAACGGTTCTCGTATTGGTGTGGTTACCAATGGTTCGCCATTATTTACTGGTGATGCAGGAAGTGGCGAAAGCGATATACGTAAATGGATTATAGAAAACGATTGGCTAGAGTGTATTGTAGCCTTACCAAAAGATTTGTTTTACAACACAGGTATTAACACCTATATCTGGTTTTTAACCAATAAAAAAGCTGAAAACCGCAAAGGGAAAGTTCAATTGATAAATGGCAATGCTAGTAAAGTCGTTGGCACTAATGCAAAAGGGAAGGAAGAAAGCGAGCACATTTTTGCACGCTCTAATAAAAAGAGTTTAGGTAACAAACGTAATGAGTTTACTGATGCACATATAGCAGCTTTGTTAGACTTATATACAAATTTTGAAGAAACAGAGCACTGCAAAATATTTAATAACGACGATTTTGGCTTTTACCAACTCACCATAGAGCAACCGCTTTACAAAGACGGTAAAATGGTAATAAGCAAAGGCAACCCAAAACCAGACTCTAAAAAACGAGATAAAGAAAATGTACCCTTAACGGATGATATAGAAACCTATTTCGCTAACGAGGTGCTACCACACGTACCGGAAGCATGGATAGATTATGATAAAACCCGTATTGGATATGAAATTAATTTTACCAAATATTTTTACGAGTACAAAGGATTACAACCTGCTGCTGAAATTAAAGCAGAAATTGTTGACCTTGAAAAAGACATCACAACACTTTTAAATGATTTGTTAGCTTAATGAAAAAATACGAGTCATATAAAAATAGTGGTATAGATTGGATTGGTGATATTCCTAAAAGTTGGATTGTTGCTAAAATAGGTTTTTTTAGTGATGTCTATAGGGGTTCTGGATATCAGATTCTAAACGAAGTCGATGAGGATTATAATGGAAAGAAAGAAAAGGTTCTTAGAATAGGAGATTTTAATTCATACAATCCGATTTGGTGTGAATACAAAGAACAATTTGAAAATTACAGAATTAATAAGGATGATTTATTAATTGGAGGGACAGGTCATTACTTTGGGAAATCATTGTCCGTTACTGAAGAAATGGTCGGGTTAATTCATAGCTATAATATAATCAGGTTGGTAATAAATAAATTGTGTTCTAAATACGTTTTTTACTGGTTGTCATCTCCGCTTATTAGGGAACAATTGGATATTTCCGTTTTGGGTGCTGGTCAGCCTTTTATTGATATTAAAGGCTTGAAAGATATGCAAATATTGACACCATCATTAAAAGAACAAACCCAAATAGCCAACTACTTAGACCACAAAACCAAAATTATTGATGCTTTAATAGAAAAAAAGGAGCAATTAATAAAAAAGCTACAAGCACAACGCCAAGCCATCATTAACGAAGCAGTTACCAAAGGTTTAAACCCAAACACCAAAATGAAGGATTCTGGTGTGGAGTGGTTGGGTGAGATTCCTGAGCATTGGAAGGTTGTGAAATTCCGTTACAAGTTTAATACAACTAAAGGTTTAACTATTACTAAATCTAATTTATTGGATGAAGGAATACCTTGTGTAAATTATGGAGAGATTCATTCTAAATATGGATTTGAAGTTAATCCTGAAATTCACAAACTAAAATATGTTTCAGAAGATTATTTAGATTCAAATGAAAGTTCTTTATTATCTAAAGGTGATTTTGTCTTCGCAGATACTTCAGAAGATATTGAAGGCGCAGGTAATTTTACACATTTAAACTCTGATATTCCAACATTTGCAGGTTATCATACTATTATTGCCAGATTAATTGATGAAAGTAATTATCGTTTTGTTGCTTATTTCCTTGACTCAATCGCTTATAGAGCGCAAATACAGAATTTAGTTAAGGGAGTTAAGGTTTACAGTATAACTAATAAAATTTTGAAGGATACATCATTGTTTTTTCCTCCAGAAAATGAACAAGATGCTATTGCTCAATTTATAGATAATAAAGTGGAGAAAATATCATCTTCAAGAATAAAATTAGAAGAATCAATCAAAAAACTAAAAACTTATCGTCAATCTATTATTAGCGAAGCAGTAACCGGTAAAATAGATATAAGAGATTGGCAAGCACCATCTAAAAACTAACAACCAATTATGGCAGAGAGTCAACATATAGAGTGGAAAGAATCATGGCACGAGAAGTACCTAAAATGGGTGTCTGGTTTTGCTAATGCACAAGGTGGCACCCTATATATTGGTATTGACGATAATGGTGTTGTTAAAGGCATTGATAATGCCAGAAAACTACTAGAAGATTTACCCAACCAAATACGTGATATATTGGGTGTAATGGTAGCGGTAAACTTGCATGCAAAAGACGGTTTGGAGTATTTAGAAATTATTGTGGAGCAATACCCGTTTCCTATAAGTTTACGTGGTAAATACTATTATCGTTCTGGTAGTACCTTACAAGAATTGAAAGGCGCTGCTTTAACTAAATTTTTATTAGAACGCCAAGGTAAAAAATGGGATGGTGTACCTGTACCAAGTATTTCAGTCGAAGACTTAAAAAACAGTACGTTTTCTGCTTTTAAAACCAAAGCAGAAAAAAGTAACCGCTTGTCTACCGAAGATTTAGAAGGCAACAATAAAGAGTTATTGGAAAGCTTAAACCTGTATGCAGATAATGCTACCATGCTTAAAAGAGCTGCGATATTGTTATTTCATCCTAACCCAGAAAAATACATTACAGGAGCCTCAATTAAAATAGGTTTTTTTGAAGATGATGACGATTTAAAGTACCAAGATGAAATAAAAGGCAACCTTCTAGAACAAGCCGAAGAAGCTTTAGACTTGCTTAAAACAAAATACGATAAGGCAAGTATTTCATATACAGATGATGGTGCGCGTGAAGAAAAATTCATCTTTCCGCAAGACGCAGTTAGAGAAGCTTTGTTAAACGCTATTGCGCATAAAGATTACAGTAGTGGTATTCCTATTCAAATTAGCGTCTACAACAATAAAATTATATTTTGGAACGAAGGACAACTACCAGAAAATTGGACGGTAGATAGGTTAACAGAGAAACACCCATCTAAACCATTTAACCCAGATATAGCAAACACTTTATTTAGAACAGGCTATATAGAATCTTGGGGACGTGGTACCATAAAAATCATAAATGCGTGTAAAGCACATAAAATAGCACCACCAATTTTTGCAAATACAGCACCAGATTTTGAGGTAACACTAATCCATTACACAAAAGAGGCTTTAGCTGCAAAAGGACTAAAGCCAGAGTTTATAACTATTATTTTATTTGTCCAGGAGCATCAAAGTATTTCAAATACTATTGTTCAAGAGATATGTAAAGTAGCCAAAAGAACAGCTACACGATATTTAACCGATTTAGAAGGACAATATTTAATAAAAAGCGGGACCATTGGTGCTGGTACCAGGTATATTTTAAAAGGAGACACCATTGGGCCAGCGTAAAATAAATAATGGGGCCACCATTGGGCCAAAATTAGATTTAAACACGCTAGATAAAACATAATTACCTGATATTAAAGGTGTTATTTGCTTTTTAATTGGACCACCATTGGGCCAGTTAGTAAAAATAATTGGGCCACGATTGGGCCAAAACAAAAAAATAAATTAGAATGGCATCAGGAACTAAAGAAGTACACTTTGAGGCACATATAGAGAATTACTTGGTGAATACGGTTAAAGAATACCATAGTGTTCCGCCTAATTTATATAATAAGGACTTGTGTGTTATTCCTTCAGAAATTATTGCATTTGTAAAAGATACGCAACCTAAAAAGTATGATGAATTAGCCAAACAATACGGTGCTTTGGTAGACACTAAAATTGTTGAGAACGTTGCCAAAAATATCACTAAAAACAAAACACTAGAAGTCTTACGAAATGGAGTTAAAGATCGTGGTCAGCGATTAAATTTAGCCTATTTTAAACCTGCTAACGATAAAACACCGGAACACGAAATTGCTTATGCTAAAAATCGTTTAGCCATTGTATGTCAACTAAAATACTCTAACCGTAATAATAACGAGATAGATTTTGTGCTGTTTATTAACGGTATTCCTGTAGTAACAGCAGAACTTAAAAATGCGTTAACCGGTCAAAACCACCACAATGCCATAAAGCAGTTTATGCAAGACCGCCTACCCAAAGGCGAACCCTTTTTAGAGTTTAAAAGGTGTCTTGTTCATTTTGCAGTCGGTACCGAAAAGGTATTTATGGCTACCGAATTAAAAGGAAAGTCTACTTACTTTTTACCATTTAATACAGGTTTAGAAAATCATTCAGATACAGGTTTTGCAGTAGAATACCTTTGGGAAGATGTATTGCGAAAAGATTCTATAATGGATTTAGTGCAAAACTTTATAAGTGTACAAACCGATAAAGAGAAAGTATACAATCCAAAAACAAAGAAGTTAGAAGAAAAGAAGTCTACCAAACTATTGTTTCCTCGTTTTCATCAGCGTAGAGCAGTACAACGTATTATAGAAGCTTTAAAAACTGATGGTACCGGTAAAAACTATTTGGTACAACATTCCGCAGGTTCAGGTAAATCTAATACCATAACGTGGTTAGCATATAGATTAGCTAATTTTTATCAGAACTATACAGACTCCGAAGCCCTATACGATTCTATTATCGTAGTTACCGATAGGCGTGTTTTAAATAAGCAAATACAAGATAATATTCGTCAATTAGACAACACTCCTGGTGTTGTAGCATACATAGATGAAAAGTCGACCTCTCAAGATTTAAAAGACGCTATTGAAGATAAGAAACGTATCATTATAACAACGATACAGAAGTTTCCGGTAATTGCACAAAGTGTTACCAATTATCCAGATAGAACGTATGCTATTTTAATAGATGAAGCTCATAGTTCTCAATCGGGTGAATCCTCTCGTCAAATGCGTAAAGCATTAAGCTTAGAAGAAGCAGAACAAGATGAAGCAGATATAAAAACAGCTGATGAAATAATTGCAGATGAAATAGCAAAAAAAGGTCAGCAACCCAGTATTTCACAATTTGCTTTTACGGCAACACCTAAACAAAAGACCTTAGAGCTGTTTGGCACCAAAATAAATGGAAAAATAGAACCTTTTGATGAATACACTATGGAGGAAGCCATTAAGGAGGGCTTTATTAAAGATGTGCTACAAAACTATATGTCTTTTAAGCGGTACTATAAATTAGTAAAGCGCACAGAAATTGAAGACAAAGAATATGACAAAAAGAAAACCGTACGTGTTTTAGGCAACTATGTAGATCTGCAAGATCATGCCATCGATAAAAAAGCACGTATCATGTTAGAGCATTTTACAAGTCAAACACAAAACGAAATACAAGGTCAAGCCAGGGCAATGTTGGTAACAAAGTCTAGGTTACACGCCGTACGTTTTAAGTTGAAATTTGATGCCATTTTAAAAGAAATGAATTTGCCATACCGCGCTTTAGTTGCGTTTTCAGGCACAGTAAAAGACCCAGACACCAATGAGGAGTTCACAGAAAGTGGCATGAATAATTTAGGAGGTAAAATAAGTATTCCAGAAGCTCTGAAACTACCAGCAAACAGAATATTGATAGTAGCTAATAAGTTTCAAACCGGTTTTGACGAACCTTTACTACATACAATGTTCGTAGATAAAAAACTTGGTGGTGCAAGTACAGTACAAACCTTATCTCGTTTAAACCGAAACCGAAGAGGAAAAGACTCTACTATGGTCTTAGATTTTGTTAACGACCCAGAACTGGTGCGTGCAGATTTTCAGCATTTCTATGGTAAAAACTATATGGAAGAAGAAAATGAAACAGATCCAAATAGTTTATACACCCTATTAGACGAGGTGAATAGCTTCAATGTTTTTTACGAAACAGAGGTTGAAGCTTTTGCTAAGATATTTTTTAAGTCAAACGACAACATGGAGGCCATTCAGCCTATTTTAGGAGACATTGCTAAACGTTTTGATAACGAACTTGAAGACGAAGACAAAAACGCTTTTAAAGCAGCCGCAAAGTCTTACACTAAGATTTATCGTTTTTTAAGTCAGATCATACAATTCACAGACATAGACCTTGAGAAAAAGTATGTTTTTCTATCTGCTTTACTTAAAAAACTACCCTACGTTAAAAGTGATTTACCAGTAGATGTGGTTAATGATATTGAATTAGATAGCTATAAAATACAGCACAAGTTTACCGCTAACCTAGACCTTGTTTCCGAAGATGGTGAAGACTATGGAATGACCCCAGGAGGTGGAGGATCAAAGCCTGAAGATGAAATTGACTTTTTAACTAAAATCATTAAGGTATTGAATGATACGTTTGGTTTAGAACTTACAGATGAAGACAAGGTAGATTTCAATAAAGTCAAGAAAAACCTTTACGATAATGACGACCTTATGGCCTACTTCAACAAAGGAAATTCCAAAAATAATATTAAGGATAAGTTTGATGAAGAAGTTGATAGTGAATTTTTAAACTTTATCAATACCAAACTGGATTTCTATAACAAAATGACAGATGAGAAAACAAACAATTTGTTTAAATCATTGTTGTTCAAAGAGATTTATGATAGGGAGGTTCGAGGTCTAGGCAAATAAAATGGAAAAAGAAAAGTCCAAAAAAGAATGGGAAAGAGCAATAAAAAAAGCTCTAGAGTTCTACGAGAATAACGATTGGGAAAATGATGATACCATTAAACATGTGCTCTATAAAGGCAAAAAAATTCCACCAAAAGAAGTATATCGCAAAGCAGAAGAGTTTTTTATAATTAAAAATCCTAATGCTAATTTACCAATGCCTGGTGGAGGCAAACCAATCAATAAGTTTATTGAGAAACATGGTTTTCCTGTAATTGAAGGAAACACACCTGTAAACTCTCCTAAGATTTGCAAAATGCAAATGAAGGCTAATTCTGATGGAAAAAACTACGCTGATGAAGTTTTGTCTGACAATAGAATAACCGGTCACATCGATTATGTACGTGAAAAATTTGAAAATTTAAACAAAGGAGATATCGTATTGGTTCACAAAGGAAAACACCCTCATTGTTTGGTTAAAATAGATTTCAAAATTTTAGATAAAACACAATTAATCGGGGAATCATTTGGTATTGATTATAAGGTCATTAAACTTGGTTATTACTCCGATATTCCAAATACCGTAGATTTTAAAAGTAATTTTAAAGGTTTAGGACCTGAAGGTTCTTTTGCTATACTGGTAGACACTACTACAAAAACATATCAATTTATTTTGAGTTGGTTAAATTATCTAAACCCACAAAGTAACATGGAGAAATACATTCAACTATTAAAATACAAGAAACAAATAATTCTACAAGGTCCTCCTGGCACTGGTAAAACTTGGCTTGCTAAACAATTGGCGGAAACATTAATATCTGAAAATTCAGAAGAAAACACTGCTAAATCATTAAATGAATCTAACTATTCTATAATCTCAGAAAATGATATTAACTCTATCCTAAAAAAAGGCGTGGTTGTTACAACTCCCTCTAAACGAAAAAACTATATCGTGGAAGAGAATGATGTTAAAAATAAAAAGATAGTAGTACAAAGAGAAAGCAGTACAACAGATTCTACTTCTTATAAGGATATTGCTTCTGCTGCTGAAAATCAATTATGGAATCAAAAATTAAATCAAAATAATTTGAGAAGAGCCGCTGCTTTAGCAAAATATATAATAGAATATAAAAGCAAGAATCATCAATCTGTTTTGCAAAGAAATAAAACTTACGAAATTGTTCAATTTCACCCATCATATACGTATGAAGATTTTGTAAGAGGTATTAAAGCTAAAAGTGAAGGAGAGCATATTAGTTACGAAACCGAAAATGAAATTTTAGCCATACTAGCCGAAAAAGCAAATAATAATTTAATAGCAAGTAAGAAAGACGTTCAAGAATTTTCTATAGAAGAAAGTATTAAGGATTTATTGGTTGAATTTTCTGAAACTATTCAAGATAAAATTGATGAACTTGAAGAATATAAAATAACGGAAGCAGTTTCTATTGTTGCTGTTGAAGATGATGCTTTTAGATACACTGGCAAATGGAAGACAAGTCAACGTATGAAATTTAAAGACTTAGTAACTTCAATATTAGAAAATGTTTCTTCAAGACAAGATCTTAAAAAGTTAGATAATGTTTCTGGTTTAGCTAAACAGCATGCAACTTACTTTTTTAAGGTTTTAGAGCTATTTAAAAAAGACTTTAAGCAGCAATTAAGCAGTGTATCTAATAAAACTCTTGAGAAACCACAACGAAAAAATTACGTTTTAATAATAGATGAAATAAACAGGGCCAATTTACCATCTGTTTTAGGTGAGCTCATTTACGCTTTAGAATATAGAGGAGAACCTGTAAGCAGCATCTATTCTATAGATAATAGTGCTACCATTACCATACCTGAAAATCTCTATATAATAGGCACTATGAATACTGCTGATAGAAGTGTGGGCCATATAGACTATGCTATTAAACGTCGTTTTGCTTTTGTAGATATGTTACCAAAAGCAGAGGTGATTGTTAAACATAAAGCTAGGGAGCTATTCAATTTAGTTAGTGAATTATTTACAGAAACCTTTTTGGCTTCAGATTTTGAGGCAAAAGATGTGCATCTGGGACATAGTTATTTTCTAATATCAGAAGAAAGTGACCTCAGTGAGTCAGAACAATTGCAGCTAAAATTAGATTACGAAATCTTGCCAATACTTAATGAGTATGTTAAAGATGGTTTGTTATTAGAATCTTCCAAAGAGAAAATTAAGCAAATCGCCAATTTTGAGTGTTAAAATATTGACATCATGCGAGCATCAAAAGGATGTTGTTATTGACCAAGTTTTTTCTGATGACTTTTCAAAAAAAAATTATGAAAAGAAGTTTGCCAAAAAACATCATGGTAAAGATGTCAGTCTACCCTGTTTTTCTATTAAGAAGCAAACTAATGATAGTGAAACTTTTGTACTTAACACAGGTTATTTCATAGGATTAGACTGGGTTGAATTTAACAAATCGGCGGTGTATGTAGCGCCAAAACTTAATGATGGAAAACAAGAAGTCGATTTTATTGGTATGTTATTGGCATCCTTAAAACATGAAACAGTAACTAAAGAAATAGAGGAGTTGTTTGTTGTTAAATGGAGCAAACCAACCATTGAGATTACACAAAAACAAGATTTTTTGACACCTTTTTTAGTAGTGGAATTTTTAAGCCTCTTAAAACAAATTGTTAGAAAAGGATTAAAGAAATCCTACTACAAAGTAGAGAGAAATTTACAAGGAAGAGCAAAAGGAAAAGTACAGGTGACTAAAACCTTAAAACATAATCTGGTTAAGAATAAAAACCTTTTCACTTACTGCAGTTTTGACGAGTTTGGCATTAATAACAAGGAAAATAGATTATTAAAAAAAGCACTACAATTTATTAAACGCTATTTACCGACTTATACACAATTAACCAATCACAAAGACATACAAAACATCTTTAATTATATTAACCCTGTATTTACTCAGGTTTCTGACCAAATAGAAATTACAGAAATTAAGCATACTAAAACCAATGTGTTTTATAAGGAGTATGAGCAAGCTTTATACTTAGCAAAACTTATACTAAAACAATTTGGGTATAACATTTCTAATACTATTAAAGACACTATTCAATCACCTCCTTTTTGGATAGATATGACAAAGTTGTTTGAGTTGTATGTATTAGGTTTATTAAAAGATAGGTTTCAAAATGAGGTGAAGTTTCAATTCCAACATTACGGCAATGAGTTAGATTATCTTTTAAATAATAAAGACTATCAAATGGTCATTGATGCTAAATACAAACTTAAATATATAAATGGCAAGCTTGACCAAGATATTAGGCAAGTAAGTGGCTATGCGCGTTTAAAACACGTTTACAAATCGTTAAAAAAAAATCAAGGAGAAGTAATTGATTGTTTAATAATTCATCCAGATCAAAATGGGTTTGAAAATTTGATGGAGGTTAATTTAAAAGAAACAGAGGTTAATCACTATTTCGATGTTTATAAGGTCGGTGTCAAATTACCTTTAGTAAGGTAATTATTAATGGACGTGCAAATACAAAGGATACTTCGGTCTATGATTCATAACAACTGTCCTTCCTACTTAACAAACGCCAACTAGAATGTATTTAGTTAAATTACTTAATCTTTGAAAAAACGTTTTTAATAAGATAGTTTAAAGCTTGTTCTTCAGTTATTATAGGTTTCTTTTTTGATCTTTTACTCATATTGATATCTTCTTGAACCATGTAAAACAGTTTATAAAACTCTTCTTCAGTCAAAGCCTTAGCAACATTATACACATCATGTGCCTTCATATTTTGTATATTTTTAGTTGTAATTAAGCCATCAAATGAAACAGAATTAAATATTAAAGGCTAATTAATTTGAATATGTTGTCTCTATTGTTGTCTCTTTGTGAAAACAAAAAACTCGCAAGGCTACTGTTTACAGTGCATTACGAGTTTGTTAAGTGGTCCCACATGGGCTCGAACCATGGACCCCCTGATTATGAGTCAGGTGCTCTAACCAGCTGAGCTATAGGACCCGCAATTTGCGGTTGCAATATTACCATTTATTTTTAATCGGCACAAGCAAAATAATACCTACTTCCCTATTTCTTGACATAACTCCACCAAGACCCCGTTCGTAGTTTTTGGATGTACAAAAGCCACCCATTTATTATCCGCTCCTTTTTTTGGGGTTTCGTTCAAAATGGTAAAGCCTTCTTCCTTAAGTCGCTTTATTTCTGCCTTAATATCTTCAACAGCAAAGGCAACATGATGCACCCCTTCGCCTTTTTTAGCCAAAAACTTCGCGATTGGACCATCTGCTGTTGTTGACTCTAAAAGCTCTATTTTATTTGGTCCATTCATAAAAAAAGAAGTGCGTACCCCTTCGGAGGCAACCTCTTCCTCTTTGTAAGGTGCTACGCCCAATAACTTTTCAAATAATAGGTTGGACGCTTCTAAGTCCTTCACCGCAATTCCCAAATGTTCTATTTTCTTCAACACTTAACTGTTTACAGGAGCCATAAACACCTAAATTACATATAATTCTACGTACTTTTGCCCTATGGAAACGCAAAGACAGCGAAAAATAGGGGGAGTCATCCAAAAAGATATTGTAGACATTCTGCAAAAAGCGGCTATTGATGGAGGTTTAAAGGGAACCCTTATCTCTGTTTCCAAAGTGGTGGTCACTACAGATCTGTCTATCGCCAAGGTGTATATCAGTATTTTTCCGAATGACAAGGCTCAAGAACTCTTAGAGGGCATTAAGTCTAACCAACCGCTCATAAAGCACGAGCTGTCCCAACGTACCCGAAACCAATTACGCCGTGTACCCGATTTGTTGTTTTACCTAGACGATTCACTAGACTATATTGAAAAGATTGAAAATTCCTTGAAAGGGGAAGAAAACCCTATTGAGAATAGAGATTTACTGGAAAAAAGAAAAAAGTCATAGGTATTGAACTTTCCGCTGTACATAGCCAAACGATATGTTCGTTCCAAGAGCAGCCAAAACGCGGTTAACATTATCAACTTTATTACCTTTTTAGTTATTGTTATTGGTGCTGCGGCACTTTTCATAGTGCTATCCGGCTTTGCTGGCCTAAAAACCTTTAGTCTCTCTTTTACCAATTCCTTTGACCCGGAACTTAAGGCACTTCCCGCAGCAGGCAAGTTTTTTACCTTAACACCTACCCAAGAACAGGAATTGGCCGCTGTAAAAGGAATAGCACACTACGCAAAGGAAATTGAGGAAAAAGTGTACCTAGAGCATAAAGGCAAGAACCATATTGCCTATATCAAAGGAATTGATTCCAACTACATAAAAGTTACCCGAGTAGATAGTACGCTCTACTTGGGAGATTGGGCTATAAATGAAAAACAGGTGGTTTCCGGAATCGGGATTGCAAATATCCTAGGGGTTACCATAAATCAGTTTCGTAGTCCCCTACAACTATATGCTTTTAAACCAGGGACCGGTTCTATTTCCCAACAGCGCATAAGCTCCTTGTACAATCAGGCACCTATGGTCATTTCTGGAGTTTACGCCGTTGAGGCCGATTTGGATAATAAATATGTTTTTGCCGATTTAGAACTTACGCAGGCCTTGCTTGAAAAGGATAAAACACAATTCTCTGGCATTAATTTTAAGCTTAACGACGGTGCTGACCTTGAAAGAGTTAGAGGGGATTTAAATCGTGCTTTAGGCAATGGAATCGTTATTAAAAACAGAGAGGAGCTGAACAGTACGCTCTATAAAATGCTTAATACGGAAAATGTAGCTACGTATCTCATTTTTACATTGGTACTAATTATTGCCCTGTTCAATGTAGTCGGAGCTATTATTATGATGATTTTGGACAAGCAACAAAACTCCAAAACCCTTTTCAGTTTAGGGACTACGATAAAGGAACTTCGGCGTATCTACTTTGTTCAGGGGGTACTTGTTACAGGTCTTGGAGGGATAATCGGAATTTTACTAGGCTCACTGCTTATTTGGTCCCAACTTCTTTTTGGATGGCTCCGTATTACCCCATCGCTAGCCTATCCTGTTGAATATAAACTAATGAATGTCTTTGTGGTACTAGGAACCATATTGGTTCTTGGAATCATCGCTTCAAAAATTGCTAGTAGCAGGATCAACAAAAAATTAATCTCAGCCTAAACTAAATTCGTGGTCTCCAAATTTCTGTAAAACCTCATCGAAAGCGGCAAACACATCTACGGAGTCATCACTAGTAACCATCTTCATGCGATACTCCTTAAAATTGGGAATCCCTTTAAAATAGTTGGTGTAGTGCCTACGGGTTTCAAAAACGCCCAGTTTTTCGCCCTTCCAAGCAATGGACATTTCTAGATGTCTCCGAGCTGCATCCACACGTTCTTGCATCGTTGGCGGAGCTAAATGCGCACCCGTGTTAAAAAAGTGTTTCACCTCTCTAAAGAACCACGGATAGCCAATACTGGCCCTGCCTATCATAGCACCGTCGAGACCAAACTCATCGCGCATTTTAACCGCAGCCTCCGGGGAATCTACATCACCGTTACCAAATACGGGAATATACATTCTAGGATTGTTCTTTACCGCTGCGATAGGATGCCAATCGGCATTTCCCTTATACATCTGCGCTCGGGTTCTACCATGAATGGCAATGGCTTTGCAGCCAACATCCTGCAAACGTTCGGCCACCTCAACAATTTTGATAGAATCCTCGTCCCAACCTAAGCGAGTTTTCACTGTAACAGGAAGTTTAGTGTGCGCTACCATAGCCTTGGTCAAGGAAACCATTAAATCAATGTCCTTTAAAATACCTGCGCCAGCACCTTTAGAAACTACCTTCTTTACAGGGCAACCAAAATTAATATCAATAATATCAGGTCCGGATTTCTCTACAATCTCAACCGACCGCAACATCGACTCCAAATTAGCTCCAAATATCTGAATACCCACGGGCCTTTCTTTTTCATAGATATCCAACTTCATAACGCTCTTGGCGGCGTCCCTAATTAGACCTTCTGAAGAGATGAATTCCGTGTATACCACATCAGCTCCCTGCTCCTTACAGAGCGCACGAAAAGGTGGGTCGCTCACATCTTCCATTGGTGCAAGCAGCAAGGGAAAATCTGGCAATTGTATGTCTCCTATCTTGGGCACGCTCTTTAACTTTAATTTACAAAATTACATCATTTTTAAAAAGTGATGGCGGCCTTCTTCTCTTTACCGTTACGATCTACAAGAACCTCGGTCGTATCGCCTTCCTCATAGGCAGATAATGCACGCATATAACTCATCATGTCAACAACAATACTATCTCCTAATTGAATTACTACGTCACCCTTTAAAAGCCCTGCTTTTGCTGCTGGCCTTCCTTCGGTAACACCATCAATTCGCATTCCTTTTCCATCAAAAAGATAATCTGGCATTACGCCAAGGGCAACTTTAAAACGGGGCACATCTTCACTTTCGTTCTTGGTGGTTCTAAATGCAAGTTTGGCATCGTCATCTAACTCGGCAATAACGCTTAGTATATATGCACCAATCATTTCCATACCTTCATAATTCAGCTTTTCAGCATCGTCCGAAGGTTTATGATAATCTTTATGTTGCCCCGTAAAAAAATGAAGTGCGGGTATATTCTGAAGATAGAAAGAGGTGTGGTCACTAGGCCCTACGCCAGATTCACTCAAAACCAATTTAAATCCAGGGTTAACGGTATTTAATACTTGGCCCCAAATTGGCGCTGTTCCTGTTCCACTTATAGCAAGCGTCTTATTTTCCTTTAATCTTCCAACCATATCCATATTGATCATATAATTGGCTTTGTTAAAATCTATAGTAGGGTTTTTAGAAAAATAATTACTTCCCAACAGGCCCATTTCCTCACCAGAGAAGGCAATAAAGGTGTAGTTACTTCCCGTTAAAGTGTCCTGCAATTTTTCCGCAAGCTGTAACATGACACCAACGCCACTGGCATTGTCGTCCGCACCATTATGAATGGCTTCTCCATCTGCATATAACGAACCTTCGCCACCCAGTCCTAAATGGTCATAATGCGCGCCAATAATAACTGTTTTATCGGCCTTATTATCTATATATCCAATAACGTTCGTACCAGTAATTGTACTATCACCTGTAACGAACTGCACTTCTGAATGTGGGTCTTTCTTGGGTTTAAATGTAAAGGTTTGAAAATAGGTGCCAGCATGGCCCCTAGGTTGTAGGCCTATGTTTTCCATACGCTCGCTTAAATAATTTGCTGCTAGCAACTCTTCAATAGTTCCCGTTTCACGGCCTGCTAGACTATCGCTTGCCAAAAAGCTTATATCTTCTTGTAAACTAAGTTTTTTAGGCTTTTCCTGTTTACAGGAACATAGACTGCCAAAAATTAATGCCAAAACCATCAAATTACGTATCATAGCCTTTATTTTTACGTAAAAATACAGATCGTATGAGAATTCCTTTTGTTTTAGTGCTCCTATTTCTTTTCGCCAATTGCAAGTCAGAAACCAAACCACAACATACGGTAACTACGGAAGGCAAAACAAGCTCCTTAATGGCGGGTAATGACACCCTCATTTATCCAGAAGAAAAATATTTTAAAAGCATCCGGCAAATCACCTTTGGTGGAGACAATGCCGAGGCCTATTGGAATTGGGACGATACGCAAATGATTTTTCAGTCTAACAACACCAATTGGGGTATGAACTGTGACCAGATGTTCCTGATGAACATTAAAGATAATTTCAAGGACACTATTCCGCCTATGGTAAGCACCGGGATGGGACGTACCACTTGTGCCTATTTTCTACCGGACAACAAACACTTTGTTTACGGTTCTACGCATTTGGCGGACAAGGAATGTCCTGAAGTACCTCTACGAAAAAACGGAAATTATGTGTGGCCGGTGTATGACTCCTTTGACATTTTTGTGTCCGATTTGAAAGGAAATATCACCGGACAACTTACCAACGAACCTGGTTACGATGCGGAAGCCACAGTTTCTCCCAAAGGGGATAAAATTGTCTTTACCTCTACCCGCAGCGGCGATTTAGAGCTCTATACCATGAACATTGATGGAACGGACGTACAGCAGATAACGGATGAACTGGGCTATGACGGAGGTGCCTTTTTCTCACCGGACGGTAGCCAATTAATATTCAGGGCCTCGCGTCCTAAAACACCGGAAGCCATCAAGAAATATAAAGACCTGCTAGCGGAAGGTTTAGTGGAGCCCACGGAAATGGAACTGTTCATCTGCAACGCTGATGGAAGCGATCTAAAACAATTAACGTTCCTTGGTAATGCCAATTGGAGTCCGTTCTTTCATCCCTCTGGAAAAAAAATACTGTTTTCCAGCAATTTCGAGGCCGAAAAGGGCTTTCCTTTTAATCTTTACTTTATAGATGTTGACGGTAAAAATCTAGAGCGTGTAACTCATGGAGAAACTTTTGATGCCTTCCCTGTCTTTTCTAACGACGGAAAGTACTTAGCATTCTCCAGTAACCGCAATAACGGGGGTACAAGAGACACCAACCTATTTATTGCAGAGTGGCAAGAGGCATCCTCCGAGTCCTCTAAAGGGGAGGAATAAAGTGCTATTACTGACCATTCCATATGAGCCTGTTGTATTCGGCATAAAAATCAATGCGCATTTAGTGCTGGAATATCTGGCTTTTTTTATCGCTTTTAGGTACTACGTTTACTTACGAAAAAGAACTGCGGATACCATAGCGGACAACAACCGACTCTCTATCATCATCGGTGCTATATTCGGCGCTTTACTGTTCTCTAGGGTTGTGGCCTTTTTAGAAAACCCTATGTTGCACGTTGAACAGGGTTGGTTGTATCTCCTAAATAATAAAACCATCATGGGTGGGCTTTTCGGTGGGCTGCTAGGGGTGGAATTGGCAAAGAAAATCATCGGCGAGAAACAATCGTCCGGGGACCTTTTTACGCTCCCTATTATTTTAGGTATCGGCATTGGACGTTTGGGCTGTTTTTTAGCAGGAACCAAGGAGTTTACCTACGGTAGCGCGACTGCCTTTTTCTTAGGCATGGATTTAGGGGATGGGGTTCCTAGACATCCTATAGCGCTGTATGAAATGGTATTTCTTTTGCTGTTGTTCCTTCTTATCCGCCAGTTACAGCAGCGTGAAAAAAGTTGGTCCAAGGGCAGCTTCTTCAAACTGTTCATGGTCAGCTATTTTACCTTTCGCTTTTTCATGGAATTTTTAAAACCCAATTCTTATTTCATTCTAGGGCTAAGCAGCATCCAATATTTATGCTTAATTTGTCTGTTGTACTACTATAAATTTATCCTTAGAGGAGCTGCCCATGTCGCAAAAAAACTACACCTATTATGATTTTACCTTAAGCCTGTGTCCGGAATGTCTGAGAAGGGTTGATGCTAAAATCGTTTTTGAGAACGAAAATGTCTACATGCTAAAAAACTGTAAGGAACACGGCCGCTCTAAGGTTCTAATTGCGGACGACATTGAGTACTATAAAAATATCCGCAACTATAACAAGGCCTCTGAGTATCCAAAAACATTCAATACCCAAACCCATTATGGTTGCCCGTACGATTGCGGTCTTTGTCCCGATCATGAACAACATTCCTGCCTTACCGTGGTAGAGCTTACGGACCGTTGTAATCTTACCTGCCCTACCTGTTATGCAGGGTCTTCACCTTCCTACGGGCGGCACAGGACTTTGGAAGAAGTTAAAAAAATGCTGGATGTCATTGTAAAGAACGAAGGAGAACCCGACGTGGTGCAGCTCAGCGGTGGGGAACCTACCATACATCCACACTTCTTTGAAATAATGGATTATGCTAAAACCCTCCCTATCCGACATTTAATGCTGAATACCAACGGCATTAAAATTGCGAGGGATTTTGATTTTGCAAAGCGATTGGCCAGCTACGCACCGGATTTTGAAATTTACCTTCAGTTCGATTCCTTGGACAACAAGGTATTGCAAACCTTGCGCGGAGCCGATTTGGCGGAGACCCGATTAAAGGCCATTGAGCATTTGAACCAACTTAATCTCTCTACAACTTTGGTCGTTACCCTACAAAAAGGATTGAACGACCACGAAATGGGAGCCACAATAGATTTTGCCTTAAAACAAAAATGTATACGTGGGGTCACCTTTCAACCTACACAGATAGCTGGTAGGTTAGACAATTTTGAGGTCGATGAAAACAGGATTACCTTAACCGAAGTGCGAAGAAAAATATTGGAACAATCGCCCCTATTTGAACCGGACGATTTAATTCCCGTTCCCTGTAATCCTGATGCCTTGGTCATGGCCTACGCCCTTAAAATAGGGGATGACGCAAGTCCGCTGACCCGTTACATTAACCCTGAAGATTTGCTGAACGAGGGGAAAAATACCATCATCTACGAGCAAGATGAGCAGTTGCATGGTAAGATGATAGACCTATTCAGTACCGGCAATTCGGTTGAGAAAGCTTCCGAAAACCTAAAGAGCATTATGTGTTGCCTACCAGAGATAGACGCTCCAGAATTGGGTTATGACAACCTCTTTCGTATTATCATCATGCAATTTATAGATGCCCATAATTTTGATGTCAGGGCCATTAAGAAGTCTTGCGTTCATATTGTGAACAAAGACTATAAAATAATCCCCTTTGAAACCATGAATCTGTTTTATAGGGATGATAAGATTGAACGCCTTAGAGAACTTCAAAAAGAAAGTGTTTGATGAATCTCTTAGAAGTTGCACATTTTAATCCAGAAATCGTATGTTTTTAGAAGTAGGTAACTTAGACGGACTTGTAGCCGTAATTTTTTTGATTATGTTCGGCCCAGCATTGGTTCTAGGCGTCATAGGTATCATTCTTTTGGCCAAAGGGAAGAAAAAAGCGGGAAAAATATTTCTGATTTTAGCTGGCGTTTATCTTCTGGTAAGCCTCGGTGTTTGTGGTACTATGATGGGTGGTTTTTAATTAAATCCTGCTGCGTTCATCAACGCGTTTTCTTTTGTAATTATCCTTAATCCTAGTATTGCCAAACTTATATCGAAACCCAAAAACAAGAAGCCTGGTTTCTCTTCTAGAGGAGGTAGTGTTGTTTTGATTTGCGAATCTCCGCGTATAAAAATAGTTTCCTCCGTTAAAAATATCTTCAGCGGCCAATGAAATACTAGCGTTTTTGTTCCAAAAGGTTTTTCTAAAAGCCAATCCCAACCTACCTACTTCCTCCTGCCTAGCGTTTCCTTGAAACGTTGGAGCATAGTAGCTATAGTTTACGTCCATAAAAAATGATCTGTCTTCCAGTAGGGTAAAACTGTTCCGTAATCGCAGTAGCCCGGACCAAATAGAATTCACGAAAAATTCTCCCGTATCAAAATCCCTAAAACCGTTTTCCCTATTAAAAACGCTCAAAAGTGCATAGGAAGACCAGTAACTTGTCAGTTTTTTGTTAAATACGATATCCGCTCCGTAATTTCTATTACTATCCACATTCGTAGCTATAAATCGTAACAGATTGGCTTCGTTATCTTGAAATACCTGTTGTAGAAATTCATTCTTACGCTTGTAATAAAATGCCGTAAACGTATAGGTCTTGTCGTAAGTGTACGCTAGGGATATGGAGTTTCGTGTAGAGGGAATTAAATTGGGATTCCCTTCAACCGTAGTATTGTTACTTTGGAAATATTGAAAGGGATTCAGCCAATCGTACCTTGGTCTTGTAATACGTCTGTAATAATTAAGCTTAAAGGTATTTTTTTTGTTCACGGTATACAAGGCCGAAAATGAGGGGAAGAATTCCAAATACGAATTTTTAGTACGGATTGTACCGTTATCCAAATCCCCTAGGGTTTCGGTATACTCCGTTCTTAGTCCCGCTTTAAGCTTCCATTTTTCTAGATTATGGTCCATACTCACATACCCAGCGGAAATACGTTCGTCATATATAAAATTTCCTATTTCCGTTGGACTAACACCGGGCTGATTACTAGTAAAGCCTAGCTGCTCAATGGCATTATTGCTTTGAATGGTAGCGTAGCGTAAGCCCGTTTCAAAAGTAGTTGTCTTTCCTAGTGGCTTGGTATAGTCTAGTTGCGCGCTAAATAGGTTTGTTTTCTGATCAGACTGGGTGATGAAATCATTTTCTCCGGTCTGGTTCATGGCACCGTCAAAGAAATCAGTAGTAATATCTTGGTCCCTTGCATAGTTGTAATAGGTAAAATGCGTGTTAAAAGCCAATTGTTGCCCTTCCTCGTCTATATCATGTTTCCAGTCTAAATAATAGGAAGTGTTATAGTAATTGGCATCTGAATTATTAGTGGTGTTAAAGCTCGCATTCAATTGCCCTTGCGTATCTGCTATTTGCGTATCGGAATTTAGAAGTGTTACTCCATAGGGTCTTAATGAATTAATGGAGGAAAAACTTAAGGTGTTTTTATCATTTAACTGATAATCGAAGAAAAGATTGATGTTGTGTTGCTCGGTCCTTGATATATTCTGTTGCTCTGCCTGCCAAGTCTCATCTATGCTATTATTTTCAAAGAAATTAGTGATATCCGTGTAGCGCCTTAGGTTTTTGTTCTTCCTAAAGGAATAGTTTACGGAAAAATCTGTTCGCTTGCCCTTAAAGAAATGATCTGTTCCTAAGGTGTGTTTTGGAAAAACGCCTTGGGAAAACCGGTTGTAAACAGACCCATTGTAACCGGCAATAATATTTTTTTTCATTTTGATGTCTATCAAAAGACCTCCCTCTGCACTATATTTTGCGGGCGGATTAGTGATGACCTCGATAGCTTCTACATTACTTGCAGAACTACCAGAGAGCAGGTTTATAATATCACTTTCTGGTATATTTACCCTGCGCCCGTTCATCAGAACACTAATATTACCCGTGTTTTGAACAGTGATTTTATCGTTTATAATAACCACGCCAGGAGTGTTTTTTAGCACATCCCAGATATCACTGTCGGACAGGGCGGTATTGGCTATATTAAAAACATAACGGTCCGCCTTTTGTACCAATGTTGGTTTCTCATAGGTAACTACAACTTCCTCTAATTCTTGGGTTTTTTGACGTATGATCAGATTTCCAACATCCGTATCCGACTTTACGGAAAGTAATCGTACTTCAGAGGTATTTTCAATATAGCTTGCGTAGACTGTATAATCTCCGGGAAGAATTCCCTCTAATATAAATCTACCGTTTTCATCGGTAGAAGTACCTTTTATAGGCTTACCATCTTTTGACTCTAAGACTACATTGGCATAGAGCAAGGCGTTACGTTCCGCATCTAATACGGCGCCATAAATTCTATAATCTTGTGCACTTGTGAGGGAAACAAGAAACACAAAAATGGAAAGTAAATAAATATCCCTCTTCATCAAATGCGTAGGTATGCTTCAAATATAAAAAAGTTATTCGGAAATGTCTTACATGGTGTAAGAATACTTAAATTAGATAGCTACCTGCTACTCTTCAGCATTAAGGCGATCTCTTTCTATCTTGTCTATTTCCCTATCGTTATCCTCTAACCTGTAGTTTCCAAAATTATAGGTAAACCCAAAGCGAACATATTGTGTTTCTGGAATTGCCAGAAAATTATTATCCTGATTCAGGTATTTAGAAGTTACCCTACCATTCGCCTTTCCAAGAATATCATTAAAGGCCAAGCTAAGTAAAGCTCTCCTTTTCCATAGCGATTTTCGTAAACCAAAAGTGAGGTTGGTTGTCTCTGCCTGTATGTTAGAGCCCTCTAAAAAACCAGACAAGTAAGTAAGCCCTAGTTCGCCCTTTAAAGTGCCATCCTTAGATAGCGTCAAATAATTGGTAAGGTCTACATAGAACCCGTCAAATTCGTTGGTCGCGGGCACATTATTACTTTCCAAGGCCAAAAAAGTCTCATCTTCATGAAATATGGAGACATAGCTGTAGAGGTACCAGTTGTTGGTTATGGACTTTCCGTAATTAAAATCAAACCCATAGGAAGTGCTTTCCAGCACGTTTTGGGTAACGTCCCTTAAGATTTGGTTCTCATTATCCTGAAAAGTAAGAGTAGAGATATAATTACCATTATCCCTGTAGTATATATCGAAAAAGAATTCTTGTTTTAGGGTATAATTTAGATTGAAATTATTGCTAAAGTTTGGAAGTAGATTAGGGTTTCCTTCAAAGAAAATATTTTCGTTGACAAAGGTTCTAAAAGGATTCAAGTCTTCGTAACGAGGTCTTCTTAGTTTTCTAGAATAATCAAAAGCAAAGCTGTGATTTTCGTTCATATTATGCAGCACATAGAATGTTGGGAACAGCTCAAAATACGATAGCTCATTAATGGTAGAGAGTGCTACCGAATTACCGGAGCTCTCTGTTTGCTCCGCTCTTAACCCTGCTTTTAAACTCCATTTTTCCCAATCTTTTGAAAGGCTAAAATACCCTGCATAAACCTTTTCATCATATAAATAATTGTCTGATAAGTTGGCGTCCAATACCTGTCCGTTGTTCAAATCAAAATAATCCAATCTACTCTGAGAATCAATGAAAGATGCTTTTAAACCGGACTCAAAACTAACCGTGCCAAAAAGTGCGGCATAATCTAGTTGCGCCGTGCCAATTTCTATATCCTGCTGGGCATTGGTCAAAAAATTAAAGTCCCTGATGAAATCGCCATTTGGCAAAAAGTATTCGGAATTGGCCTCTTGTGAACGGGTTAAGTCAAAATTGGTGTAATGCCCATTCAATGTTAAGGAGCCATTCTCTTTAAATTGATGTTTGAATGTTAGGTCTGCCGATATATTGTTTTTAGTTTCATCTAAAAAACTCGCCGTTGTAAAGGTAGAATCTAAAACGCCTTGGCTATTTTTTATCAATGTGTTTTGAAAATTATTATAGGTGCGTTCTGGAGATAATTGCGCATTAGCCGTTAAACTTAATTCGTTCCTCTCATCAAAAGTATAATCTACAACTAGCCCGGCATTGTGCGTTTCAAATCTATTGGTTTTGTCAAAATCCGTTTCCCAAATAGAGAAAACGCCAGTATTATCCATGAAATTTGTAACACTTTCAAAACTCTTAAAATCCTTTCTTGGTGCAAAAGAATAGCTGGCATTCAAATTCAGTTTTTCTGTTTTATAAAAGTGAGATGTGCCTATATTGTATTTAGAGAAAACGCCTTGCGTATATGTGCTATTGATATTTCCTTTATATCCTAAGGATATATTTTTACTGGTAACGATATTCAGAACAGGACCTCCTTCTGCATCATATCTGGCAGGAGGGTTTCTGATAACCTCAACAGACTTTATATTTTCTCCCTGATAGTTTTCCAATAAATTCCTAACCTCCTCTGGGCTAAGTTGAACTTTTCGATCATTAATATAAATGGTTGCAGCCTGGTTTCGTATTTGAAGTTCATCCTGCATGGAGATTACCCCAGGAGTCTGCTGTAAAATTTCCCATGAGCTACTCTGGGATAGTACCGTATTTTCTACATTGAAGACCAACCGGTCTACTTTACGCTCCACAACCGGTCTAGCCGCCGTAACTACGACTTCATCCAATGCTTGAGCGTTTTGCGTAATAATTAAGGCGCCTATTTTCGTGTCCTTTGAAATATCCAAAGCCAAATTTTCAGATGTTTGTCCAATATAACTTGCCTTTAAAAAATAAAGCCCTTCGGAAATTTCTTCTAATAAAAAAAGACCGTTCTCATCCGCAGATGTTCCTTTTACCAATGTGGAATCTGTAGTGGCCAACAAAAAGACCGACGCAAATGGAATAGCGGTATTGGTGTTATCCTTAATTTCTCCCGACAGTGTATACGATTGGGATAAGACTCCTTGAGAAAATCCAAAGAGCACAGCAAAAAAAAGTAGTAACGGTTTCACTTCATGTTTGGGTTGAACATCAAATCTAACAAAATAATACCTCTTTTCTTTCAAAACCTGTAATCCCAAAGGCTTTTGTGATTCTTCATTGTCTTTTGATTTTGCCTGTTTCGGGGCAAAGTTTCGCTATAAATTAGATTATATTTGCAGTTGCTTCTAATAACTATACTTTATCAAGTTTTTATTCGTTGCATTACTTGTTCATACGCTATGAAAAACATTCGAAATTTTTGCATAATCGCACATATAGACCATGGTAAAAGTACCTTGGCAGACAGGCTCTTGGACTTTACAGGATCGGTAACCGAAAGGGAGAAAAAAGAACAACTCTTGGATAGTATGGATTTGGAACGTGAGCGTGGTATTACCATTAAGAGTCACGCCATTCAAATGGAGTACACTTACAAGGGAGAGGAGTACATTCTAAATTTAATAGATACTCCCGGCCATGTAGATTTCTCTTATGAAGTTTCTAGGTCTATTGCCGCTTGTGAAGGCGCTTTGTTGGTTGTAGATGCCGCTCAAAGCATTCAAGCTCAGACTATTAGCAATCTGTATTTAGCCCTAGAAAACGACTTGGAAATTATTCCGGTACTTAACAAAGTGGATTTGCCCAGTGCAAGTCCGGAAGAAGTTACGGATGATATTGTGGATCTTTTGGGTTGCGACGCAGAAGAAGTTATTCCTGCGAGTGCAAAAACAGGGATTGGCATCGAAGAGATACTTGCAGCTATTATAGAGCGTGTTCCTGCCCCGGAAGGAAATCCGGAGGAATCCTTACAAGCATTGGTGTTTGACTCGGTATATAATCCTTTCCGAGGAGTAGAAACCTATTTCAGGGTAATCAACGGGGAAATTAAAAAAGGACAGAAAATAAAATTTGTTGCTACCGATAACGATTACTTTGCCGACGAAGTAGGTACGCTTAAACTAGAACAACACCCGAAAAAAAGTATCAAAGCAGGAGATGTGGGATACCTTATTACCGGAATCAAAGATGCTAGAGAGGTAAAAGTTGGGGACACCATCACTGATGCTGCCAAACCTACGGAAAATGCTATCGCCGGTTTTGAAGATGTAAAACCCATGGTATTTGCCGGGATATATCCTGTTGATACCGAAGATTTTGAGGAGCTTAGGACTTCCATGGAAAAATTGCAATTAAATGATGCTTCCTTAGTTTTTGCGCCAGAAAGTAGTGCCGCTTTAGGTTTTGGTTTCCGTTGTGGCTTTTTGGGAATGCTTCATATGGAAATTATCCAGGAACGTTTAGAGCGCGAATTTAATATGACGGTAATCACTACCGTTCCCAACGTAAGTTATAATGCCTTTACACGCAGAGACCCTGAGAAGCCTATTATTGTTAATAACCCTTCTGATTTGCCAGACCCTTCTACCATTGATCGTGTGGAAGAACCCTATATAAAAGCGACCATTATTACAAAGTCAGACTTTGTTGGAAATGTAATGTCGCTCTGTATTGAAAAGAGAGGTCAGATCACCAATCAGACCTACTTAACAACGGAACGTGTTGAGCTGAATTTTGATATGCCACTGGCGGAAATTGTTTTTGATTTCTATGATCGACTCAAAACGGTATCCAAAGGGTACGCTTCGTTCGATTATGCTCCGATTGGTATGCGAACCTCCAAACTAGTGCGTGTAGACATCTTATTGAATGCACAACCCGTGGACGCCTTATCTGCCCTTATACATGCAGACAACGCCGTTACCATAGGTAAAAAGATGTGTGAAAAACTAAAAGAGCTTATCCCTAGACAACAGTTCGATATTCCAATACAGGCTGCAATCGGTTCTAAAATTATCTCTAGGGAGACCACAAAAGCATTGCGTAAAGATGTAACCGCCAAATGTTATGGTGGTGATATTTCTAGAAAACGTAAGCTTTTGGAAAAGCAGAAAAAAGGTAAAAAACGTATGCGTCAGGTTGGTAATGTAGAAGTGCCGCAAGAAGCGTTTATGGCTGTTTTAAAGCTCAACGATTAGCGTAATAGATAATACCTCTAAATCCTCATCATGGTATTATTAAAGAGCAACCCTACCTAAAAAGTAGTTTTTACGCCGTATTTTTCATAGGAAACATTTTACCTAAATACGCCAATTTATATCCCTCCTGTATTTCCGTAAAATCTTCGCTAAAGGCCGGAATAATTTCAATTACCCCTTCTGGGCTCCTTAAAAATAAGGGAATAATAGCGTCGTCTTTCTTGGTGATTTCTATAAGTTCTTTATAGTGCTCTGCGCTCCTTAATTCTATCTCATGAATGGTAGGGTTATTTCTAGCCGCTTGCGATAATCGTATATAGTCGTCCGTATGTGAAAAAAGCCCTTCCTTTGGATTATTTTCTGGGTCTTTCATCTCATCCGGTGTCACTAACCTAAAAGAGCCATTTTCCCCAAATTGATTTTTAAACTTGTTCAAGGCAAATTTATTAATGTCCACGTTGCCCGTTAGGGCCATTAGAAAACCTACATCGTTCAATTCTATATTATTGGAAAGGGAATCGGAATAAATATTCGCATTAAATGCTTCCAACCCTTTTTTCTTTGCTTTTTCTATATTGTCACGGTTGCTATCTATCAGTACCACATGGCGGTTATTCTCTTGTAAATAGTTTCCGATTAAACGCGAAACCTTGCATGCCCCGACAATTAAGATGCCTTCGGATTTCTTTAAGAAGACACCAACCAATTTTGCGAATATTCTAGCCGTGGTCGCATTCAATAAAACAGTGCCCAATACAATCATAAACACCAATGGTGTTATGTATTCCGCACCCGGTTCTCCCCTTGATAACAATTTAGACCCAAAAAGCGAAGCTATACCCGCCGCAACAATACCTCTAGGACCCACCCAACTAATGAACAGTTTTTCATTGAATTTGAGATTGGATCCTTGGGCGCTGAGAAATACGCCTATAGGTCTTATCAAGAAAACAATAACAGCAAAAAGCGCTACAGTTTTCCAGTTATAAATAAGTTCTAAATCGGACATATTGATATTGGCCGCCAACAATATGAAAAGTATGGAAATTAAAAGAACACTTAAAGACTCCTTAAAATACAGTAGTTCCTTAATGTTAGGCAAATTCATATTGCCCATAACCATCCCCATAACTACCACTGCCAAAAGCCCGGACTCATGAGCAAAAATATCTGACTCTACAAAGACCAAAAGCACCACGGAAAGTGATACCACGTTTAAAAGATAGTGTGGAATAAAATTCTTTTTAATAGCAAAGGCCAGTGCGTGGGCAAAGGTGAATCCGAAGGTGAATCCAAATAAAAGGATCTTTCCAAATTCTATTAATGCCGTTAAAGTGTAACCTTGTCCCTCCCCAACACTTATAAATTCAAATACGAGAACAGCAGCCAATGCGCCTATGGGGTCTATGAGAATTCCTTCCCATTTTAACACCGCCGAAACATCCTTTTTCAATGGAATATTTCTTAAAATCGGTGTAATTACCGTGGGTCCCGTTACAATAATCAACGCTGAGAATAAAAATGAAATTTGCCAATTAAGACCAAAAATATAATGCGCTGCCACACCCGCACCAAAAAAAGTTACCACACTTCCTAGCGTAATCAATTTGGTAATCATTGGGCCCACGTTTCTAATTTCTGAACGTTTTAAAGTAAGACCTCCCTCAAAAAGAATAATACTTATGGCAAGTGAAACAAAATAGTATAAACCTTCTCCAGGAAAAAGACCCTTTTCACCATTCCAAATAGGCTCTATTAATTTACCGCCATCTTCTGTAAACAACGTTGCTATTGGCCCAACTAAGAGCCCTATTAAAATCAATGGTAATATTGCAGGTAATTTTAAGCGCCAAGCTACCCATTGCGCAATAATTCCCAAAATTATAATCCCCGCTAGTTCTAGCATTAAAACAGTTTTTAGTAAAAATAGTAAATATAAAGGGAGTTATTTCAAAATGAGACACCCCTCGTATCATCTACGCTGCAATCTTCATCAAAATTAGAAATCGCTAATCGCGCATGGTAAGACGTAGAACAGAACAGGCAGACTTTTCCGTAAACTTGTCCTTTCCTGTTCCGAATAACACACTGATCCAATTATCTTTCTGTGGAGTTCCTAGAATTAATAAATCAAAACTGGCCGAGGCTTTGGATATCGCAGCAATAGAATCATCACTCTTTTGAACGAAAACAACGCCATCAGTTTCTACTTTGGTCAACAATTTTTTAGATTTTTTCTTCATTCCGGTAATTTCCTCCTCGGTAGTTTTTTCCGGCACAACGTGCAACAGTGTCAAAGAGGCTCCATAAAATTTACATATCCTATCGGCCACAGCAATAAAATTCTTCTCTTTTCTACCCGGTCTTAAGGGTAATAATACTTTGCTGATATACCGAACACCATTATCCTTGAAAAGGGCAAAATCAGAATTGATATGGGTCAGTAACCATCCCACAGGGTTGCTTACAAGAATACCGCTGTGCGCCCTGCCGTTCCAACCCATTACCAACCAATCGCAATGTGTCTGGTTACTAAGCTCGTGTATGGTATCTGACATTTCATGAGTTACGACAGCCTCAAAATCAATGGAGATATCTTTGGATACCGCCAAACTGGCAATTCTTCTATCCAACGAAGTTACCTGCGGATTCTCCTCTTCTTCAAAGGCATCCAAAAAAGTCTGGTTCGGTACTTCCGTAATGTTTACGGCCTGTATTTTATCCCTTTTATTAATAGCTGCGGCGATTTCCACCAACATCTCAGCAGATTTTTCATTTCCTAAAAGCGGCACCACCACTCCGGCATTAGAGACTAATTGTCCGTCTAGATTCTGTTCTGCGATAGGTTGGTTTTTTCTGTAAGCCAGTTGTTCTCTTTTCTTACGTTTATAAAAAAGATACAATGCAGGACGATGACCATATTTCCTAAGGATTCCCGTTCGGGTCGCATTCTTTCCAAACCTTAAATAAATAAGCAGACCAAGAACGAATATAGCTACTATTGCAAGTAAAGGACCTAGGCCTAGAAATACAAGTAATGCTATTCCCGTGCCTATTCCAAAAAGTTGTAAAGCTGGATATAAAGGTGATCTATAAGGCGGATTATACCACTGTGCGGCAGTCTCCCTGAGCACGATGACACAGGCATTCACCAATATGAACATCATTACCATAAACGCACTGGCTAATTTTGCAATCTTCTCTACATCAAGAAATAAAATTACCATGGCCATCGCGAAACAGGTCATGATTATAGTAACAACAGGTGTTAAATAACGCGAGTGGATCTTGGCCATAAAGCTTGGTAGCAACTTATCGATAGCCATGGCAAAAGGAAATCTGGAAGATGCTAAAACTCCTGAATTTGCCATAGAAATTAATGTTACTATTCCTATTAGGGCTGCAGCATAACCCACATATTTACCTCCCAATAAATTAGATATGGTATAGATGGGCTTAATATCTGTACCTAATGATTTTAAAGGAATGTTCCCCACCAAAACAAAGGCCACAAAAACATAAATTGAGGTCATAATAAGTAAGGAAAGAATCATTGCTCTAGGCAAATTTTTACTTGGATTCTTTATCTCACCGGCAATTGCAGCAACTTTGGTGACTCCTGCATAAGAGATATAAACAAATGCCACTGTGGAGAAAAGACCCATATTCCCTTCCAATAAAAAAGGTTCTAAAAGTTCAGGTGATGTTTTAGGTAGGCCAAAAATTAAAATTAGCGCAAGCGTAACAAGGCTAATGGTCACGATGACAATCTGCACCTTCCCCACCTTTTTAACGCCTAGAATATTTAGAAAAAGGATTATAGCCAAAAAAATCAAGGCGATATACTTCGTTAATCCTGGAGCTATATTCACTAAAATGGATAAATATGCCCCGAAACCTACTAGCGCAAAGGCACTTTTAAACAGCAATGACAACCATAAGCCTATACCGGCTATGGTACCAAGAAGCGGTCCAAATGCCCGTTCAATGTATACGTAAGTGCCTCCTGAAGAGGGCATTGCGGTGGCCAACTCCGATTTAGACAGTGCAGCAGGCAATATACAAACAGCTGCCAATAAATAGGCAAGCCATATGGACGAACCGGTTTTGGCGGCCGCCAAACCTGGCAGCACAAAGATTCCGCTACCCAACATACCTCCAATACTAATGGCAATGACAGAGGTAAGCGATAGACTACGTTCTAATTTTTTCAAATCCTTAAGTTGGTTGGAGGATAAAAATAGCCTTTTTAATGTAAACTCTAAATGATAATATATTCTTAATAATCTTAGGTTTTCATTAGGTTTTATTATTTTGCCCTTCATGGAAATTTTTCCCGTAGAAACTGGTAATTTTAAATTAGATGGTGGAGCTATGTTTGGAGTGGTTCCTAAAACCATTTGGCAAAAAACAAACCCCGCAGATGCCAATAATCTCATCGATATCGCCGCAAGAAGTCTATTGATTGAAGATGGTAATCGTCTTATTCTTATAGACACTGGTATGGGCAACAAG
Organism: Maribacter sp. R77961; assembly: GCF_044594925.1. Lineage (GTDB taxonomy): Bacteria > Bacteroidota > Bacteroidia > Flavobacteriales > Flavobacteriaceae > Maribacter. Next base: position 3,204,960 of record NZ_CP138991.1, on the reverse strand, counting down.
CAGTCTGACAAGTTTTTTGGCTACTATTACCGTTGGGGTGATTTTTCATTGGAGAATTCCCTGAAAAAACTGGGATTTCATAGCGACGATATTACCGATGTCTTTATGACACATCTGCACTTTGACCATTGCGGTGGTTGTATTCAGTGGAACAAGAACAGAACAGGTTATGAACCTGCATTCAAAAATGCACATTTTTGGACAAACAAAAACCATTGGCAATGGGCTACAGTACCGAATGCTAGGGAAAAGGCTTCTTTTCTAAAGGAAAACCTATTGCCCATGGAAGAAAGTGGACATTTAAAGTTCATTGCGCTCCCGAACACGGGACCAGAAAAAGCTTTTAAGGAATCCTCAGCACTTAATTTTGGAATACGTTTCGTGGATGGCCATACCGAAAAGCAGATGTTACCTCAAATTAAGTATAAAGGAAAAACCATAGTATTTGTTGCGGATTTAATCCCTACGGTAGGGCACATTCCATTACCTTATGTCATCGGCTATGATACACGCCCACTACTTACCCTTTCTGAAAAGGAACTCTTCTTAAACCAAGCCGTGGAAGATGAAATGTATCTGTTCTTTGAACATGATGCGCATAATGAGCTTTGCACCCTAAAACAAACGGAAAAAGGGGTGCGCTTGGACAATACATTTACCTTCAACGAAATTTTCAAATAACACCATTAATACATAATAAAAAACACTAATTAAAATAGCTATCTTATGAAACGTACATTTTCTAAATCGGTCTTCTTTTTTGCCATGACAACGCTCATGCTAAGTTGTGGTAGCACGGGAGGTTTGATTCTAACCCCTGTAGAAAATATTGATACTACACCGCTTAAAATTTCTGAACTGACTAAGGCGGAAAAGCAAAATTGGGGTCATTTGGATTTAATTACAGATACCATTCCTGGAATGAGCGTGGATAAGGCCTATGAGGATATCATTAAAAACAAAAAGGGGAGTAAGGTCATTGTTGCGGTCCTTGATTCAGGAATAGATTTAGACCATGAAGATTTAGATGGTGTGCTTTGGACCAATACCAAGGAAAGACCAGGCAATAATAAGGATGATGATGGAAATGGATACGTAGACGACATTCATGGGTATAATTTTTTAGGAGAATCCTATAATGAACAGCTAGAATATGTTCGTATGCTTCGCCTGAACATTGGCGACCAAGCAACGCTAGCAAAGGCAAAGGCAAAACTGGACAAGGAATACAATGAGGCACTTCAGAACAAACAACAGTATGAGCAAATTTTGCAAGCAGTAAAAGGAGCAGATACGGCGGTAAAAAAGCATTTAGGCAAAACCACATATACTAAAGCAGAGGTAAACGCCATTAAAGCTGCAGACGAGGCTATGCAGCGCAACAAAGCTATTCTCGCACAGATGTTCACCATTAAAGAAACTATACCGGAAGTGCTTGAGGAATTAGGCGATGGGTTAAAATATTTTACAGAACAGCTTAATTATAACCTCAACAAAGATTTTGATGGTAGAAAAGTTGTAGGAGATGACCCTTATAATTGGAATGATACCAATTATGGTAACGGAAATCCGGATAGCCGTGTAGCGGATGAAAGTCACGGTACTCATGTAGCTGGTATAATTGCGGCAGAGCGAAATAATGGCAAGGGCGCTAATGGTGTTGCCAACAACGTGGCCATAATGAGCATACGTGCCGTACCGAACGGAGATGAGTATGACAAAGATATCGCCCTGGGTATAAGGTATGCTGTAGATAATGGCGCTAAGGTCATCAACGGTAGTTTTGGAAAATCCTTTTCTCCAAATGCACAATGGGTGTACGATGCCATAAAGTACGCTGCAGATAAGGATGTCCTTTTTGTTCATGCCGCAGGTAACGATGGTGCGGATTTAGATGACCCTTCCAATCCCAATTACCCTAACGATCAGGTGAACAATGGTCCGGAAATCTCCAACAACGTCATTACGGTAGGGGCTATAGACCCAAAATACGGTTCAGAATTGTTAGCCTCTTATTCTAATTATGGTAAGATTAATGTAGATATATTCGCTCCCGGAACGGATATTTATTCTGCATACCCGGACAATACCTATGAGTATTCTCCAGGTACGTCAATGGCTGCACCGGCAGTAGCAGGATTGGCCGCCTTGTTATTTTCCCAATACCCTAACCTATCCGCAGCTCAGGTTAAAAAAATAATTTTAAAATCTGGACTGCCAATAAAAGCAAAGGTGGTTTTAGGTGGTGATGTATCAAAAAGTGCGAACTTAAGGGATATATCCACTTCTGGGAAAATCGCAAATGCCTATAATGCACTTATTATGGCCAGTCAAGTAAGTAAAGGTCAAATTCAATTATAAACAATGAAAATGAAAAACATAAACTTCGTTATAACACTGTTGTTTTTTCAAGTAGGATTACTATCCTTAACAGCACAGAATCAAACCAATTATTGGCAACAACATGTAGACTACACCATGGAAGTAGCCATGGATGTGGAGAACTATCAGTATAGCGGCACCCAAAAATTAGTTTATACCAATAATTCTCCAGAGTCCTTGAATCGGGTTTTTTACCATCTTTATTTCAATGCCTTTCAACCCGGCAGTGAAATGGACATTAGGCTACAACATATAGCCGACCCTGACGATAGAATGACTACTACTGAAAAAGCAAGTAGAATTGCTTCGCTAACTGAAAGTGAAATGGGCTACTTACATGTTACGGCATTAACCCAGGATGGAGCAAAAGTAACCTTCAACGAAGAGGGTACCGTATTAGTAGTTGATTTAGCGAAGCCGATACCCTCAGGAGGCAAGACAACTTTTGAAATGTCCTTCAACGGACAAGTTCCGTTACAGATCAGAAGATCTGGTAGAAATAGCAGCGAAGGTGTTGCGCTTTCCATGAGCCAGTGGTATCCTAAATTAGCGGAATACGACTTTGAAGGTTGGCATGCAGACCCTTATATCGCAAGGGAGTTTCATGGTGTTTGGGGTGATTTTGACGTAAAGTTGACCTTGGACAAAACATACACTGTAGGAGGCACTGGTTACCTGCAGAACCCACAAGAAATTGGGCATGGTTATGAAGTCCCAGGAAGTAAAGTAAAAAAACAAAAAGGGAAAACCCTTACCTGGCATTTTAAAGCGCCCATGGTACATGATTTCATGTGGGCGGCAGACCCAGAATACCTTCATGACACCCTACAAGTAGAAAATGGGCCAATGCTTCATTTCCTATATAAGAACAATCCAAGTATTATAGAGAACTGGAAAAAGCTTCAGCCAAAAACGGCGGCGGCCATGCAGTTTTTCAATAAGAATGTAGGGCCTTACCCTTATGAGCAATATTCTGTTATCCACGGAGGTGATGGTGGTATGGAGTACGCCATGAGTACTTTAATTACTGGTGAACGTAAATTTGGAAGCCTTGTAGGTGTTATGGCACATGAAATGGCACATTCTTGGTTTCAACACGTTTTAGCAACCAATGAAGCCAAACATGAATGGATGGACGAAGGTTTTACGTCTTTTATTTCTAATCTCTGTATGAACGAGATAATGGACCAAAACAAGGATAATCCTTTTTTAAACTCCTACAAGGGTTATTTTAATCTGGCGCTATCCGGGAAAGAACAACCACAAACTACCCACGCCGACCGCTATGCACTGAATTATGCCTATGGTATATCCGCCTACAGTAAAGGATCTGTCTTTCTAGCACAGCTGGGATATCTCATCGGTCAGGATAAGTTAATGGAAACCCTTAGAAAATACTATGCAGACTTTAAATTTAAACACCCGGTACCCAATGATATCAAACGGACGGCAGAGAAGGTATCAGGAATGGAGCTAGACTGGTACCTAACGGATTGGACCCAAACCACAAACACCATTGACTACGGAATTAAGGAGGTAGTTGCAGATGCTGAAACAACTAAAATAACCTTAGAACGCATTGGGCTAATGCCGATGCCTCAAGATGTTTTGGTCGTTTACAATGACGATACACAAGAAACCTTTTACGCTCCTTTACGTATGATGCGTGGCGAAAAAGAGAATCCTTATGGGCAAATTAAAAGAACCGTGCTGCCAGATTGGCCTTGGGCATACCCAACTTATGAGTTTAAGATTAACAAACCCTTATCAAGTATAAAGGCTATTGTTCTAGACCCATCCCAATTAATGGCAGATGTGAATAAAGAAAATAATGTTTGGCAGGCTCAGGAATAAATGATTAAAAAGGCCAACGCTTATGGTAGCAAAGAAAAGCTAAAGAACAAGGAGCGTATTACGCAATTGTTCGAGGAGGGAAAGGTGTTAAAAGCATATCCTTTAAAGCTTATCTATTTAAGAGTTGAAGAACAAGATGTAGCCATAAAAGCAGGTGTAGCCGTGCCTAAGAGAAATTTTAAAAGTGCGGTAAAACGGAATCGCATCAAAAGATTAATGCGCGAAGCTTACAGGCTCAATAAAGGCCTGGTTTTTAACAATACTCAACGCAACTTTGCGTTTCTATTTTTATACCTTGGTAAAGAAATGCCTTCTTCTGAGCAAATAGCGCTAAAAATGAAGCTTCTTTTGAATAATTTTAACGTCCAAAAACATGAAAAAAGCACTTAGTAAAAAAGTTATAATTCCTATTATAGCCATTGCCTTTCTATTTTTTGGAAGTAGTTTCAAGAGTGACTTCTTTGAGATTGCCAAACAAATAGAAATCTTCACCACGCTCTTTAAGGAGCTTAATATGAATTATGTGGATGAGACCAATCCTGCAGAACTGATGGATACCGCCATTAAGAATATGCTAGAAGGTTTGGACCCGTATACTAAATTTTTGAACGAGCAGGATGTTGAAGCCTATCGCATTAACAATGCTGGGGAGTATTCTGGCATAGGTGCTCTGGTTCGCTCTTACAAGGACAAGTTATTGATTATTGAGCCCCATCAGGGTTACCCGGCGGATAAAGCAGGCCTAAAAGCAGGGGATCAAATTATTCAAATCGGTGATATTAAAGTTGCCGATTTTGATGACAATGCCAGTGAGTTGTTAAAAGGTGCAAACGGCACTACCGTTTCCATTATCTACAAGAGACAGGGTAAAATAAGTAGCACCTCCATTAAACGAGAAGGCATAGAAGTAGACGCTGTTCCGTTTTATAGTATGATAGATGACAAGACAGGCTATATTGTACTTGCTAAATTTAACGCTAAAGCTTCTTCGCAAACAAAATCGGCCCTATTGGATCTTAAGGGAAAAGGTGCTGAAAAAATTGTGCTTGACCTGCGGGACAATCCAGGAGGATTGCTTTCAGAAGCCATTAACGTAACTAATCTCTTTGTGCCTAAGGGAGAGCTCGTCGTTACCACAAAATCCAAGGTAAAGAAATTCAATAGGGAATACAGAACTACCAATAAAGCGGTAGACAAGGAGATTCCATTAGTCGTTTTAGTAAACGGCAGTAGTGCTTCCGCAAGTGAAATCGTATCAGGAAGTCTTCAGGATTTGGACAGAGCCGTAATAATGGGAGCTCGTAGTTTTGGAAAAGGCCTTGTTCAGCGCCCCCTAAAACTTACCTATGGAACACAACTAAAAGTTACCATCTCTAGATATTACACCTCATCGGGGCGTTGTATACAAGCTTTAGATTATTGGAACAGGGATGATAACGGTCAAGCGGTTCGAAATACGAAATTCAATGACTTTACAACACGCAATGGTCGGAAGGTACAAGACGGCGGTGGTGTGCTTCCAGATTTGGAAGTTGCTGCGGTAAAAACCAATGACCTTACTAGGGCCTTGCTTCAAAACAATGTCATTTTTGATTACGCTACCGACTATCATTATAGCCATAGTCTAAATGATATTTCGGATTTTAAATTCAGTAATTCTGACTTTACCGCCTTTAAGACTTATGTAAGAAAAAGCAATTTTTCTTTTGAGACCAAAGCGGAAGAGGCTATAAAAAAAGCACTTACAGGAGAGGAAAACGATTTCTTAGGCACAGCGGTCAAGGATAGTTATAAAACCCTTTTGGCCAATATTGAAAAGGGCAAGATAAACGCCCTTGATAAATTTCAAGGTGAGATACAGAAAAATCTAGAGGATGAAATTGTTAAGCGTTATTTTTATAGAGATGGCCTTTATAAATATTACCTGAACAATGATGACGCTATTCTTGCGGCTACAGAATTACTAAACAATACGAGTAAATACTCACAAATTTTAAACTGATAAAATCACCAGGTATATTCTGGAGGGTCAATACCGTTCATTCTTAAATACAGGTTTGCTTTTGCCCTATGGTTGGTGAGATGGTCTTGTACATAAAATAAGGCAAAAGCACGGCTTACTGTATTTCCGCTATGGTACATTTTACAGGTTTCGTCCAGTGTTTTTTGCTCCACGGTACGTACCACATCTGCGGTGTAATCAAAACCTTGTTCCAATAACTTTATAATCTCTTTCTTATTCATTTTACTGGCATCCGGTGTATTTGGTTTTACTTCTTGTCCTTGTACATACCTTCTGGTCAATAACTCAATCGTATAACCAATATGAACTATTTGCTCACCAAAAGTTTTACTTTTCGCAGTAGGCTGGTAGCTGTATAGTTCCTCTGGCATCGCTTGGGCCACCTCTAAACAATGTGATCTAGCTTCTAACCATACGGGCAGGTACATCTTAGTGAAATCTGTTTTGGGTGGAATTTCCTGTTGTGCATTTGCCATATGGCATAGCAGAGCGGTAATGGTGCATGTGTATAGGCGGATTATTCTTTTCATAATACTGTTTTAGAATTATTAAAATACACAGTGAGCTGCATTTGATTTGATATAGTGCTCGCTATAGTTTTTGGCCTTTGGATTCATACAGCCTTCTAAGTTTTTAATTTTGATGTTCCTAAAATCTATAGGCTGACCTTCGCTCTGCAATGCGATAAATCCTTTTTTTAGTGAAGTGCCGTCCTTTTTCATATCCGGGTCATACCTTTCTACCACCTCACCACCTATCTGTGGTTTCGTATATTCCAGTACTTTCTTACCATTTATAAAATGGCTTACCAATGAATCACCAAGGACTATAAGTTCCGCTTTTATCCAGTTGGAGCCGTAATAGGTATCGGAACTAGACCTTATGCAATGCCTATCGTCTATTTTTCCTTTAAATACCACATCGGTCCCCGGCGAACACATATTTCCTGTAGGGCGTTCTTTTCCATCATCCAAGCCCGCCAAAAACTGCATTTCTACCGATATAGGCCAATTCTGTTCCTTTAACATGGTCCTTGGGTCTTGCGAATGAAACATGACCCCACTGTTCTTCTCAACAAAAACGGGCGCTCCGGGATGTACATCTCCCACAAACCGATATTCCATAGACAAATGAAAGTAGCCATAAGGCTCATCATAATACAAATGTCCAAAGCGATCATTAAAATCTCCCTCATAGGCATCGTAACGCACTTTTATAATACCGCCCTCTGCACGAAAGGTATTGCCATGATTATCGCCTACCTCATAATGATGAATCTTGGTCGTCCAACCTTCTAGATTTTCTCCGTTGAAAAGTGATTTCCAATCCTGTTCCACTTTCAATTTCTTGCTAGAACCACAACTTAAAAAGGAAACACCTAGAAACAAACACCCTATTATTTTTATCGCTCTCATAACTATTAAACTTTAAAATATATTTTATGCTTATCCAGGAAGTAGGTAATATACCAGAACATAAATAGTACCACTAGGGCGTTAATTAGGGCTGCCCAATCTGCTGGAACTCCTATGGGTTTTAAAAGTCCGTTGGTCCAAATGGCACCAAAATCACGAAACCACTGTACCCCAACTGTTTCTGAAAACAGGTAAATGAAAATGGCATTAGTACCCACTACAGAAAAAACACGCAACCATTTTGTCCTATACCCCTTAATATCTATGCTCCAATAGAAAAAGGTGAGGGTTAAAATAGCAAAACCTCCAGAGACCAAGGTAAAAGACGTGGTAGCTATGCGTTTAATAATAGGTGTTATTTGCAATACATCTATTGTATACCCCAGAATAAGCACTATGGTACCATACACCAAGAACACTTTTAGTTTTTCTTTTGTGGGTTTATGAGATAGCAAAACTTGTCCACAAACCACGCCCCAGATGGTATGTGCTGCCGTTGGTATCCAATTTACAAATACCCAATACCCGCTATCTACTTTACCCATAACCAACATGTCTATAAAAGACCCGAAATTCTGATGCCCTTGTAGGTATGGGCTGGTTGGGTCATAGACTCTATAAAGCACCTCGGTCATAACCAACAATCCAACCGATGCCAATACTTGTGTTTTCATGGGAAACCTCATCAAGGTATAGGCAATAAGAATGGTAAAAGCGAGCTGTACCAACACATTCCACAGCTCCCAAACTAAAGCTTGGTTGTACACACAATGTAATAAAACTCCAAAAATAAAGAGTAACAGACAACGTCTTAATATGTGTTTTGTTACCATTTTATTGTTCCCTGCAACAAGTCTTTTTCTAAGGGAAAATGGCATTGCCACCCCAACGATGAACATAAAGAACGGTTGTATCAGGTCCCAAAAATGAAGGCCGTTCCAAGGATGGTGGTGCAGTTGAAGCGCAATACTAGAAAACATAGTTCCCTTGGTTACTACAGAAAAGTTGTGATGAAAGCCAGCGGCCTCTGCTATGAGTAACAACATGATTGTTCCGCGGAAAACATCTAAAGAATATAATCGTTTGGAAACATTCTCGGCAAACTGGGACACTGCAGTGCTGGTTTATTGGTTTGCACTAAATATACTTATAAATCATTACTTTTAACTTTCCCCTGTAAGGCTGTTAACACCCATGAAATGAAAAATTATACCGTTTTTTTATCGCTACTATTTCTTGCCCAAGCTATTTTTTCACAACAAGCAAAGGAGAAGGAACCCATGAAACCCATTCCAGAAGCAAAATCTTTTGTTACGGATCATCAAGGGGTATTTGGAGGAAAGCCGATTGCTTATAAAGCGACTGCTAAAGAAACCTACTTAACGAATGAAAAAGGTGATACTGTCGCTTCTTTCTGGTCTGTGGCGTATACACAGAATGCAGTAAAAAACAGTGCTAAAAGACCGGTAACCTTTGTATTCAACGGAGGTCCGGGTTCCGCATCGGTATGGTTACACATGGGGCTTTTTGGGCCAAAATTGGTTGCCGTTGATTCTAATGCACAGCAAGATGATGGTGCCGCGCCCTATATTTTAAAAAATAATGAAAATGGACTTCTAGACCTCACTGATCTGGTGTTTATAGACCCTGTAGGAACTGGATACAGTAGGGTCGTTGGAAAAGGTAAAGAAAAAGACTTTTGGGGCCTAAAGGAGGATGCCAGATCCGTAACCCAATTTATCCGTAAATGGATTACGGTGAACAAACGGTGGATGTCTCCCAAATATCTTGCTGGTGAAAGTTTTGGTACGACCAGAGCGGCGGCCGTTGCAAAGGAATTAGAAGGCAATGGACAAAATATGTCCTTAAATGGTCTTATACTAATTTCTCAGGCCCTAGACTACGCAGGTTCCACATCGGACCATCATAATATTACATCCTATCTCACCTATCTCCCAAGTATGGCGGCTACGGCATGGTATCATAAAAAAGCGGGGCAAGGAAAAAGTCTGGAACAGTTTGTACAAGAAGCACGGGAATTTACCTATGACACCTATGCTACGGCTCTTTATAAAGGAGATTTACTCCCCACTACGGCACGGGAAACAATCGCGAATAAGCTGGTGTATTTTACAGGGCTGGACAAACCCTATATCTTAAAATCCAATCTCAGGATTCTTATGCCCCGTTTTCAAAAACGATTGCTTTATGAGGAGGGGCTTACCATAGGCAGGTTGGACGGTCGTTTTATGGGAGAAGAGTCCGATTTAGTTGCGGATAGACCCACGCTAGGTGATCCGGCAAGCTATCAAATTGGTGCCGCATATACCGCTGCGCTTAATCATTTCTACGCATCGGTGCTAAATGTAACCATGGATAGGCCCTACCGCACTTCAAACGGGAAAATTGGTCAGAAATGGCGTTGGAGAACCGTTCCGGACGGGAGTTATTGGGAACCTACCCCTGTAAATACGGCTGGTGATTTAGGTGAGGCCATGCGAAGGAATACAGATTTAAAAGTGTTGGTCGCAAGTGGTTATTACGATTTAATTACTCCGTTTTTTGATGCGGAATATACCTTTTCTAGAAACGGAATTGTTAGTGACCGTGTAGCAATGACCTATTACGAAGGCGGGCATATGATGTACACCCACCAGCCAGATTTGGAAAAACTTTCGAAAGATATCAGGACATTTTTAAGCCAGAACTAATGCGACTAGCCTCCTTGACAATCCTAGCCTTGTGCTGTTTGTATGCGTGTAAAGATTCAGAAAATAGCTCTGCGGAAAAAACAAATGCGCCCACTGAAAAAAAAGGCAAAGCTGAAGGTGTTTCGATTATGGTGCTAGGAACCGCACAAGATGCAGGCTCGCCACATATTGCCTGTAAAAAAGCGTGTTGTGCAGCTTTGTTCGAAAACGAAAATAACGCTAGAAAAGTAGTCTCTCTAGGGGTTTTAGATTACACCAACGAAAAATCCTATCTTTTTGAAGCTACGCCCGATATTAGTACCCAGGTAAAAGTATTAAAAGATGCCATGGGAGCTTCGAGTCCTGAGCTTCCCAGTGGTGTTTTTCTAACCCATGCCCATATTGGGCACTATACCGGATTGATGTATTTGGGAAAAGAAGCCACAAACGCTCCTGAAACACCCGTTTTTGCCATGCCCAAGATGACGTCTTTTCTGAGGGAAAACGGGCCTTGGAGTCAATTGGTAAGCGACAGGAATATTTTACTAAAACCACTAGCGCATCAACAAGCGGTACCCCTTACAGAACAATTAAAAGTTGTTCCTTTTACGGTGCCGCACAGAGATGAGTATTCAGAAACCGTAGGCTATAAAATTATTGGACCCAATAAAAGTGCCTTGTTCATTCCCGATATTAATAAGTGGTCCGTATGGGAAACGCCGATAGCAAAGCTTATTGCCGAGGTGGACTATGCATTTTTGGATGCTACTTTTTATGATGGAGAAGAAATTAATTCTCGTGATATTTCGGAGATACCTCATCCTTTTGTCATTGAAAGTATGGATTTGTTTCAATCGCTAGCACCTGCTGACAAAGCAAAGGTGTTTTTCATCCATTTTAACCATACCAACCCATTGTTGCGAGAAGACAGTCCACAAACAATGAAAGTTTTACAAGAAGGTTATAAAATAGCACGGAAAGGGATGGTTTTTTCCTTGTAGTTTTCGCAACGATCCATAGCTATAATGCCCCAACCCCTGCGTAACAATCAATGTTTGTTTTCCTTCTGAATATATCATGAACTTATCTCAAGGTCATTTACTATGCTAAAATGAAGGCAACGGGAATTTTCCTTATTTTTAGAAAAACGTCTCCTCTTTTGAAAGCTACACTAAAAAACCTCATCCCCTTATCCCTTTGTTATTTAGGACTATTGAGCCTATTACAAAGCTGCACAAACGAAGGTGCTACAATTACATCTGCTACAGCTTACCAAACATGGTCTTCCTATCTTGGGGACCCTGGCCGAAGCCACTACTCTACCTTATCACAGATTACAAAAGAAAATCTTGACCAGCTTAAAGTAACCTGGTCCTACGAGGCTGCGGATCAGGGCCAAATGCAAATGAACCCTATTGTTGTAGACTCCATCCTTTATGGGGTTACGGCCGCCCTTAGGATTGTGGCCCTCAATGCAACCACAGGTGAAGAGATTTGGCAATTTGGAGATTCCGTGAAGGTTTGGCATTCTACCAGCAGAGGGGTTTCCTACTGGGAAAATGGTGATGACAAACGTATTTTAGGTACGCGCGGGTCTCACCTTTTTGCCCTAAATGCACATACGGGGAAGCCCATTGCCTCTTTTGGCGATAATGGAAAAATAGATTTGCGTTCTGGCATGCCAGATAGTGCCAAAGACAAATTTGTAATCTCCAACACTCCCGGAACAATTTATAAAGACTTAATAATTATGCCCTTGCGCATTTCTGAAGGCATTGCAGCGGCACCTGGCGATGTTATGGCCTTTAATGTCGTAACGGGTAAATTGGAATGGGTTTTCCATACCATACCACACCCTGGAGAAGCTGGTTTTGAAACTTGGAAAGACAGTACGGCCTATAAAAGCCCATTGGTCGGTGCGGCCAATAATTGGGCAGGGATGGCGGTTGATGAAGAGGCAGAAATCATTTATGTTCCTACGGGCTCCGCCGCTCCCGATTTTTATGGTGGTGTGCGTTTGGGCAGCAATCTCTATGCAAATTCCTTAGTGGCATTGAATGCCAATACGGGTGAGCACTTATGGCACTTTCAATTTACGCATCACGATGTTTGGGATAGAGACCCACCTGCGCCTCCTAATCTTTTGATGGTAGAAAGAGACGGTAAAAAAATACCTGCTGTGGCCCAGGTTACCAAACAAGGCTACGTCTATGTATTCCATAGAATAACAGGGGAGCCTTTGTTCGATATTGAAGAAAAGCCCATGCCTAAATCTGTTCTAGACGGTGAGGCAACATGGCCTACACAGCCCATACCTGTGCAACCCAAACCCTTTGCCCGAATGTCGCAAGATTTAACAGAAAATGATATTAGTCCATTTGCTGAAAACAGCGAAGAACTACGTGCTATTTTTAGAAATTCCGATAGGCGGCAATATGGCCCACCCAATACCTCACCTACTTTTTTATTGCCTGGTTATGACGGGGCTGCGGAATGGGGCGGGGCGGCTGCGGATCCTGATGACGGTATCCTCTACGTAAATTCTAACGAGATGGCATGGAACTTACAAATGGCCCCTAACACGGCCATTGCCAGTGGAACACCCCTTGGCGAAGCAACTTATCAAAGACATTGTGTGAGCTGTCATCAAACGGATAGAAAGGGTGTTGCCGCAAGCGGATTTCCGTCACTTATCGGTTTAAATCTTAAGAAAAGTAAGCGCGACGTAATGAAAACCATTACCAATGGTAAGGGAATGATGACCGGTTTTCCTCAACTTACAAAAGAAGAGTTACAGGCTTTAACGCGGTTTTTATTCAACGAAGAGATTAAGCATACAGTTGTCTCGGAAACATCGCAGACTGCAGTAGATAAGGTCCTATACAAGCATACCGGTTATTCCAAGTTTTTGGATAGTAACGGCTTGCCGGGAATTAGTCCGCCATGGGGTACCATGCACGCTATTGATTTGAACACGGGGGACTATAAATGGTCCATCCCTTTTGGGAACACTCCGGAATTAGGTGATAAAGGCGTTGGTACGGGGTCTGAAAATTATGGTGGGGCCGTAGTGACCGCGAACGGATTATTGTTCATTGGAGCTACCAGAGACGGCTATTTTCGAATTTTCGATAAAACGAACGGCGCCCTGCTATGGGAGTACCAACTGCCCGCTGCCGCTTTTGCCACGCCAGCTATGTATGAAGTGGATGGCAAACAATACATTGCCATTGCCTGTGGTGGTGAAAAGCTGGGCACTGAAAAAGGAAACCAAATTATTGCTTTTGCCCTAGAAGAATGAAACCTATAATAGTATCTCTTTTTCTTTTCTTAGCGGCTATTGCTTGTGGCCAAACTAGTTATACAAAAGGAAGAATTATAGATTCCATTGCTGTAATCGGTTCGGAGAACGAAACTTTTGCCCTTTACCTCCCCACTACCTTTTCTACAGAAAAACCAGCTCCTATCGTTATTGTATTTGAACCTGCAGGGCGTGGTAAGGTAGGACTCTCCCCTTTTATAAAAGCTGCTGAAAAATATGGGCATGTGCTGGTATGCTCCAACAATTCTAGAAATGGCCCGTACGATCGTAATTTTAGTATAGCCGACCGCCTCTTTAAACATCTCTTTAGCCAGTTTACAATTGACCCCGAACAGGTTTTTCTAAGTGGTTTTTCCGGTGGGGCAAGGCTTGCTACCAGCATAGCCTCTCTAAGTGATGAAATTACCGGGGTTATTGGTTGTGGCGCAGGGTTGGCCATGCAGCCGGGAAACATGCCCTACAATTCCAACTTTCTTTATGCGGGAATTTGTGGTACGAGAGATATGAACTACTCAGAAATGCTAGAACTAATGCCGCTATTAGCGCGGTTAAAGTTCAACAAAACCTTATTTACTTTTGATGAGGGCCATCGTTGGCCCCCTGAGGAAAAGATGCTGGAAGCTTTTGACTGGCTTTATGTTGCGCTTCACAAAAAAGGTACGGTAGCTTTGGATGGTGACACCCTTAAAAACCTGTACCTGTCCAATTATGAAAAAGCTATGGACAAGTTGAAGAATGAAGAGGTCTTAGGGGCTTTTGAAGATTTGAACAGAATACATGAAAGTTTTGGAAGCAGCTATCATCTGGACAGTATTTCGCAGCGCATCACAACAGTAAAGGGTTCGCCTGCCTATAAAAAAGCTTTCAAAGAAAGAAATGCGGCACTGGTCACGGAAAGAAAACTGACAGCGCTGTATTTTGAACGGATGAATAGCGAATTTAAAGCACCCGAAACAGCAGCTATGAATTGGTGGAAAAACGCATTTAAAAAGCTGAACAAGCAATTCTCAAAGGGCGGACCTGAAACCAAAAGAATGATTCAACGTCTCCGTTTTAAACTATTCGCTAGCCTCTACGAACGCACCTCACCCAACCTAAACCCCAACGAGCAAGAAAAACAAAAGAATTACAGCCTTGCACTCCGAGAACTCATCAAAGAAACCACACCCGAAGATTATTTGCGCTAGGTAAACTACCCTGTGGCAAGCCCGTAAGGCATTAAAAGGAAAATTACTTTTACTTTCGACGCAAGCGTCGGAGCATTTAAATCTCTATTATCGGGTAAAACAAAAGAACCACGAAAATGAACCGCATCAATCTTTGAACAAAGGCGTCCGCGCCAAACGAACCAAGGCATCATCCTCTTCTTTCAATAATCGTTTTGTTCTTAGGTATCGGTCCTTGTTATACGCATCAAAATTATCCGCTTCGGGATCCATACTACTTATGCGTACCATATCCGATGCATGAATAAACTCGTTGTTCCCTATCCACATGCCTACGTGCACCACTTTTTCGGTGGTTGTGTCCGTTGCTTTTCGTCCAAAGAACAATAAATCTCCCCGTTCTAATCGACTAAAATCCTGAACAGAATCTATAGGCTTCCCCGCATACACCTGTTGGGATGCATCTCGCGGAATAACCATCCCATTGAGGAAATAAACGGTTTTGGTAAAGCCACTACAATCCATTCCCTTTGTAGAAGTACCGCCCCATAAATAGGGTACCCCCATTAATGTTTTAGATGTAGCCACCAATTTGCCGGGCTCCGGCACCCTATCTTTAACCCAGCCAAAATAGCTTTCTGCCTCATCGACCCTGATAAGGGCAATGCGACCGTCAGGATAGGACGCTACAAAATAGCCATCCATTAGCTTTACAAATTCAAGTATATTCCCTGCGACCAAATCCGAAACAAGCTCCTTCTCATCCACTGCGTTATAGGAATGACCATACGTTTTGGTATACACCACCTTATCCATGGCTTTCCATTGGGCAAAGCGTTCCGTCCCCATTAACTGAATCCCTCCCTTATCTACCCATGAGAGGTAATTGTCCGGTGTTTGAATGTAGTACCAATCCCCTTGCTTTTTAAGCACTTTTACCGGGGTGCCCAAGGTAGCTTGCGTGGCCAACTCTGCGGAATGCTTGGGATTGCTCCTTAAATTTGCGACCGATATATTGATGACGGCCCTTGTGCTATCCCCGAGTTCTTTTGAGGGAAGTAGGGCAATGCTATCCACAAAAGGAATATTGTTTTCAGATAAAATACCGGTCAGCGCCTTTATGCCGTCCGGCAAGTTACTTTCGCCCTTTAAGATAAACGTATCGTTATTCTTTAGGGCCTCAATAGCGAATAGGGCCACTCGTTTATCCGGAGCAACTTTACTCTTAATAGCATCTATATGTTCTTGAATTCCGTTGTTTTCCTCTGGCCTTTGATTACATCCAAATAGAAAAAGAGCTACGAGAAGTAGTGAAACCGATTTAAAGTGCATACCGTATATTTTCAGTAAAAATAAGTAATAGGGCCTTAGTTACCATGTGTTATAAAAACCCGTTGTGTATTTTGATTGGATTACTAAAAATGGATGTCTGTCCGAGTGTTTTATCGCAATGCAATGGAGAAAAAATGTATCGAGAATAGCTTTTGGACCAACAAGGTTCTCGATACACTGCATTTTGCAATGAAAAATTGAAAAATACAGCACTCGAACTGACAATTTAAACATAAACTATGCAAAATGCACAACGGGTTATAAAATTAAATTCTTGATGGCAGCTACTTAGCATCTTGTAGATGATATCAACCCAATTTAGTTAAATTAGCATTCCATGAAAAAATTAAAGGTCATAGAGCTTTTTGCAGGTGTTGGTGGTTTTCGTTTGGGACTAGAGCAAACGGGAGCTTACGAAATAGTCTGGAGCAACCAATGGGAGCCCAGCACTAAAACACAGCATGCTTCTATGGTCTATGAGGCCAGGTTCGGGGCTAAAAATCATAGCAACACCTCTATCGAGGACGTGCTTACGGACCAAATTCCGGATGCGGATATTCTGGTAGGCGGTTTTCCCTGCCAAGACTATTCCGTGGCCACGACCTTACAGAACTCCAAAGGACTTTTAGGCAAAAAAGGGGTGTTGTGGTGGAGCATACACCGTATCCTATCCGAGAAGAAGCATCCGCCGAAATACCTTTTTCTAGAAAATGTAGACCGTTTACTAAAATCTCCCGCTGCCCAAAGGGGAAGGGATTTTGCCGTAATGCTACAAAGTTTGGACGACCTGGGCTATGCGGTGGAATGGCGTGTAATCAATGCCGCGGATTACGGTATGCCGCAACGTAGAAGACGTGTGTTTCTCCTAGGGTACCATAAGACCAGCGGGGTCTACAATGGTCTGCAAGATAGCGACCCCAAAGAATGGCTAGGTGCATCAGGTACCGTTGCCAGTGCTTTTCCTGTGGGTGCTCTTATAGAGCTCCAAAAAACCTTTACACTAGGGCAGGACTTGGTACGACTTTCCGAGCAATTTAATATAGGCGAAAAACTATCTCCTTTTCAAAATACGGGTATCTGTATAAACGGGCAGGTTTTTACCGCAAAAACCCATGCGCAATTTGATGGAAAACGCACCCTACTGGGCGATGTATTGGCACATGGCCAAGTACCACCAGAATTTTATATTACTCCGGAGGACCTTGAAAAATGGGCCTATTTAAAAGGTGCGAAAAAAGAAGTGCGGACGGCAAAGAGCGGATTTTCCTATAATTATAGTGAAGGGCGTATGCAGTTTCCGGATGCGCTGGATAAGCCATCACGCACCATTATAACGGGTGAGGGCGGTAAAAGCCCGTCTCGGTTTAAACATGTGGTACAGACCTCTAAAGGCTTACGGAGGTTGATTCCTTTGGAACTGGAACGCTTAAATATGTTTCCGGACCATCACACCTATCTAGCCGGAATAAGCGATGCAAAACGTGCCTTTTTTATGGGCAACGCACTTGTTGTCGGGGTTGTGGAACGACTTGGAAAATCGCTCTGCGAAAAAATTATTAAAAACCCCTAAAAGCGTACGAAAGTAGCTGCCAAAAAACTTAAAACATGACGCTGAAAAGTACCTTTAAGGCAGATTTAAAAAAGGAACGGCAGTTGTTCCCGCTGCTAGACCGTATGTATGCTTCACATCTAAAACACTACACTTTTGAGCGCATTTCTGACTATAAACGACAGGTAAAGGGTGTTGATGCCTATTTTACCCATAAAATCACAGGCCAACGCTATGCTATAGACGAGAAGGCACAGTTAGATTATATCAACGATGACTTGCCCACTTTTGCCTTTGAAATTCAGTACCAAAAAAAGGGACAGCTAAAAGAAGGGTGGCTGTTCGATACTACCAAGGAAACCGAATTCTATGCTTTGATTACCGCCATTTATGAGGATAGCCCCAATACCTATACCTCTTGTAAAATTACCTTGGTGAACCGAAAAAAGCTACTTGCTTTCCTAGCGTCCAAAGGCATCCGAAAGGAATTATTAGAAACGGTAATTCACAAGCATTCAGGGAAAAGCGCCAAGCTAGCACTAACACAATTAGATGCTAAAAAGGAGGGTTACCTCTATTTTTCAAAGCTATACAAAGCGGAAAAACCTATAAATCTTATCTTGAAATTAGATTTTTTAATACGCCTTGGCATCGCCAAACGATTCATCTAAAAGGTAGCTTTGCCCTTATATACTGTCTAACGGACTTTGAACCTTAGATATACTTCGTGGTGTAACCTTTGTGTATACTTGTGTGGTCTTAATGGAATGATGACCTAGCAGCTCTTGAATGAAACGCATATCCGCGCCCGCCTCCAATAAATGTGTTGCGTAACTGTGGCGCAGGCCGTGTATACCTATCTTTTTGTTGATTTTGGCTCTTTTCATGGCAAGTCTAAACACCTGTTGCAAACTAGATTTTCCATAAGGTCCGCCATATTGACCCTCGAACAAATATGTTTTGGGTTTAAAGCTTAGATAGTACTCTCGCAACTTGGGTAAAATAGATTTTGGCAAGGGCACGTACCTATCTTTTTTACCTTTTGCCCCTACTACGTGCACCACCATTCTTTTACTATCTATATCCTCAATTTTTAAATTGACCACTTCAGAAACCCGAAGCCCCATACCGTAGCATAGCTGAAGCGCTATCCTATGTTTTATATTTTGGGTAACGTTGAACAATTTTTTTACTTCGGACTTGCTCAACATCTTTGGCAAACTAGTTGCTTTCTTAGGGCGGGGAATGTCAAAAAACATTTTGGGTCTGTGTAACACCTGTTCAAAATAGAACTTTATAGCGTTGATTTTTCCGTTTAATTTGCGTTCTCTCATTTTCTCTACGCGGATACAGTATAGGAAATAATCCTTGAGTCGCTTAGGATTTAAATCCTGAACTGGATAATCGTCTAAAAGCACGAGCAAATGGTAGAACTCCGCCAAATACATTGTAATGGTGCTTTTACCATAATCTTTGAGGGTTAACTGCTCGTTTAGGGCCCGGTACGCTTCTTGGTTTACCTCGTGTATACGGAGGGCCTTGGTTTCTACCGTATTTTTTTCCTGTAATTGTAATTCTTTTCGTATTACCGATAAATCTGGCAGGTACCATGCTTTTTTACTAGCGCTCCATCTGGCAGATGGAAACCGCTTTTTTAACGCTAGTTTTAAGTTATTGTTGAACGGAAATTGCACTAAGATGACATCTTTACCCTTGTGCTGATCTGCATGAAATGTATAGTTGGATAGTATCATACGGTCATTTTATATAATTAGTACTCTAAAAGTACGTACAAATATATATAAAATAGATGTACGTTCATCTTGTATTAAACTATTATTTACAGTAAAAAGGTTAAATTTTGTACCTTGTGGGAAATAAACGTTTATACAGACATATAAACGTGTTGCTGTGCAATAACTTCTCTTGGGAAAGGTCATTGTTCTTTTGCTAAGGTCTTTTTAAGGAGAAGGTAAAAAAGGATGTTGGACCCTGGAGTTCCAGGGGATCAAGTTTTTCGATAAATCGTATGAGAGTTACACTATCAAATACGAGGTTTCGTATAAAAACTTATTTGAAGTAAGTTGATTTTTTTTGGAAAATCAAGTTTTTCGGCATCTTTTTTTTCATTTCCGTGACCTTGACCCTTACCCAACGAGAACATATACTCGTATATATTTCATTGGAAAGTCTCCCTCAAAAA
Source organism: Maribacter sp. R77961 (assembly GCF_044594925.1). Classification (GTDB taxonomy): domain Bacteria; phylum Bacteroidota; class Bacteroidia; order Flavobacteriales; family Flavobacteriaceae; genus Maribacter. The sequence goes on along the minus strand of NZ_CP138991.1, from coordinate 3,185,024 downwards.
AACAATGGTTTTGTAGTTCCTACTGTTCCGCTATAAGAGAAGTGACTCCGTAAATAAGGCGCATATGCCATTTGAAGGCTTCAAAGCAATGCGCTATATTTACTGCACACAACATAGGCTAAATGCAATACGGCTACGCCGAACAGCACTTAGCCTCGACCGTTGTACGCAAGCTGTGAAAACCTATGAGAGCCATTAAAATCTTCATTCTATTTATTTTATTTAGCCAAGTTTCATTTGGACAAAATAACTGCGGAGATTTTAAAAATTATGAGGAATCTCAAAAATGGATTAAGGAAATTAAACAGCTGAATCCTGACGAGCGTAAAAGCAAAATATTTGAAAGAATTAATTGTGAGCAAGAATCAGAACAAGATGAGATTGACTTTTGGCTCACTATAATAATCTCTGGAAATATTACTTCAACCGCGAATAAATTTTCAAAAGAACAAATAGAAACTCTTAAACTATTTCCATCCAAAAAAATTGAAATTGCGACTTCTCTGTGCGAATCTGAAGGAGTTTATCCTCAAAAATGCAATCTTGGTTTTGTTATTTTTAATCAACCTGAAAATCCAGTCCTGAACGAAATATCCGAATTAAAAAACATAAGATTAAAACGGAGAAAAGGAAAAATAATTATCAAATTGGAATCAGAAGTAGAAAGTGATATTGAATTTGAAGTAAATCATTTATTGAAAAATCATAGCACAACTCTATTCGCTAAAACTGAATTGAAAAAAGGTCATAATAAATTCATTTTTAAGCGGAGTACTAATTTGCAAATTATCGAATTTGAAATAAACGAAAAGAAATTAATTATAATAATATAAAAAGCCAGCGTACAACACCGTGTATAATTAATTGCTTTGGCAAGTGCTTATTTGGAAAATTCCTTCGGAATTTTCTCGCGTTCGTTTTTGTTTACTAAATTAGTTGCTTAAACACGCAACTAACCATACACAAACACGTTGTAAAACATTTTAATGAAATTTATAACCACAATCATATTTACAGTTTTTACCACCTTCTGTTTATTCTCTCAATATTCTAAGGAATACGAAATTTTGACTGAAAAGCTGATTGCAACAGATACTATAAATTTTGAAGAGCTATACAAAAATGGAGAGATAAAGGAAAAGGGTACTGTTTTAACATACAAAGTTGGGGATTATTCTGCCGACTACTATTTTGGAGATTATTATCAGTATTACAGGAATGGACAAGTAAAAATGACAGCCAAATTTGACCGATTTGGAAATTTGTTATCTCAAAAATGTTATTTGAACTTTGGTGGACTTTGTAGCGAATCAACAACCTTTGAAATTGATTCGGAAACCACCGATTTGGAAGAGTTGTTACGTGTCGACGAAAAAACTAAAGTCATAAGTAATGACAAATTCTATAACTATTCAATGAAATTAGATAGTATGTATCTAAAGAAAGAGGGCAAAATGATTGGGAATAAAAAAATAGGAGTCTGGAAAATCTATTCTAGGAATGGAGAATTAATTGACGAAAAGCAGTACTAAAAAAACGTTTTACAACAATGCCTAAACGTAATACGGACTTTAGGGCTGAAACCTAAGGTCTGTGTATATTTATAAGGTCACTAAATCTTATGGATTTAGCTTTAGAATAGAAAAAATAAATCAAAACAATAAGCTTTAGCTTCGTGCGCAGACGGAAACGAAAAGTTTCCTTACAACCGCACTACGCTTAGCCGTGACCGTTACCTGCAATTTAACCAATCACTATGGATAACAATTACTTACTGAATATAATGATTAGCATATTTGCTGGTATTTTAACTTACGTACTTATCGGTATGTTCAAACAAGTACTGGAAAAAATTCTTCTTCCTTGGTATCAAGCTAAAATTTATAAAGGACTGGACATAAGCGGAACTTGGATTGAAAATCATAATTACGAAGGACTTCTGAATCAAGAATCTGAAATCAAAATAAAGCAGAACGCTCACAAAATACACGGAACTATAACTTTAGCAAAAAAGAAAGACGATAACGAAATAATTGAAATCAAAAACTTTAGGTTCGAGGGCGAATTTTTTAACAACTTTCTGAATATAGCTTGTTGGAATGAAAATAAACAGCAAGTTGGAACTCATAACTATTTAATGAGTGTTGAGCGAGATGGAAAAGAAATGGATGGATTTAAAACGTATTTCGATATCGGAATGAGGAAAATCAGAACAGAAGAAATGTTTTGGGCCAGAAAATAAAAACTGCAGGTAACATCGTATAAAAACAATAGGGCAATTAGTGGCTAAACCGAATGGTTTGGGTATATTTCGAGGTCGCCAAATTTTTAAATTTGGCTTATTGAGAAAAGAAAAAATAATAAGAAAAATTTAAAAATTCGGCTTGTGTTTAACCGAATGGTTCGTGCGCTTTTTCCGCCCTACTATTCTTATACAATTCCGTTGTAAACAATTTTAACCTTTTCGACAAACGCGGTAAACAAACTATTGATTTACTGTTATTTTTAAATTACTTTTTAGAAATCACAAAAAATATGCGAGAAGTAGAAAGGAAAATGGAGGTTAATGACCTAAAAAAACTTCGATATAATAGCAAATCATCCTTGAAAATGTCTATTATATTAATAGTTGTAGGGTTTTCTCTACTGTACTATTTATGGGACAGAGATATTATATTCGTGAAAGTTCTATGCGGAATTATTGGTGTTTTAGGGATTCTAGGTTTTTGGCAAGACTTTATTAGTCAAAAAAAGGAAAAAGACGAAAGGGAGAAAATAAAAATTATAGTTAAGACTAAGTTAATAGACAAAAAAATTATTGATATGCGCTCTTCAGTCGATAGCAGCGACCCTAACGAAACTAAATATAGACTATTCTTTGAAAATTCTAAAAGTTACGATGTGAAGGATTATATATTTAATAAAATGCAAATTGGTAGCGAAATCGAAATAGAATATGCCAAGCACTCAAAATGGATTATCAATATTTATGGTAAATCAATGAATATTGAAAATGATTCTGTGGTCCAACGGTATTGATAAAAACTGTTTACAACAAAACCTATAAACAATAAGGGCTTCGGGCTTAAATGCTAAGGTTTGCGTATTTTTATAAAGTCCGCAAAATCTTTGGGATTTTGCTTTGACACAAAAAAAGAAAAAACAAAACCAAAAGATTTCGCTATGTGCGTGGCGGAAAGCAAACGCTAGTTTGCTCCCGTACTGTTCATAGCTCAACCGTTGTATGCAATAACTTCTCTTGTGAAAGGTCATTGTTTTTTTGCTAAGGTGATTTTAAGGAGAAGGTAAAAAAGGATGTTGGACCCTGGAGTTCCAGGGGATCAAGTTTTTCGATAAATCGTATGAGAGTTACACTATCAAATACGAGGTTTCGTATAAAAACTTGTTTGAAGGAAGTTGATTTTTTTCGGAAAATCAAGTTTTCCGGCATCTTTTTTTTCGTTCCCGTGACCTTGACCCTTACCCAACGCTAACATATACGGGTATATATTCCATTGGAAAGGCCCCCTCGAAAAAGCAATGGTCCGGTCGTTCCCATTATACCGTTGAAGAGAAGTGACTCCGTAAACAGGGGCGCATATGCCATTTGAAGGCTTCATGGCAATGCGCTATATTTACTGCACACAACAAGGGTATTGATATCATACGTCTACGACGAACGATACAAATACCCAAACCGTTAGGCACAAGCTGAAAAAATCAAATTTATTGAACAAACTTCTATCAAACTTATTAATTGCTACTATCGCAACCTTACTGTATCTAGTAGTTAATGAATTAATTGGAGTTTGGGGAGGAATTGCAGATTCAATAGGTTTTGATAATTACTTGAATTACTATTTATCAATCCAAGGGGCATTACAAACCTTGGCCGTTTTGATTTTTATTTTCATAATAAGACACAGAACTTTTGAAAACCTAGTAAAACGGACAAGTGTAAAATGGTATATTATTGCCATAGCACTTGGGATTAGCTTTGTTTATTTGCAAACTCCATTGAATTGGGTTTATAATTTCTTTTTTAACACAGAGTATTTTATTAGTTATGACCTTGATGGCTTATCGCAACAATGGAATGTAAATCTTATATCTTCAATAATTTTCATTCCAATAGGTGAAGAACTGTTCTTCCGAGAGTACATTCAAAACAATTTGCAAAAGAAAACAAATATTCTTTTCGCAATTTTAGTAGCCTCGATTCTGTTTGCCCTGATTCATGCGCCGTATATGAATCTGTTTTTCGAAGAATTTCAACATACTTGGCATTTAACCTACTTAACATTTTTTGGAGGACTACTTTCTGGATTTTTATACTATAAATCGGAATCAATCGGGCCCTCAGTAATTTTTCACATTTTTTGGAACTTAACAGCTTATGTACTTTGAATTGAAAAAAGCCAGTGCCTAACAATACCTATAATTAATGCGGACTTCGGTTTTTACGCCGAGGTCTGTGTATATTTATGAAGTCGCAAAATCTTTGGGATTTTGCTTTCGAACAAAAAAGAAAAAACAAAACCAAAAGCTTTTGCTTAGCGCGTAGCTGGAAATCCGTCGGATTTCTGCGCCGCACTAATCATAGCCTAACCGTTAGGCACAATCTAAAACCAATGAAATTCTCTTTACTCTGGTTCATGCTTTTAATATTTGGGACTTGTCTTGGACAGAGCTCTAAAATGGACTTGAAAACCTATTTCTCTGATTCTGAAATTAAGGACTTGAATCTGATTACGGACTTTTTTCAATCTGAATTTTGCGGAACTACGGACAGCACAAAATTTGGAGTTTGTATAACTAGCGCCTTACCAAAATTAAATGACTGGGAATATAAATATATTGGCAAAAAAATCAGTTGGAGAAAACAGAAAAAATTATACTCTAAAATATCAGACTCTACATTCAACAAAATATGGTGGATTTCCAATTCAACTTATTTAGCAAGTAAACCGAAATATGAATACAAATCGATTGTCTTTAGCTACAATCCAATTGTAATTGATTTCGTTAAAGCATTAGGCAAATCAAACAAGTTTTTAGAATATTATGCAGATAAGCTTGAATTCATTGGTGGGTTTAGTAATATCAATTTAATTTCCATCAGTATAATTGAACACCCCCAAGAGTGGGATTTAAATGATAGAAATGTTCAAATATTTCTAGCAATACATTATTTGACACAAAATGATATGCTAAAAAGAGACAAAAAAGTTGGACGGTTAGAAAAGCGTCATATTCGTGAACTGAGCAAGAAACAGAAAAAGACTGTGCCTAACAAAGCCTAAACGTAATGCGGACTTCAGGGCTAAATCGAAAGGTCTGTGTATATTTATGATGTCGCTAAATCTTATGGATTTAGCTTTGGACAAGAAAAATAAAACTAAACAATAAGCTTTAGCTTCGTGCGCAGACGGAAACGAAAAGTTTCCTTGCCCCCGCACTACGCTTAGCCCAGCCGTTAGCTGCAAGCTGAAAGCTGAAAAATCCATTTTTTATGAAGAAATCTCATCTCATTTTAATTCTGATTCTTTTAGTTGTCGAAATTACGTACGCCTGTTCCTGTCCATTTAGAAAGCTCGCCGAAATGCAAAAGCGCGAAGTTGAAAATTCAGAATGTATTTTTGTTGGAAAAGTTACAGAAGTAAAAGAGGATTTGACATATAAAATAATCGTAATGGAATCGCTAGACGGCGGAGACTTACAGGGAAACGTATATATTGGACAAAATTGGAAATATTGCTATCCTTATGTTGAGGAAGAAGGAACATGGCTATTTTATGGGAGAATGGAAAACGGATTTTTCAAATTAAATAGCTGTGGGCTTAGTAGAGCGTTCGACAATCCATTTGCACCTACCTCCGAATCTAAAGAGCTCGATGAATATGGAGCCAAAATGGAATTGGAAAAAATACCTGACGCAGAAATTTTAAATGGAATGTTTAGAATAGATTTAGCGAATGAAATAGCAGCTTTAAGAAAACGAAGAGACTACACAGTAAAAGCCAGCAGCTAACAATGCCTAAATGTAATGCGGACTTTAGGGCGAAACCAAAAGGTCTGTGTATATTTATAAAGTCGCTAAATCTTATGGATTTAGCTTTGGACAAGAAAAAATAAAACTAAACAATAAGCTTTAGCTTCGTGCGCAGACGGAAACGAAAAGTTTCCTTACTACCGCACTACGCTTAGCCGAGACGTTGTGGTTAATTTAAGAAAATGACGATAGAACAATTAAAATCGAACATAAAATGGTGGGAATCCAAAAGATGGATTTATAATATTGCTGTTGGACTTTTCGGAATTTTTGGAATTTACGATGGACTTTCAAGAGGAGAATACTCTTGGACAATAGACGACACAATTGGAATTATTATTTGGGGAATTGGAGCAAATATTTTTTATTCATTAGGAATATTATTGGAATTATTTGACTGGTATTATCTGAAAAACAAAGTCGGAATTAAAAGGTTCCGAATGGTATTTTTCATAATCGGAATTTTATTCAGTTGCTTATGGACTTTATGGTGTAGTTGGCTTTATTTTGCAAAACCACATTTATGGTAAAACAAATCAAAAAGTCTTAAATGAACGAAATCTATTTATCTAAAATAAATGAAGAACAAAATCGAGAGGTCATTGTCGAAGGAGATGACCATTCTGTTTGGGCTTATGTCTTGAAACATTCGGAGGAAAGTACCGGAATTGAATTTGACGGATTTATATGTTCTCGTGGAACTCTTGTTGAGTCAAGTAAAGAAATAAAAGACTATATCAATAATGCTATTTCTGCGCCATTAATGAAAAGGTATTCGAATGAATTCTCTATCCAACGAGAAATTGAAAATAAGGACATAGAAATTGATTGGAACGGAAACGAAATAAGTATAAAACTAAACGGAATTGATTTTCTGATTATGGATTTAAAAAACCGAAAATCTTACTCAAAATCAACATCTGAAAATGGTCCTTATGGAATTCCTATAACTGAAAAAAACTAACCACAACACCGTGTATAATTCATTGCTAGTACTCGCCTACTTACGAAAACCCTCGCGGATTTTCTATTCGGTTTGTATTTGCTAAATTAGTTGCTGAAACACGCAACGAAATCATACACAAACACGTTGCTGTGCAATAACTTCTCTTGGGAAAGGTCATTGTTCTTTTGCTAAGGTCTTTTTAAGGAGAAGGTAAAAAAGGATGTTGGACCCTGGAGTTCCAGGAGATCAAGTTTTTCGATGAATCGTATGAGAGTTACACTATCAAATACGAGGTTTCGTATAAAAACTTGTTTGAAGGAAGTTGATTTTTTTCGGAAAATCAAGTTTTCCGGCATCTTTTTTTTCGTTCCCGTGACCTTGACCCTTACCCAACGCTAACATATACGGGTATATATTCCATTGGAAAGGCCCCCTCAAAAAAGCAATGGTCCGGTCGTTCCCATTATACCGTTGAAGAGAAGTGACTCCGTAAACAGGGGCGCATATGCCATTTGAAGGCTTCATGGCAATGCGCTATATTTACTGCACACAACAAGGGTATTGATATCATACGTCTACGACGAACGATACAAATACCCAAACCGTTACCAGCAATTTGCAAAAACCTTTGTAAATGAACATCATTGAAGAAATATCGAAAAAATACGGAGGGAATTACGCGGAGGAACGGACTAAAAAAGTGTCCACTCCGAATGGACAAAACATATATCAACCTAAAAAAGGAATCCTGGAAATAGATGGAACAAAAATCAGCCTCAATTCAAATGAAGTTGGTGGGGCTATGCCTGTTACCGAACCTCTCCGAGTAATACTATATTTGGACAAAATTTACAATACTGAATTGACAATTTTCCCAAAAGACCTTTGGAACGATTTTCTTGATTTTATTATGCCTAAAAGACGAGATTTCATTCCACCGCCACTTAGAAAACAATTTTGGTTTGGAGGCGATAAAACCTTGTTAAAAAAACTCGCAACCGATAAAATATTGATAGAAAATTTATTAAACGAAAGAGTATATATCGAAACTAAATCGAAAGAAACGGATTGGATTATATTGACTCCTGAGTACGGAATTGAAAATATAAAACAATTTGAAAAATTCGTTATTATTTTAAAGCGGATTGAAGAAAAAATAAAAACTGCTGGTAACAATACCTATAATTAATACGGACTTCGGTCTTTACGCAAAGGTCTGTGTATATTTATAATGTCGCAAAATCTTTGGGATTTTGCTTCGTGCAAGAAAAAAACAAAACAAAACCCAAAGCTTTTGCTTAGCGTGAGACAGGAAATCCGCTGGATTTCCGCCCCGCACTAATCATAGGTACTGTGTTAAAAAGCAAGCTTTTTCTTTAAAATATTAGGAAACAAGTTGAGCAATCAAGTTGTTATCCTGCGCAGCAAGGGCTTCACGCTTTTGCTGCTTTTTAGTTTCAAAATCCGCATCATAGAATTCTTCGTTTTTCCATAGGGTGTACATTAATATCAACAGCTTTCTCTGAACCGCTATTAAGGCCACCAGTGGCTTTGCTTTCTTTGGCTTAAGTCGGTTATAGAATTGTTTCAATGTTGGATTACAACGCACACAGGTCATCGAAGGCATATGTAGAACGGCACGAATATGGCTGTTACCCTTTTTGCTGATCCTTGTTTTGCCCTTGAAGTTCCCCGACTCTCGCAAGACAACATCGTAACCGGCGTAGCTGGTCAGTTGTTTCGCGTTTACGATAGAAGCAAAACCCAAGGTCTCTCCTATAACGGTAGCTGCGGATATAAATGAAATACCAGGTATACTCATCATAAAGCCTATCTTGTTCCGCAGTACTTTGTTTTTGGATATCAGGTCCTGCATTTCTTCTTCTATAGATCCTATTTGACCATTGATAAGTTTCAGCCTGTTCTTATGCCTTTTAAGGGCTTTGGCATTCCTATAAACACTCGACGAAATTGCTCCCTGACGATTGTTCTCTATTGTCCTATCCTTTAACAAAGAACTACGTTCCCTGCTCAATGCTTTTAAGCGTTGAAGTTCTTCACTGGGTGGCTCCCATAAACGAATAGACCTTTCCAGACCGAGCATACCGAGCATACCGAGCATTTTACTATCCAGCGCATCTGTCTTTGAGCGTTGGTCAAGACTACGGGCATAACTCTTCACCCTGCCCGACTGCATTACACAAACCGAATAACCTTTGGAATGCAGATAATGGGCGATACCCTGATGGTAAACTCCCGTGGCTTCCATAACCACTAAAAGCTCAACGCTAGCATCCACCGATTTCCTTAACCATTTCAAAAGCTCTTTATAACCTGACAGATCATTGGGCACATCTGGATGTGATATGAATTCTTTGTTCAGCTTATCGGTCAGAAAACCTAGGGATAATGATAAGTTTAGTTTAGAGACATCAATACCCAAACATTGTTTTAAGCGCTTTTCCATAACATTATTTTTTTAAGCTATAACCTTCTTTATCATCCTTGCTCGCATTTGATTCGACCTCTGTAAAATAGGGTCTAGGTACTGTCCGGATTCCAAGAAAACTATAGAAGGGCGGGATTTCTATGAAACGATATCACCTTAAGTGTATCTAGCCGAGACCTCTCTGTCCCTTCTATTCTAGCTTTTGTTCACTTCCCAAGCTAATGTTTTAAAACATTAGCTTGGGAAGTGTGTAGACCTAAGCAACGATATCCATTTTAAGTATCTGGCCGAAACACGAAACCACACTTCCCTTTAAGCTAATGGATTATCCTAAATATCTTATCTTCAACCTAAGAAACAAACATACGAGCCGAACCGTTGGCAGTAATTATGACCCGTCCTGAAATATGTATACAAAAAAACAACTGTATATGTATAAAAATGATGGATATGTGAGACGTTATAGCGAAAGCTTTAAACTTAAGATTCTCGCAGAACTTACCAAAGGAAACCATTCCAAAAGACAAATTGCATTAACTTACGGGATACAATCCAGTACTATCAATGTATGGATAAAGAAGTATGATCGTAAAGATTTAATGAACACCCGTGTAACCGTGCAAACAGACGATGAATTTACCCGTATCAAAGCTCTTCAGAAAGAGCTAAAGCAACTCAAGGATCTGTTGATTAAAAAGGACTTGGATAAACTGGTTACCGACAGCTATCTGGAGGTAGCTGCCGAGAACCTGGGCTATAAAGATGTTGAAGAATTAAAAAAAAACTTAAACATCAAGCCCTAATGAAAACAGCACCTAAAAACAGAAAGGACAGAAGCTTCACCATAGAAGCTATCTGTGATGCCTTCTCCCTTAAAAGAGATGCCTATTACAAATTCCAAAAACGGTTCGTTATCCGAAAACAAGTAGAAAACGATGTTGTCCAGCTTGTCCGGAAAAGTAGAAAGACCCTACCAAGGGAAGGTACCAGGAAACTCATGAAGTCATTACACGTAGACTTTCAAAAGCAACAACTGAAAATAGGTAGGGACCAGCTATTCCGTATCTTAAGGGAGAACGAACTGCTAATAAAGAGAAAGAAGTACTCCTCTAGAACAACTAACTCGCATCATAGATTCTATAAATATGGAAACATCATAAAAAACCTGAAAATTGAAAGGCCCAATCAAGTCTGGGCTTCCGATATCACCTATATCAGAACCGTAAAAGGATTCTGCTATCTGGCACTCATAACCGACATGTACTCAAGAAAAATAGTAGGCTTCGACCTTAGTGACAGTCTTGAACTCAAAGGTTGTGTAAGGGCTCTGAACAAAGCTATTTACAATGCCAAGGATACCAAGCGACTGGTTCATCACTCGGACAGGGGAATTCAATACTGTAGCAACGTATATACCCGGATTCTAAAAAGAAAGAAAATAGAAATCAGTATGACGGAGGAAAATCATTGCTATGAGAACGCAATGGCGGAAAGGGTCAACGGAATCCTAAAAGATGAATTCTATCTAGACCAGACCTTTACCAGCGTAATACATGCTAAAAAGGCCGCTAAAAATGCAATCAAATTGTACAACACTAAACGATTACATTTATCTTTAGACTATAAAACACCTAATTACGTGCATCAATATGCCGCTTAAAACTAATTATTAATCTGTAGCCGTATTTTAGGACGTGACATATGAAAAAAACGATTTTAATTCTTTTCACCTTTCTATTAAGTAGCAACATTTTTGCTCAAAATAACTTATCCGAAACGGAAAAATTTGCGTTTACAGGTAAGGTTTGGGGATTTCTTAAATACTATCATCCCGAGGTAGCTGACGGTAAATACAACTGGGATGAAGAATTATTTAAAATTCTCCCAAAAGTTAAAGCAGTAGCAAATAATAAAGAGTTATCGCAAGTCTATCTTGACTGGATTAAAAGTCTAGGAGAAATTAAGCCTTGCAAAAAGTGTGATGTGAAAAATAACGTTGAATATTTCGATAAAAATTTCAACTTAAGCTGGATAAATAATAGGCAAATATTTACAACCGAACTATCAGAAAAACTGAAATATATAGAAAGAAATAGACATCAAGGGAAAAAACATTATGTAAAATATTATAAAGGAGAACCTAAATCCATATACATTGATAACGAATTGGATTATAAAGGTTTTGACTGGCAAGAAGAAAATTTAAGATTACTCTCATTATTTCGTTATTGGAATATTGTTGAATACTTTTTTCCTGCTAAATATCAAACAGATACGGGTTGGGATATCATTTTAAACAAAATGATTCCAAAATTTTTAAATACCAAATCTGAACTAGACTTACATCTCGCAATGTTGGAATTAATCGTTAGTTGCGATGATAGCCATGCAACATTTTTTAACAAAGAAACATACTCTTTTTTTGGTCGGTATTATCTTCCAGTAGATTTTAAAGTAATAGATAGTAAAGCAATAATTACAGGTTTTTATAACGATTCTTTGGCAAGATTAAACGATTTCCAAATTGGAGATATAATAACAAAAGCAAATGAAAAAGAGATTGCAACAATATTGGAAGAGCAGGAAAAATATATTAACGCTTCAAATGTTTCAAGAAGGAAATTCAATGCTCGTTATTACACTCTAAACGGTACAACGGATTCTTTAAAAATAGAAATTACTAGAAATGGTAATACCTCTATAAAATCAGTAAAAAGATATCCGTTTAACCAGTTCCATTATAAGGAGGAAGTTGAACCTAAAAGCTTCGAAATAATAGAAAACAATATCGGGTATATCAACATAGGACTGGTTAAAGAAGTTGAAGAAATTCCTGAAATAATGGAAACTCTAAAAAACACAAAAGCCATAATATTTGATATTAGAAATCATAAACCTTTTACGCCCTTTTATTTCGCAAATTATATAACATCTAAAGAAAGAGAATTTTATAAAGCAACATACGCTGACCTTGATTATCCTGGCAAATTTATTTGGACAGAACCTTACAAGAGTGGAAATGATGAACTAAAATACTTTAAAAAAGTAATTTTATTAGTTAATGAAAATAGTCAAAGTCAACTTGAATATACAGCTAAATGCCTTCAGACAGGAGACAATGTTACCACAATAGGTAGTCAAACTTCTGGAGCAGATGGAAATGTAGTTGTATTCAACATGGTTGGTGGATTTAAAACACAAATAAGTGGTGTGGGTATATTTTATCCAGATGGAACTGAGACTCAAAGAAAAGGAGTGAAAATTGACATTCATGTAGAACCAACGATTGACGGAATTCTTGCAGGAAAAGACGAAATACTAGAAAGGGCAATTAAGTTTATCAATGAATAAAAATACTGTTGCCAACAATGCCTATAGCAAATAGGGCATAAAGTGCTATTTTTAAAGGCTTGGGCTTGTTTACTAAGTCCGCCAAATCTTTTGGATTTGGTAATTAAAAAAGAAAAATAATTACAAAACAAAAAGCTCTGGCTAGCAGACCAGACGGAAACGAAAAGTTTCCTTGCCTGCCCTACTTGCCATAGCCGTGACCGTTGTAGTGCATTGGAACCAAATAAAATAATGAGACAAATTTTAACCATACTTTTTCTACCAATTCTTCTAATGTCTTGCAAAAATGAGGGTAAAAAAATAGAAGTTGATTCATCACATCAAACCGAAAAACTAAATAAAAAAGTAGATGAGTACTTCTCAGCACTTAATAAAATTGGGAAATTCAATGGAGTTGTGTTTGGTTCTAAAAATGACTCTATAATCATTAACAAGGCATATAATTTAAATCAGGATAAAAGTAGTACTACGTATGTAACAACTGAAAGTCAATTTGATATTCATTCTGTTTCCAAGTTAATGGCTCATTACTTGATTGAAAAATTTGAGATTGAGGGTGAAATTGAAAAAAGTGAATCTATCAACAAATTCATTCCAGACTTTCCTAACGGCGACAAAATAGCCATAGAAATGTTGCTCAACCACACATCAGGACTTCCAAGAAGTTTAGAGCGTGTTAAAGAAGATAAAATCAACTTGTCATCAGAACAGATAATAGAGTACGCCAAAAAGCAAAAACTACTTTTCGAACCAGGAACAGAAAAACAATATTCTAATGTGGCTTATGAACTTGTTTATTTTGTCATTCAAGAAGTTTCTAACAAAACTTTTGCCCAATGTTTGGCAGACGAAGTATTCCAACCTTTGGGAATGAAAAATTCAGGAGCTCATTTTTACCTAAAAGAAAAAAATCTCAAAAATTTAGCAAAGAATCACGAAAAGGATGATAGCGTTATTGTTCAAGTAAATAATATATTATCAGATGAACTCAAGACTGCAAGAATATTTTCAACTGCTTCTGACTTAAATAAGTTTTTGAACCATATAAAAAATGAACCTTATGCATCGTTACTACAAAATAAATCTGATGTCATTGAAAAAAGTGGTGGTTCAGACGGAATAAGAGTTGAGATATATGCAAATCTTGAATATAATTACAATTTCATTTTTTTAGCGAATTATGAAGAAGTTCCTTTTCAGAAAACGGTGGAAGATTTTGCCAAAATATTGGAAAACAAACCATACGATGTACCGAAAGAGTTGAATAGAAAATCTATCAAATTATCCTCTGACAATTTAAAGAGATATGCAGGAACATATTCATTTGCAGATATGGGTAATTTGGAATTGACTTTTAAAGTAGAGAATGAAAATTTGGTGGTTTATCAAGACGGAGAGAAGATAGCCACTTTAAAAGCGGAATCAGAAAATACTTTCTTTGACGACCCTAAAGAACCTGAATCGTTTGAATTTGTTGATAATGAAAATGGTAGTTTCAATGTTTTAATGGGTTGGAAAGGAGTTAAATTGAAAGGAATTAAGAAATAACGCACTACAACAATGTCTATAAGCAATAGCGGTTTAAGTGCTAAAACGAAAGTATAAACATAAAACAGAGGTCAGTGCAAAACCGAAAGGTTCGTGAGTAGAAATTCACTATTATTCATACACGAAATCGTTGTAAACAATTATGAAATACCTGCTACAAATATTAATTATCACTTTAATTTTTAGTTCTTGCAAACCAAATAAACAGGTTTATGAGAATTACAAATCTGAAGTTTTAGAAATCCAGCAAATTAATGATAAGGTTTTTCAACACATTTCATATTTAAATACTAAAAGTTATGGAAAATACCCTTGCAATGGATTGATTTACATTAATGGTAATGAAGCCATAATTTTTGACACACCAACTAACAACAAAGCATCATCTGAATTAATTAATTGGATTGGAGATAAAAACATTAAGGCTGTTGTCGTTACTCATTTTCACGAAGATTGTTTAGGCGGATTAAATGAATTTCACTCAAACGGAGTTAAATCTTTCTCAACAAATCAAACCATTGAACTTGCGAAAGAAGATAACAGAGAAACATTACCACAAAAAGGTTTTGACAAAGAGCATAAATTTCTAATAGAAAATGAAGTTGTTTTTGCAAAATATTTCGGACAAGGACACACAAAAGATAATATTGTCGGTTATGTCCCGAGTGAAAAAACCTTGTTTGGCGGTTGTTTAGTCAAATCGTTAAATGCATCAAAAGGTAATCTTGCAGATGCAAACACGGAAGATTGGTCAAAAACCGTTGAAAAAGTAAAGAGTGAATTTCTAGAAATAGAAAACGTAATTCCAGGACACGGAAAAAATGGAGGAACAGAGCTTTTGGAATATACCTTTAACCAATTCAAAGTTTATAATGAACGATTTGTTTTCTTTCTTCACAATCGATATTTAGAAACTCACGAATTAGAGGAATCTCATCCTGATTTTGGGCGAACAGAATACAAGGAAATTTTATCAGAATTTGAAATAAGCGGACTAAATGTAATTAGTGAAAAACGAAAAGGGAATGTAAATGCTAGTGAATATGCACAAGGAATAGTTTATCAAATCGACAGCTTAATTACAATTGGAGTAAAGCCAAATAAAATAACAGTAGTTGGAAAATCGAAAGGTGGATATATTGCTCAATATGTTTCTACTTTAGCCAATAATCCTGAATTGAATTTTGTTTTTATTGCAAGTTTTCAGGAAAACGACATCCAAAATATTCCCGAAATCAACTATTGTGGAAACATCTTGAATATTTTTGAAAAATCAGACCCATATGGAGTTTCAGCAATTAAAAGAAAAGAAAGCTCGACTTGTAAGATTGAGAATTTTAAAGAAATTGAGTTAAATACAGGAATGGGACACGGATTTTTATTCAAACCATTAATGGAATGGATTGAACCGACAATACAATGGGCCAATGGAAATTATGAAATAAAATAATTAACTGTGGGCAACAATGTATAAAAACAATAGCGGTTTAATCACTAAAAAGAAAGTACGGAAACATATAAAGCAAACTATGAGAACTTTTACATTTGTAATTTTATGTATTCTTCTTTTCGGAGCACAAACGACGTTCGGACAAAATAAAACGGATATTATAATTGGAAGTCAGTTCATTATTAAATCTAGTATTTTAAATGAAGAAAGAACTTGTTTAATAAGTATTCCTGATTCATATAATGATTCAACTGAAGTGGCGAAAAAATATCCAATTATCATATTATTGGATGGATATACTCATTTTAAAACAGCATCTGGAATAGTACATTTTATGAGTTCCAATAGAAACCGAAACAATTTAATGCCAGAAAATATTATTATAGCCATAGAAAATATTGACCGTGAACGAGATTTTACCCTTACAAAAATTAAGACGAAACGACCAAATACTATGGGAGGTGGAAGGAATTTTTTGAATTTCATCGAAAAAGAGCTAATACCATATGTTGATGAAAATTATAGAACAGAACCGTCTAGAACTCTCGTTGGACATTCTTTAGGAGGTCTACTTACATTAAATTCTTATATGGATAAAAATAGCGTTTTCAATGCTTACGTTTCTATAGACCCAAGTATTTGGTGGAGTGAAACGATGATGAAAAACAAAGTTGATTCTATTTCATCAATATCATTGAATAAAAAACTTTATATAGCTACTGCCAATCAAGGAGAGGCTAGTTACGAGCGGAATAAAAAAAGACACGACTATCTCTATGAATTAATCACAAAGAAATCGGAAGAACCTCTAAATGTCGAAATAAAGTATTTTGACAAGGAAAACCATCGCTCTGTACCATTAATAGCTTTGTACGAAGGTTTAATCTACATTAATCAAGAGAATTGATACTATTGTAGAAAAATACGTTTGGTAACCGTATATAACTCATAGCTAATTAATTGCTTAATTGAAGTTAAGGCATATTTGCAAGTTCGTCAAATTTAAAAATTTGGCTTGTGCTCAACCGAAAAATAATCTTTAATTTCCACGCTACGAGCCATATACAAGACCGATACCAAAAACAAAAATCAATATAAAGCGGGAAAGCCGAAAACCCGACCAAAGTAGGCACTAAACAATCAGAATTATGAAAAGAACAACCGACCGACTGACTTTACTCGTTACACTTTTTGCATTGGCTTTTGGATTACAGAGTTGTGAACAAAAACAAAAGGAAGAAACAAAAGAGGTTGAAAAAGAAGTAATAGCTGCATCTGAAAAACCTGAATATTTTCTCTTACGGCCAGAGGTTGAAAAAGCTTATGGATATTCTCACGCAGTAAAAATTGGAAATAATATAAAAATTTCTGGAGCTGTTAGTATGGACGAAGAAGGAAATCCAACCGCAATTGGCGATATAGAACAGCAAATGAAAAATTGTTACGCGGATTTGGAAAAAATATTAAAGCACTTTGGTTGCACATTTGACGATGTGGTAAAAGAAGACATTTTCACAACCGATATGGCTCAAATGCTTCAAAAATCGGCATATCGTGCCGAGATTTATAAAAATGGATTTCCGACCGGTTCTTGGCTTGAAGTACAGGGATTGGCATTACCTGAATTTATGGTTGAAATTGAACTTGAAGTACATAAATCGGAATAAAAAGTACGAAAGCACAACAACCTGTGATTCATTACAACCAACCGCTAACCAATGATAAAATTCTTTCGAAAAATTAGACAAGATTTACTTTCAAAAGGTAAAACCGGAAAGTACTTTAAATATGCTATCGGAGAGATAGTCCTTGTTATGATTGGTATTCTTCTTGCTTTTCAAGTTAATAATTGGAATAGCAATCGAATCGAAAAGAAGAAAGAAGCCAATTATATTGAAAACATTAATAAGCAATTTCAGCTGAATAGAGCGCAATTAGATACTGTGACTTTAGGTCATCAAAAAACCTATACCAATGCTACAAAGATTTTAAACTTAGTACCAATAGAAATTGATAAAGTAAATAAAGATTCTTTATCATTTTATATTACAGAGACATTTTACAATTATACATTTAACCCCCAAAATTCAACAATTGACGCATTAACCAATACCTCTGATTTTGAAATCATATCTAATCTTGAATTAAGAGGGCTTTTACAAAAATGGAAGGAACTTGTTAAGGATTATCAAGAAGAAAAAATATCTTTTCAAAACTATTTTCTTGATAGTTACATACCATACTTCAAGAATCATATTTCTTTACTAAACTTAATTAATAACGCCAATATTTTTGATGATAGCAATGTTGAATATTCCTTCTTAAGTAGCTTGGCGTTTTAAAATATGATTACCCTCCAAAAGAAATTTGTAAGCAATATAATATTAGAATCTGAATTCAAAGAAGTTAATGAAACAATCAATCGAATAATTGAATTAACAAGTTCTGAAAAATGAAATAACGAAAGCAGAACAAAACCAAAAGATTTCGCTCTGTGCGTGGCGGAAAGTAAACGCTAGTTTGCTCCCGTGCTGTTCATAGCTAAACCGATGCTGTCCAATACGCCTGCGGCGTACTTTTTTTGCGCTGCTTCGCAGGCAATGCACCAAAAGCAAGTGAACACCATCGCATCGCTGCGCTCTATCAGATTCCTAAATCCGTTTGATAATTGATATTTCTACCAAAATCGCCACTAAGGCTTAACTACTTAACACATCAGGACGCTAAATGCAATCTGGTATGTCTAATTTTAATCCCAATAACGCAAAATCCACAAGGGCACGTCCGCTAGCGCGGACTCCTTGGCGAACAATTATATCTGAGTAAACGGAAGTCAAATTCAAATATTATTGTTAATAGGATTTTGCTATATTTCCTTAAAATTCGCCGGACTTCAAATAGCGCGGCGTTATACACCAGGTAAGGGGTAATGAGAAAATCAAAAAATCCGACTTGGAAGACTATGAGAAAGCGCACTCTCAAATAGTAATATCGCTATTTGAGTAGGGTAAGATTATTTTACTAAACAGTTTCTAAAACAAACACATGCAACAGATTTCTTTTTGGAAAACATGGGTAGTGGCAGGCTTACTAATAGCGATGCCCGCAATTGTAACAGCACAGGTGAGTGAGCTCACTCTTGATGACCTGTTCGCAACGCCAAAACTGACGGGAACAACCCCATCCCGGCCGGCGTGGGCACCGAACAGCGAGCACTTCGCCTTTTGCTGGAGTGAACCAGGAAATTCCGGGCGTGGCCTTTGGGTATCCACAAGCGATGGAAAGGAAGTACGCCTCATTTCCGATACGACATCCACCTCAGTACGCGATATGGTTTGGATAGACGCGAACACAATCATCAGTCTGCGAGATAACCAATTATGGCATACATCGCTCAGCCAAGGACAAGACCTCCGATTAATGCCCGTCGAGGCAGGAGCGAGTAACCTGTCGTTATCGCCAAGTGGCAAGCAAGCGACGTATATACAGAACGGTAATCTGTGGCTTGCTAACTTCTCTTCCAAACAGAATCGCCAGCTCACCGAGATCGGCATCGCTAGTCTCTCGAGCTTACAGAAGGGGCGCTACAGCCGATCGGAACGCGAAATCGGTCCAGGCATCTGGAGTGGACCAACGTACAAGTGGTCCCCAGATGGCAAGACTATCGCGTTTCACTCCGTTGATAGACGCAAGATGCGAAAGGTGTCGTTCCCGGATTACCTCGCTGATGAAACGAATCCCAACGAAATACGCAGAAGTTACCCGGGCGATCGCAACGAGATTCGCAAGGTTGGCCTGCTCGATGTAAAAAGCGGTAATCATAGGTACCTCGATTTGCCAGACCCACACGCCAACCAGGTCATCGACTTTAATTGGTCACCGGAAGGTGCGCTGCTGGTTGATATCGCGTCCGACACGGCGGTTGAACGTAGATTGTTCGTCCTTGCACCCGGAGAAAGCCAACTGCGCGAGATTTGGCGGGGTGTTCGAGAGAGTCGCATGTATACCTCGTTTGGGTCTACCTGGCATCCGGATGGGCAGCAGGTCGTTTTCTTAAGCGATATGGGCGATCGCTACGGCCTTTATACGATTGATTCCTCACCGGCTGGAGATAATCGTCCGCAACTCCTGACCGATCCCTCCTACGATGTGCTTTCCGCACCAAGTATTGCTGGCGATGCACTATTTTTTACAGGCAATGGTGTTAATCCGTATGAACAACACGTGTATCGTCTAAATATGTCCGGTGGCGACCCCGAGCGGGTGACGCGTCTTGCTGGCCAGAACGTTGGCTACCCTTCGCCTGATGGCCGACACTTAGTGTTCATGCATAGCAACGACACATCACCGCCCGAGCTTTATGTGGTAAGCCGCGAAGATGCTGATGCTACACGAGTAACCCACTCGCCATTGCCCGCCTTCATGGAGCGAACCTGGGCAAGTGCGGAATACGTTAGTTTCCCCAGTCTTATAGATGACTACACGCTGCATGCTCGGATTCTGAAGCCTGACAACATGAAGCCTGGAAAGAAGTACCCAGTTTTGTTTGGACCCGTATATTCGAATACAGCAAGAAACCGCTGGGCCGGTAACTACAGCCTTGTTCAGCAACTGTTGGTCAAGAAGGGATATATTATCGTTCAGGTGGATTCACGTGGAAGCAACGGTTATGGCCGGGCATTCCGTGAAGAGTTCTTGCTGGGATTTGCCGGTGAGGATATTGAGGATTATGCAAGTGCCGTTGCTTACATGGAATCTCTCGACTATGTTGATCCCAATCGCATAGGCATCTGGGGTAGCAGTTATGGTGGCACACTTTCAGTTTATTCGCTGTTGATGAAGCCGGGCTTATTTCAGGTGGGTGTTGCCGCAGCAGCGGCTGTTGACCCGGTGTTCTTTGGCACGGACG
The DNA here is from genome assembly GCF_044594925.1 of Maribacter sp. R77961. Taxonomy (GTDB): domain Bacteria; phylum Bacteroidota; class Bacteroidia; order Flavobacteriales; family Flavobacteriaceae; genus Maribacter. Next base: position 3,164,319 of record NZ_CP138991.1, on the reverse strand, counting down.
ATGTAGCGATTGTTCGTAGCCCACAGACACACCCTGAGGTCTTCGAAAGAAAAGCGCTAAACCATGCAGCAAATCTCGAAGATAAACTTCTGTTCATCCACGGCATGCAGGACCATGTGGTACCATTCAAGACGACGGCCGTGTTGGCCGAGGAACTGATCAAACAAGGTAAGGACTTTGACTTTGCGTTTGCACCAGGAGCCACGCATGGATGGAGCCGTGAGCGGAATTACAATCGCTACCTGTTTGGAAAGATAATCGAATACTTTGACCGATACCTAGCTGTGCCGTCTGAGTAGGTGTTTACAGGTTTCATGTTGTAAGGCATTAAGGAGCGCTAAGCAGATGTTGGAATAACGCATAACAAACAATATACCAAATGCCCCACCTGAGGTATATGATAGTGAAACACAACAAAGAAAATATTAAGGATAAAGATCAAACCTATTAGCGATTCTTTGAGGAAAGAATAAAGAGAGAAGAAAGAGCTAATAAAATAATTTCCGATTTATTGCTAAAAAATATTAAGTACTTTCCAGTGGCTTCATTTTTTTAACCAACGTATGCAGAACCTTGGGATGGAAAAACAGGTCCGCCAAACTTAGAGTTTATATACGACTCAGAGTTTAAGTTAAACAAACCTTATTTCATCAATAATTTTAACCTCATAAAAGCGATGCAAAACGAAAATCATAAAGTACGTTAAGAATTATATCACAAAGGAATAGAAGATAAAATGCGCGCAGAAAATAAATAACGATAGCACAACCATGGTAACAGTTGCGCAAGTCCTTAATTCTTAAAAACACAAAATCGTTTAAGCCTCTCTAAGAAGCTTTTTTCTGGCTGAATCAGTTTTAAAGGTGAATTTTCGGAGCCTTGCGAAGGCTAAAGTAGATTTTGAACAATATTTTTCGCAAACACCTTAAAAGTAACCATTCCCGACCCGTGAATCATTGACACGCATAGTTTTTCGTCCGTATTACCCTCAATTGTAGGTAACGCTAAACTTCTTTTTCTGCGCACACGGTATTCCTTCATTCTGTTACTGGTAACTATTATTTTTCTATGTGTATACTATTATTCAGGAAGATCAGTGAACAAGAAAAAGAGTATGGTCTAAGGTAGGGCAATTGCCTACAATACGGCTGGTAAACCATTTATAAACGACTGTCATAATATCTTCCGAATACTTATTTTATTTTTCTTGTCTAAAGGTTAAAGCATTGTTAATCAGTGTTTAAAATTTGCAATTGGCTTAATTTTTATTATTTTATTAGCTATGATAAAATTAGACAAGACAGACAATACGGAATTTTTAGAAAAATCTATCAACCATTTAGAAGCTACCGGTTTTGAGAATATCAAAGCAGATTTAGAGGGCTATGAAACTCCAAAATCATACCTAAGAAAAGGAGCGGACAACAAAATTACTCCAGATATCGTAGCTCTAAAAAATGGAAGAAAATATTTTTTCGATATCAGTCTTAAATCACAAAAGCCTAGATTATTAAAAACAAAATGGTTGTTTTTAGATGCCTTGAGTAGAATGAAATCTAACAGGTTCAGAATAATTACAACCAGAGGGCACTACAAATTTACTGACGCTATGTTGGAGGATATTAATCTTAGCAATAAGCAGCCCATTAAAATATAACAGCCTTGCTCAGGTAAATTACCTCGGGTAAGGCCCACGAGTCATTTGAAAGAAAGTCAATATTTATTTTGACTAAGCGTCGAAGCATTATAAATATCGATTGTAGAGTAGAAAAAAGGCGCTTTAGGCGCCTTTTTTAGTTTCTAAACATGGCAATATGTGGTATGCCATCTTCTAAATATCCCTCGCCATAAGACTTAAAGCCCAACGAATTGTAAAATTTCTTCAAATATGTCTGCGCAGATAATTTAATAGTGCTTTCTTTAAAAACTTCTGCCACAGCTTTAATGGAGGCCTCCATTATTACTTTGCCATAACCATAGGAGCGTTCTTGTTCTGAGACCACTACCCTTCCTATGCTAGCCTGTTCAAAATAAGCTCCTGCAGGAAACGCCCGTGTATACGCAACAATTTTATTATCCTTCTTACCAATGATATGAATGGCTTTTTGATCCTTGCCATCCAAGTCTTGATAAACACAATCCTGCTCTACCACAAAGACTTGGCTGCGCAGTTGAAGCAGTTGATAAAGCTCGTCACGCTCTATTTCGTTAAAAGATTTTACGCTAATATCCAACATTAGTCCTGTACTATTATTTGTTTACTATCACACTTTCCAAATTCCGGTTGAATGTTTACATGGTTTATTCCATAAGTGTGGTACACCTCCTCTTCTATCCGGTCCAAAATTACATCAAACTCGGATAATTTAATATCTTCTTTAAAATCTATATGCGCCTCTAAATGCATTTCATCCTCATTTAATTGCCAAATATGGACATGGTGCACATTTTTAATGGGTTCTATTTTTCTTATGGTCGTAACGATTTCATCTACCTGAACAGTATTAGGGGTAAAAAGCATAAGAACCTTAGTAGATTGCTTTAATAGATCATAACCCATGTAGATTAAATATAGTGCTATAGCGAAGGTTAATAAGGGGTCTATCCAATAAAATTTATAGAATTTCATTAACAAACCTCCGACCAACACTGCAACGGAGGCCATCATATCGGTTAATAAATGTAGGTAAGCAGATTTCATGTTCATATTCGTATCAGCATCTTTCTTTAATAATAAAACGCTAATTCCGTTGGCTACAATACCTAAAATTGAAAGCCAAATAACTAAATCCGATACTACTTCTTGGGGTGCTATAAAACGAACTATAGCTTCTTTGATCAATAAAATCGCTACAATAATTAAGGTAGCAGAATTTACAAAAGCAGCTATTATTTCTGCCCTCTTGAAACCAAAAGTCTTGTTGGTAGAAGCTTTTCTTTTTGAAAGTATAGTGGCTACATAACTTACAATTAGGGAAAGTACGTCACTAAAATTGTGTAGTGCATCAGAAAGTAACGAAAGACTACCAGAAATAATTCCTCCTATAACTTGAGATACGGTAATTACCGTGTTCAATATAATAGAGATAATAAGATTCCTACCCTTTACCTCTGTATGCGTATGGTTGTGATTATGTTTATGCACCGGACATAATTTTATTAAAGTAAACTACCTCAGAGTAAGCCCGCGAGGCATTCGTAGGAAATGAACATTTAATTTCGAGGCTGGCCTCGGGGTATAATATCCCTTTGCGGTAGCAATAAATGATTAACCTAAGCTGGCCCATCATCCAGATAATTAAACTACACTAAAAGCGTATGGTCCAAGCAAAGAGAATTTGTTAAGAATGATTGACTTAGACTTTACGAACTATGAACAAGGTATTTTAACAACCCTACGTTCATGCCTACCACCTTCAAAATCCGTATCTAAGAATGTTCTTACCATTTCCAATGCTTGTGGTAATGAAATATATCTTGCTGGTAAGCTTAAAATGTTTGCATCGTTATGCTGTCTTGCTAATGCTACTATCTCTTTTGTCCAACAAAGGGCAGACCTTACTTTCTGATGTTTATTGGCGGTCATGGAAGCACCATTACCGCTACCGCAGATGATAATTCCAAAATCGGCTTTCTCCGATTCAATATCTTGGGCAACAGGATGCACAAAATCCGGATAATCCACACTGTCCGTTCCATCCGTTCCATAATTGGACACTTCTATGTTTTTGGATTTTAAAAGTCCAATAATCGCAAGCTTGTATTCTGTACCTGCGTGATCATTACCAATGGCTATTTTCATAGTAGGCTTATTATATAATTAGGTCGGGGAAACCGTAGTATTTGGTACAAATGTACAACATACAAGGAGTTCACCACAAAAAACGTCACTTACACAACATATTTTAGCTATCCATTCCTACTTATTGTTCATTAGTAAGTTAAATAGTAGGACAACCGCTTTAAAAATTGTTTACAAAAAACAGTTAAAAAATTTGGTTGTGAAACTCCTTTTTTGATTAGCACCTATTTTGTTCATAGACTAAAAATAATATTAGAAAAAATCATTACGTTGTAAAGAAATTTGTGCTGCTAGTTAACACTGATTTTATAGAAACTTATTAATAAATAGCTGTTGAAATTGGTTATCAACTTATACTGATAACTAATTCAAATTTCTGATTATCAGCATACATTTGTGTTCTTTATATGTGAACAACTTATGGTATCTCAGAAAGTCAAGTAATACCTAAATAAGTTATCACGCCTATTAACAAACAATCATAATCATCATTTTATTTTTAAAATTTATAAAAGAAATAGTTATTATATAATATATGTTGATAACCTTGAAAAATAAACAGGAAGCTCAGGAATAAAGGAGGTAGTGGATTATAATTCGTAATTTTCAAAAAATTAAAATTTTAATGTCGAAGAGAAATAAGAAGGCGAGAAACCATAGAAGAAATGAAATTACCAAAGGCATTTTTACGGTATTGGAGAAAGAACCGAAGAAAAGCTTTAATTATAAGCAAATAGCTGCTAAAATTGGTGTTACAGAAGCTAATGATAGAAATAATCTGATTAAAAGATTAGTACAATTAAAGGAAAAGAAGCGCATTTTAGAGGTAAGTAGGGGAAATTATCAAGTACTTAAAGATAACAAGACCTATCATGAAGGAGTGGTTGATATTACTGGTAAAGGAAATGCATACATCGTTATCGAAGGAATGGAAGATGATGTGTTTGTACCTAGTAATAAACTGAACAAGGCTTTTCATAAGGACCGCGTAGAAGTATATATTTATCCTAGAAGAGATAAAAAGAAGTTAGAAGGTGATATTCATAGAGTTATAGAGCGTCATAAAACTACTTTCGTAGGAGTTTTGGATATGCAAAAGACGTTTGCATTTGTAAGGCCAACGGATTTTAGAATGTACACGGATATTTTTGTCTCTTTAGATAAGATAAAAGACGCGAATAACGGGGATAAGGTCATTGTGGAAATTACAGAATGGCCAGAGGATGTGGATTCCCCTTACGGTTATGTTACAGAGGTTCTAGGAAAACCAGGTGAACATAATACAGAAATTCATTCCATATTAGCAGAATACGGACTGCCTTATGAATTCCCTACGGAGGTGCAACGTTTTGCAGATGACTTGGATACCAGTATAAAACCATCGGAAATTAAGAAAAGAAGGGATATGCGTAATGCATTAACCTTTACTATTGATCCTAAGGACGCAAAAGATTTTGATGATGCTTTATCGTTTACCGTTTTAGAAAACGGTAACTATGAAATAGGTGTTCACATTGCAGATGTTTCTCATTATCTAAAAGAAGGAACCGTATTGGATGACGAAGCTTATGAAAGAGCAACATCTGTTTATTTAGTAGATAGGGTGGTACCTATGTTGCCAGAAGTGCTATCTAATAATGCTTGTTCGTTGAGACCGAATGAGGAGAAATATACGTTTTCCACTATATTTCAATTAGATGATAAAGCGAAACTAGTAGATCAGTGGTATGGTAGAACGGTAATTAATTCTAACGAACGTTTTGCTTATGAAGAAGCGCAACATATAATTGAAACCGGTAGTGCCTCCATCCCAAAGGATATATCTATACGCGAGAGTGCCTATAAAGTTGATAAAGAGGTGGTAAATGCTACTTTGGTTATGGATAAATTGGCTAAAATTATGCGTAGTAAACGTATGGATCAAGGTGCAATTTCATTTGATAAGGTTGAAGTGCGTTTTAATCTGAATGCAGAGAATGAACCAGTAGGCGTTTACTTTAAGGAGTCTAAAGATGCTAATAAGTTGATAGAGGAATTCATGTTACTTGCTAATAGAAAAGTGGCAGAATTTATTGGTAAACAAAAACCAAAAAAGACTTTTGTTTATCGCATACATGATGATCCTAATGAGGATAAACTTATGGCGCTGAATGGTTTAATCAAAAGGTTTGGTCATAAGTTAGATTTTACGGATAAGAAATCTATTAGTTCTTCCTTGAACAAGTTGCTGTCAGATGTTAAGGGTCAAAAGGAACAGAATTTGGTAGATACATTAGCCATAAGAACAATGAGTAAGGCCATATATACCGTGGATAATATAGGCCATTACGGACTAGCTTTTGACTATTATACGCATTTTACCTCTCCAATAAGAAGATATCCGGATGTTATGGTGCATCGGCTTTTACAACACTACTTAGATAATGGTAAATCGGCTAAGGCTGAAGTGTACGAACAAAAGTGTCAACACTCTTCAGATATGGAAGGATTGGCCGCTAGTGCTGAAAGAGATTCCATTAAATATATGCAGATTAAATTTATGCAGGATCATGATGATAAAGAGTTTGTAGGCGTAATAAGTGGTGTAACAGAATGGGGAATCTATGTTGAAATCATAGAGAATAAGTGCGAAGGAATGGTACGTATAAGAGACATAAAAGGAGATTATTATATCTTTGACGAAAAAGAATATGCCGTTGTAGGGGAGCGAACAAAAAAAACATATCAATTAGGTGATGAAGTAATTGTTATGGTGAAAAATACAGATTTAGAAAAACGTCACCTGGATTTCTCACTAGTCGGTAAACATAATTAGTTTATTTTATGGAATGATGTTTGCGAATAGGGAGCTGTAAAAACATCCTCAAAGGGGATATAAATTAATTAGTATGAAGTATATCGTACTGTTATTGTGTTGTTTAAATTTCTTAGTTGGAACGGGGCAGGATAATAAAATTACCAAAAGTTTGAGTAAATTCTCTGAAGTAAAGGGTTTTGACGGATTGTCAATAAATCTTATACGCTCTTCGGAGAACAAGGCAATAATTACAGGAGAAAGTACGGATAAGGTAGCTATTGTTAATAATAGTGGTGTACTTAAAATCCGGATGCAAATAGGAAAAATTTTTAGTGGTTATAAAACTTTTGTGGATTTATATTACACCGATGATATTATGGTCATTGATGTTAATGAGGATGCAAGAATTAATTCTGAAGGTACTATAAAACAGGATGTCATAGAGTTAAAGGCACAAGAGGGAGGCGAATTAACGGTAGCGGCGGAAGTTGAACAGATGCTTATCAAATCGGTTTCCGGTGGCGTTATAGAAACGAATGGATTTTCTGAGTTACAAGATGTACAGATTAATACAGGTGGTGTTTATGAGGGAAAGAATTTTAAAACTAAGTTTTCTACCGTAAATGTCAATGCAGGCTCTAAAGCTGAGATATATGCTAGTGAGTATGTTAAGGCGGCGGTTAAAGCTGGTGGGGAAGTACTGGTCCACGGTGATCCGCCAAAATTAGAAGAGAAAACTGTTTTTGGAGGGGTTATAAAAAGAATGTAGTTTAGCAATGTTAGAAGATATACAGGCTGCAATACCATTAGGCTTTTTATTAAGCTTTATGATTGGGCCTGTTTTTTTTGTTTTATTAGAAACAAGTGCTCTAAAAGGGTTTAGAGCGGCGTTAAGTTTTGATATCGGTGTCATAGTTGCTGACATAATATTTATACTTGCAGCGTACTTCAGTAGTTATCAGCTATTGGAAAATCTAAGTAACCAACCTGGCTTATATGTTTTTGGTGGAGTTATTCTTTTGGTTTACGGGATTACTACTTTCTTTAAGCAGGGTATTAAGAAGGATATAAAAAAACCAATTAAGGTAAAAAGGAACGATTATTTAAGTTTGTTCGTTAAAGGTTTTTTCTTAAACTTTATTAATATAGGAGTACTAGTGTTTTGGTTAGGTGTCATTATTATCGTGGGTCCAAGTTTAGATAACGAACCTATGCGTATACGAGTATTCTTTACGACGATGTTGCTTGCATATTTTATCACAGATATCTTTAAAATATTGTTAGCCAAACAGTTGAAAAGAAAACTTACATTGAAACGAGTCCATTTTATTAAAAAAGGAATCGGTTTAATTTTAGTTATTTGTGGTATTGTTTTAATAGTAAAAGGGTTTCTACCAAGAGACCGTTTTACGATTGAGAGTGGACTTGAGAAAATAGAAGGTATTAGAAATACGCCATAGAAAAGCCGGTCTAGAACCGGCTTTTCATTGATATTGGTTTACTTATTTTTTATAGTTATCGTTCAAAACCTTTACAATCTCAGAAGTTAAGTCGTTGGTTTCGGTTCCGTAGAGTACGCTACCACCATCACCACCACCCAGTATATAACTATAACCATTGGCTTTTCCGTAGGCTTCAATTTGGGCTTTAACGTTTTTGACTACACTATCCATTTCAACTTGACCTTCAGTCTGAAGTTGTTGATCTTCTTGTTGTAGTTGCTGACCCATGAATTGTCCTTTTTGTTGAAAGGCCGCATATTCTTCCTGCGCTTTTTGTTGTGACATCTTTTGAGCTTTTGCCTGAAAAGCTTGAGCTTCAATTTGAAAAGCTTGTGAGATACTATCCCTTTTTTTAGTTAACGCGTCGGCTTTAGTTTTGAACTTAGCTTCAACATCAATTTTCTCTTGATATTCGTTCATTAGTTTAATGTTGTCAACGTAACCAATTTTCTCTTGTTTACAGGATACAAAAACGGCAAGGCAAGAAATTGTAAAAAGTATTTTTTTCATTAGAATTGAAATTTTAGTTGAGCAAAAATAGTAAAGGTTTCTGTATAGTAGCTATTTCTTTGTATAAACTAGGAAGAGCTTATTTATACATTATAGAAAATTTTGATATTCAGAACAGAATAAATAGAGAATATCAATATAATAGGTCTTCATAGAGCGTTTTTAAGAGCGTTTTACTTATAAAGAATAGTTATATATAGAGAATAGCGAATAAAGATGTTGAGGTGCTTTATAGTGGATTTTATCGTTTTTGAAGTACGTATATAATGGAGGAGTATTCACCGTTGAAGAAAGCGCTAATGTTAGAAACTAATCCGGTCAAAAATGCACGAAAATAATTAGGGCGTCCATGTTTATATTTTTCCGATAGGATGGAAACATAAAAGGAGTCGAAATACATGGGGACAGTTTTGGTAAGTGTGTAGCCATAAGGTTTAAAAATTTTGGTTATAGACTTCTGAGAGAAATGCCAGAGATGTCTTGGTGTGTCATATGCGGCCCAATGGGATTTGTATTTGTTAGCATCATATGATTTGTAATTGGGTACGGCTATAATGAGGAAGCCGTTTTTTTTCAGTTGCCTCGTGAAACCTTTTATCTGATTATCTAAATCTGGAAGATGTTCTAGGACATGCCAAAGTGTTATGACATCTGATTTAGTGGTAATTTCGGTGATTGAATTTTTTAGATAAACTCCTTTGCTTTCCGCGATGGTACGAGCTGTGATGTTTGGTTCAATACCTTGAGTGGTCCAATTTTTTTTAGAGATAACTTTTAGAAATTCACCTGTGCCTGCTCCAATGTCAAGAATGGTTTTGGAAGAAGTGTTTAGGTGTTCAAGAAGTCTTATTTTTTTATATGTTGTATATTTTTTTACATAGGAGTAAACTTTATCTAGTAAGGTTTTATTAGCGTCGGTATGTGAAATGTAGCTATCACTTTGGTAATATTTATGCAGATTTTCTGGTTGAGGTGTTGTGACCAACATGTCGAGATCTGCCTTATATTTTAACTGGAACTGTTCTCCGGTGAGGAAGTAGTCTTTAGTTTTAATATAGGTTTCCATTAGTGGGGTTTAAGAATTCGAGTTGAAAGTTCAGTTATTTACAGGACAAAAAAAAACCGTCTTTGTAGAAGACGGTTTTTTTATAATGTTCCACGTGGAACGATCTTGTATTATCTTCCTAGAAAAACTAAAAGCACACTGATATCACTTGGTGTAACCCCGCTTATTCTTGACGCCTGTGATATGGTGACCGGTTGAATGTTTGTCAATTTTTCTCGAGCTTCATAGGATAGGGATTTTAATTTGGTGTAGTCGAAGTTGTTGGGAATTTTAACCGATTCTAAACGATGAAGTTTGTCTGCGTTAAGTTTATCCTTGGCAATGTACCCTGCATATTTTACCTGTACTTCAGTCTGCTCTAAGATTTCTCTATCCAATTGGTTGGTTTTAACAAAATCGGACACGGGTTCAAGTTGTAACATATGCTCCATAGTAATCTTTGGTCTGGATAACGCTTTGAACATTTTATCGGATTGTTTTACAACTGCAGATGAAACGCTCTCTAGTATTGGATTAATGTCTTCTGGTAAGACACTTGTTTCTTTGAAGAATTTCACAAACTGTTTTGACTTGCTTAATTTCTCTTCCATGCGAATCATGCGTTTCTTAGATGCAAGTCCTAATTCAAAACCTTTTGGCGTTAGTCTTAAATCCGCATTATCCTGTCTTAACAAGGTTCTGTATTCAGCACGGGAGGTAAACATGCGGTAAGGTTCTTCTGTTCCTTTTGTAATAAGATCATCTATAAGTACTCCGATATAGGCTTCGTCTCTTTTTAGAATAAAACTTTCCTTTTCATTAATTTTTAGGTGAGCATTTATTCCAGCCATTAAACCTTGTGAGGCTGCTTCTTCATAACCGGTCGTGCCGTTTATTTGGCCTGCGAAATATAAATTAGCGATGAGTTTAGTCTCTAAGGTATGTTTAAGTTGAGTTGGCGGGAAATAGTCATATTCAATGGCATAACCAGGTCTAAAGAATTTTACTTTTTCAAAACCAATTACAGAACGCAGGGCTTTGAATTGAACATCTTCCGGTAAAGAAGTTGAAAACCCATTGACATATACCTCTACAGTATTCCAGCCCTCTGGTTCAATGAACATTTGATGACTATCCTTATCGGCGAATCTGTTGATTTTATCTTCAATGGAAGGGCAGTATCGAGGTCCAATACTTTTAATACGACCATTGAACATTGGTGAACGATCGAAACCTTCCCTAAGCAAATCATGTACTAATTTACTGGTGTGTGTCATATGACAGTCGCGCTGTGTTGCTAAAGGGATAGTTGGGGTGTAGGAGAATTTTTCGGGTATGGCGTCCCCTGGTTGTATTATCATTTTGGAGTAGTCCAAGGAACGTCCATCTACTCTGGGCGGAGTTCCAGTCTTCATTCGGCCACTTTCAAAACCAAGCGTAGTAAGTTGTTCCGTTATTCCTGTAGCAGCTTTCTCTCCGGAACGGCCACCACCAAATTGCTTTTCACCTATATGTATCAAACCATTTAAAAAGGTGCCATTAGTGAGTACTACTGCTTTTCCTTTGATGTCAATGCCTAGAGAAGTTTTGACTCCAACGATTTTGTCACCTTCGACTAGAAGCCCGGAGACCATTTCCTGGTAGAAGTCAACATTGGGAGTGTTCTCCAAAGCTAGACGCCATTCTTCAGCGAATCGCATTCTGTCATTCTGAGCTCTTGGGCTCCACATTGCCGGACCTTTGGATTTGTTAAGCATTTTAAATTGTATAGCAGATTTATCGGTAACGATACCGCTATAACCACCCAGCGCATCAATCTCTCGTACTATTTGCCCTTTTGCAATTCCACCCATGGCAGGATTGCAAGACATTTGACCAATTGTCTGTAGATTCATGGTCACTAAAAGGGTTTTCGAACCCATATTGGCCGCAGCTGCTGCCGCTTCAGCGCCGGCATGCCCACCTCCTACTACTATAACATCGTAATTTTCTCCAAACATATCTTACTACTGTTCCACGTGGAACAGATTTATTTTTTCTTCTTCCTTTTTTCTCATCAGCGCAACGGCATCATCACCTTTATCTTGATAACCCAAAAGATGAAGCACACCATGCGCCATTACTCGTAATAATTCATTCTCAAGCGAAACAGCATAAGTTAAACTGTTTTCTGCCACACGTTCAATAGAAATATAAATGTCTCCAGACACAAAGGTATCTTCCGTATAATCAAAGGTGATGATGTCGGTATAATTATCATGATTTAAATATTTTCTGTTGATTTCTATAAGATAGTTGTCGTTACAGAAAATATAATTTAGTTCTTTCGCAACGGCATTCTCCGAAAGGCAAATATCCTTTATCCAAGATGCGTATCTGTTCGGATTCTTTAATGCAAAATCTAGCTCGTAGTGAAAGTTAATCATCGCCTTTAAAGTATGCTTTTACCTTGTTTTGAAAATTTTGGCGCAAAGGTAATGCTTGTCTGTTTAAAATCTCTACTTCGTTACGATAATTATCTAATAATGAGGGCTTAGTGGTTATAGGGTTGGAAAAGTCCTTTAGGTTGGTACTACTCTCGCGTTCTGATTTCTGTCCTTGTTTTAAAGCCGCATTCTCTAGTTTGAGCAGTTCATACTGAATGGTATTTGCTTTATTGATAGTGCGTTGTGTGATGCCGTTTTCGAGTAAATCATTCTCAAAGTCTTCCATTTGACGGATTAACTTTTCTCCCAATTTTCGGTCACCTGAATTGATCATGTTCTCTAATTGTTGTTCTAGCTCTTGGCGGATGCGCTGTTGTTCTTGGTAAATCTCATAGATTTCCTGTAATTCGTCTTCTGAAAGTCCTTGATTTCCAGAGCCACCATTACCATTGCCTTTTCCTTGTTTGGAACCACCTTCACCTTGGCCATCTTGTCCCTCTCCGTTCTTACCTCCTTTTCCCTCGCCCTGCTCACCACCTTGTCCCTGCTTTCCTTTACCCTCTTTTCCTGCTCCTTCTTTCCCTGCTTCTCCTTGCTGTCCTTGTTTTCCACTCCCCTTTTCGCCACTTTGTCCTTGTTTTCCGGATTTACCCATTTTCTCACCTAGGGATTCTTGCCCTTTAATGATATCAGGTAACTGAAAACCGCCTTGGCTGTCTCCTTGGCCCTTGCCCATTTGCATGCTTTGGTTCATATTATCCATTACGTTGGCCAGAAAATCGGCAAGGTTATTAGAAGCGGTAAGCACATATTTTTGATAGGATACTCCTTGGTATATTTGTCCATCTGCCATACTCTCCAAGGACTTGTCTATGTTGTAATAGACCTCTGTAATCTGCTCATTTACAAACTCTGAGAGTTCTGCTTGGCGAAGGGATAGCGCAAATAGGCTATCATCTACGTGTTCGAACAAACCTCTTAACTCCTTTTGATTGCGAACTGTTTTGGCATACTGAGAAGCGTCTTCTTCTTGTCTAGAACTTAGTTGGTCAAATAAAGCTTCTTGTTTAAAAGAGAAAATAATCAGATTATCAAGGATTTGGCGCAGCATTTCGGCATCTTCTGCCACGGAAGAACCTCCACCCCCACCGCTAGTGGCAGATGCACTAAGCTCTTCACTCATTTCTTTCATTTTCTCTGAGGCAGATTTTTGATTTTTCTGGGCATCGGAAGCCGATTTTTCCTTGTTATCATTGCTATTATCTGATTGTTCAGTAGTTTTTTTAATTTCCTCCAAGGCCTTTTTTTGATTCTCTTTTACTCCTTGTTTTTTAGTGTCGTTTACCTGTAGGTCAATTGGCTTTTTTAATTCGGCGTTGTCTTTTTGTAATTCTTCGAGCTCTTTTGCAATTTGTTCGAACTCTTTATTCAATTCCCTTTGTTTTTGGAAGCTATTTTCTTTTTTTACATCCGTCTCTGATAGTTTTCTTTGTTTTTCCGAAAGGTTCTTTAGGTCGGTTGCTAATTGGGAGGCTTTCTCCGTTACATAGTATCTTTTAGTGAGCTCTAATAATTGTTCTAAGCTACGTTCGGAGTTTTGCTGTTTTTTACCCAACTCCTCTAAACGCTTTACCAACTCTTCTTTGTTTATTTTTTCAGCGACTTTGTTCAGTTCCTCTAGTAGTTTTTGATTCTTTTTTGCCGCTAATTCTTGGCGTTCTAGTCGTTCGCGCAGAAGCTGATTCAACTTGTCGTCCTTGTCCCCTTTATTTAAGTTTTCTTTCAGTTCTTTACTGAATTTTTGCATGAGCTCTTCTTGGCGCTCTTGTTTTTGTAAGAAATCTTTTACTTGGTTTTGATCATTAAAGTTTAGGCTATTCTTCTCTTTTTGTGTTTTGTTTAGCTCTTGAAGCGCATCTTTTTGCTCTTTCACTTTTTCCAAGGACTTGTCCAAGTCATTTATCAAGGACTGTTGGGACTCTAAATCTTTGTTCTTTAATTGGTTATCATCTAAAAGCCTGCGGCTAAATACTTGACTTTTAGTAGATTTCCCTTTATGTAGACCATCATTATCTGTAGTTACAAAATAATACTCGTAGTCCTTTCCTGCTTCTATTTCCAGTCCGGAAGGGTAGGTATAATAAAATTGGTTAAAACCACTTTTTGGCTTAGAAATGTTGATGCGTTTGGTATCCTTCTCCTTTCCACGTTCATAATAGACGAGGTCAACGCTTTTTAGGCCATAGTCATCAGCAGCTTCACCGGTGTAATAGGCAAGATTTGGCTCTAAGGAGTCTAAAACCTGTATAACTTTTATCGTTGGGTAACCGTCTTTTATTATTTTAAAACGGTAATCCAATTTTTCATAGTCAGTGGTGTTTTTGTTAGATGTGGTTAATTGATACGGAAAGTCCGCATAGATGCTCTTAGAAAAACTAAAGTCATTCATTTCTTTATTAAAAGGGAGAATCGTGTCTGTTGTAATTAAGTTAATCTTTTCGGTATGCTGTCCTTGTATGTTCCAAGTGACATGGGTCCCCTCTGGTATAGTGGCGTTACCCGTACTTTTTAGAACCTCACTACTTTTATTAAGATAAGACGGATAGTTAAGAACTAATTCAAAATCCATAATGGCCGGTGCCTTTAGTGCTTCTATTACATACGCTCTTGAACTTACTTCGTTTCCTCTAAAACGAAAAGACCCAGATAATATGGGAGGAGATAGCGTGTATCGATAAATTCCTTTTTCTTCTTGAAGGAGTATTTCTTTTCCGTTGAGAACCAAGTAGATGTTTTCTGGTTTAATTTCACCGCTCGTGGTTACTTGAAATGTAAAAGGCTCACTTTCAATCACTTTTAAATTATTGGACAAAAGTTCAAAAGTAAAAGGAGCTGGTGGCTCGTATGCCAAATCATAATTAACAACACGTTCATAGGAACCAAAAAATGATTGCCAATTTCCGGAAACGTATACAATAGCCGCAATCAAAAAAGGGATCGCTGCATACTTGGCATACTTGAAAGCATCCTTATACTGAATTGCATTTGAAAAAGGAATGGGGCCTAATTGTGTGGAGCGCTGGTCTATGCTGGCAAGTAGTAGTTCTGTTTTCTCCGTGTTTTCCGCTAAATCTAGAAGGTTATATAACTTGTCCCCTACGTCTGGAAAATGTTTGCCAATCATTTGTGCGGCATCCTTTACGGAGATACCACCTTTTAGTTTGAACAGGTAAAATAGAGGTGTAAGTATATAATTAAAAAGTAAAAATAATTCAACGGATATAAATAGAAGCAGCAAAATAAGACGACCGGTCGAGCTAAGCCACAATGCGTATTCTACACCCATTATGGCGATAAAGAGAAGTAGACCCAAGGCACAGAAGAGCAACACTCCTTTTATTAATTTTTGGGTATAATGCTTCCGAATAAATTCGTTAAGCTTAAGTAGTATGTTCTGGTAGGTGTGCAATTTGTATTATATTTAATACCAAGATAGGTGTAATCTTATTTTTCGATTAGAAATATTTGTTAAAAGCGTCCAGATGAAGGATTTAAAGTATATAGCGGCCTTATCATTACCTATATCCACCCTTATTGGTTTTTATTTTCAAGGGTACTGGAGTTTTTCTACTCCCATATATGCCTTTGTATGTATACCAATATTGGAAGTGTTATTACCGCATGATATCAGTAATATTAAGGGCAAAGAAAGGGATGCTAAGGAGAAAAGCAAACTATTTGACTGGATGCTTTATTTAAATATACCCATAGTTTATGGACTGTTGCTTTATTTGGTATATGACGTGTCCAAAAATTCTTATGAAACTTTTGAACTGGTTGGATTTGCACTTTCCATGGGAATAGTATTAGGCACAAACGGTATTAATGTAGCACATGAGTTGGGTCATAGAAAAAGTAGAACTGAACGTACGCTAGCTAAGATATTACTACTACCTTCTCACTACATGCATTTTTACATAGAACATAATTATGGACATCATGCACAAGCTGCTACTGCTGAAGACCCCGCAACGGCAAAATACAACCAATCGGTATATTCATTTTGGTTTACTTCGGTCGTTAGACAGTATTGGAGCGCATGGAAACTTCAAGAAAAACTATTGAGGCGAGAAGAAGAATCCTTTTTTTCTATAAAAAACGATATGCTGTGGTACACAATCTGCCAGACCGTCTATTTTGTAGTTTTATATTTATTTTTTGGTCCGCTAGGGCTTTTCATTGCTATTGCTTCTGGAATTATTGGAATTTTGATGTTGGAAACCGTAAATTATATTGAGCACTACGGACTACTTCGGAAAAAATTGCCTTCTGGTCGATACGAAAGGGTTAGGGAAGTGCATTCGTGGAACAGTAATCACGTCATGGGAAGAATTGTGCTTTACGAATTAACGAGACATAGCGATCATCACTACAAATCCTCTAAAAAATATCAGGTTTTGGATTATCACGATATTTCCCCTCAAATGCCCTTTGGCTACCCTACCTCTATGGTACTATCCTTCATTCCTCCTGTTTGGTTTAAGCTTATGAACAGTAGGATACCTGAAGAAATGAAAATACACGGGAAGGTATCTTAATTTCTAAGATTAAACTTACCTAAGGCTAATACGCTTTTTATACCTTTGCGGCATGACAAAGAAAGTACGTGTTCGTTTTGCTCCTAGTCCTACGGGACCATTGCATATTGGTGGTGTTCGCACCGCATTATTCAATTATCTTTTTGCTAAAAAGCATCAGGGCGATTTTATTCTTAGAATTGAGGATACAGACCAAAATAGATATGTTGAAGGTGCTGAAGCGTACATCGTAAACGCATTAAATTGGTGCGGAATTCCCTTTGACGAAGGAGTCGGAAAAGATGGTGGTTTTGGACCGTACAGACAAAGTGAAAGAAAGCATTTGTACAAGGCCTATGCCGAGGAACTCATAGCAAAAGGAAAAGCGTACTATGCCTTTGACACCGCCGAAAAACTAGACCTTCACCGTAAAGATCATGAAGCCAAGGGTAAAACCTTTATTTACAATTGGCATAATAGACTAAAACTGGACAATTCCTTGTCAATGATGCCCGAAGCTGTGGAAAATCGATTGAATTCCGGAGACGATTACGTCATTCGATTTTTAACTCCACCAGATGAAAAGCTTCACCTTAATGACAGTATACGGGGAACTATTGAAATAGACACGAACGTGCTTGATGATAAGGTGTTGTTCAAAAGTGATGGAATGCCCACTTACCATTTGGCCAATATTGTGGATGACCATTTGATGGAAATTTCGCATGTTATTCGTGGAGAAGAATGGCTGCCATCTTTGGCTTTACACCAACAGTTATATGATGCTTTCGAGTGGCAAGCTCCGGAATTTGCACATTTACCACTGATAATGAAACCAGTGGGTAAGGGAAAACTTAGTAAAAGAGACGGAGAAAAAGGCGGGTTTCCGGTATTTCCGCTTTCTTGGAAAGACGCTGCGGGTTATAGAGAGGCAGGATATTTTCCCGAAGCGGTAATTAATTTTTTGGCTTTGCTAGGATGGAATCCAGGAACGGAACAAGAACTATTTAGTCTAGATGAGTTGATAGCATCTTTCTCGTTAGAGCGCGTAAACAAGTCTGGTGCGAGATTTGACCCCGATAAAACCAAATGGTATAATCAGCAGTATATTCAAGCTATGGATAATGTGGGGCTTGCTAAATTATTTAGAGCCGAGCTCGATGATAAATTGAAATCAACTGAAAATAATTTTGCTCCCGATTATATAGAAGATGTAGTTGCTTTAATTAAAGAGCGTGCGGTTTTTGTTTCTGATTTCTGGGACTTGAGCGATTATTTCTTCCTGTCACCAAACGATTATAATGAGAAAGCAGTAAAGAAACAATGGAAGGAAGGAACACCTGCTATTATGGAAGAATTGAGAGCTGTTTTGGAATCTATAAATGATTTTACCTCCCATAACGCAGAAAAAATCATTAAAGAATGGATAGCCGAAAAAGAACTATCCTTTGGCAAGGTAATGCCGCCGTTACGGCTTGTGCTAGTTGGCGACATGAAGGGCCCACATATATTTGATATTATGGGTCTGATTGGTAAATCGGAAAGTATTGGTAGAATAAACAGGGCTCTTCAGAGGTTGACTTAGTATTTTTTATATCGCAAAGGTATTCTTCAAGTGAAATTATGAATTAGTATTTCACAAGTGCAAAACAGGTAGGATACTCAAATGGCACTATAATCTAGTCAAAATGGACTGATAAAGTGTAACAAATCCTCTATAATTACTACATATATACGATAGTGTTTTTGTACATTACAAATATTAACTAAAATCAAAATATTATGGAAAACCTCTTCTTTATACCGATTGTAATTTTTATAGTGCTAGTGTTAATTTCGGGCATTTTTATTGTAAAGCAAAAATCTGCCGCGGTCATAGAAACCTTTGGTAAGTTTAGCAGTATTAGGCAGTCGGGCTTACAATTTAAAATTCCTTTTGTGCAGAAAATTGCTGGTCGCTTAAGCCTTAAGATTCAACAGTTGGATGTAATTATAGAAACCAAAACCTTGGACGATGTATTTGTTAGATTAAAAGTATCCGTACAATATAGGGTTATACGAGAAAAAGTGTACGATGCCTTCTACCAATTGGATTATCCCCATGAACAAATTACATCTTATGTCTTTGATGTGGTACGTGCCGAGGTACCAAAAATGAAACTGGATGATGTTTTTGTTAAAAAAGACGATATCGCTCTAGCGGTAAAAGCGGAACTGAACGACGCTATGTCCGAATATGGATTTGATATCATAAAGACCTTGGTTACGGACATAGATCCGGATGCACAGGTAAAAGAGGCTATGAACCGTATAAACGCCTCAGAACGGGAAAAGATTGCAGCGCAATTCGAAGGTGATGCGGCGAGAATCCTAATTGTAGAAAAAGCAAAAGCAGAAGCAGAAAGCAAGCGTCTACAGGGTCAAGGAATTGCAGATCAACGTAGAGAAATTGCCAGGGGTCTAGAGGAGTCTGTTGAGGTATTGAACAAAGTAGGCATCAACTCTCAAGAGGCATCCGCACTAATTGTCGTAACACAGCACTATGACACCCTACAGAGCATAGGTGAGGAAACGAACACCAATTTAATACTACTGCCAAATTCACCACAGGCAGGTAGCGATATGTTGAATAATATGGTAGCTTCTTTTACAGCGAGTAATATGATCGGGGAGTCTATGAAAAAGACCAACACGCCTAACAAAAAGGTAGGCCCCAAGAAAAATGAGTAAGCAAATCCATTATTGGATTGATGTAAAAAACCCTGAAGCCATATAGCCTCAGGGTTTTTAATTGGGGGGCATTATTAATTTAGAAGTATTGACCTATTCCAAAAACAATTCCATTAGTGGCATCCTCACCAATACCAAAGCCGTAATCTAAACGAAATACGGCGTTAAAAATACGCTTGTGTATAAAACGGATACCTACTCCAGGGTATAATCTAGTATTGGTGCCCTTAAAAATTTCCGAAAAATCCTCTCCTGGTTTTCGCCAAGAACCTGCATCAATAAAAGCATTGCTTTGTATAACAAACCACCCTTTTTCATAGAGGGTATGTCTATATTCTGTGTTCAAAACTATTGCCGCTGTTCCCCGGTCTACGGTGTTACCTACGCCACGAATGTTCAATTGATTATCCAAGGTAAAAGGGGCAAACGGGGAATCTTCGTTTCCAATTGCTGCGGCCAAACGTAATCTATTGGCCCAGTTGCCACCGTTACCGATTTTTTTATAGTAGGTCAAATCGTTTCTAAGGGATAAGAAGCGCTGTAAAAATTCTTCACCAGGAGCATCGCCTTGTAAAAGCTGTATAAACTGACCTGTAAATTCACTTTGCAAGCCATCTATATATTGATATTCAATATCCAGATCAACATAGCGATAGGCAGCCCTATAAATAAGCTTGTCCGCATTTAAACTTAAGGGTCTATTAGGAAGTGGAGGGTCACTACCTTCAAAATTGTAGCTCTCTTTGACTAGTATTGCCCCTAGCTCAGCTTCATTGTTAAAATCAAAAGAGAACAGCAGGTTAGCCTCTAAATTCCGAGAATTAAAACGATAGTTTTTATCTCCTTCTTCAAAGAAAACCGGTTCTTGAGTCGTTACATCTTGATAGTTAAGACCAACACCTAGTTTATCACTAAAAAGAAAGGGATGCTCCCAAAACGCACCATAGGAGTTAAAAACATTTTTTTCATAGAAAGCACCTAACAGCTGGTTATTGCCAAATAGATTAAACTCAAATGCGGAAATGCGGTAAGCAAAACTGCCATCATTTGCTGTAGCAATTCGTAAGCCAGGTATCAGTGTAAAATTCTCTTCAATAAAATACGTGATATCAGCAGTGCCATCAGATGTTTTCGTATAAGTATAACTAGCATTGGCAATACCGGGAAGTCGCTTTAATCTTTCTACATCACCTGTAATCTTTAAAGTATCTAGAACCGCTCCTTCTTTGGTTTTAATCAATCTTTTTAAAAAAGTTTCCTTGGTTCTTTTTAAACCTTCAAATTCAATCTTGTTAATATTGGTTTCCTGTGCGATTGTGACCAATCCTACAAATAAAATAACAAGGCTTAGTATTTTTTTCATCTCTCAATTTTGATGATAAGACGAAGGCTTTGCCGTTTCCCTACGAAGAAAAACTAATTTTTAACAAGATTTTATGGAGAACAAGATTTTAATGAGAGCTTTGGAGGCTAGTTATGGATAGTTCAGCAATCCTAAACAGCATAAGATTTAAAAAGAAAAAGACCGGTTGTAATAAAACAATCGATCTTTGTATATGAAATAAAGTGTTTATCCTTTTTGCTGAATCTTAGCCCAAGAATCCCGTAGGCCAACCGTTCTGTTGAACACTAATTTTCCCGGACTGCTGTCTGGGTCTACACAAAAATAGCCAATACGCTGAAATTGAAAACGTTCCTCTACCTTGGCATCTTTTAAACTTGGCTCCACAAAACCGGTGATTACCTGTAAAGAATCTGGATTAACAAATTCCATAAAATCCTTATCCTTGTGCGTATCCGGACTTTCATCGGTAAATAAACGGTCATAAAGACGAATCTCGGCTTCTACGGCATGTTTTATAGAAACCCAGTGTAAAGTGCCCTTAACACGCCTTAAGCTCTCTTCCGTGCCACTACCACTTTTACTTTTAGGGTCATAAGTACATTGTACTTCCGTAATATTACCATCGGAATCTTTGGTGCAACTTTCCGCCTTGATGATATATCCATTTTTTAAACGCACTTCTCCACCTAATTTTAAACGGAAGAATTTTTTATTGGCTTGCTCTCTAAAATCTGCTTTTTCAATATAAAGTTCCCCGGAAAAAGGAACTTGTCTTTTACCCGCAGTTTCATCTTCTGGACTATTTTCTGCCTCCAGCCACTCTTCCGCCCCTTCAGGATAGTTGGTGATTACTAATTTTAAGGGGTCTAAAACACCCATTACCCTTGGCGTAATTTTATTCAGATGTTCGCGGATATGAAATTCCAACAAAGAAACATCGATTAAATTATCCCGCTTTGCAATACCGATGGTGTCTGCAAAGTTTCTAATGGACTCCGGGGTATAGCCCCTTCTGCGCAGTCCTGATATTGTGGGCATTCTTGGATCGTCCCAACCGTTTACTACATTTTGCTCAACCAATTGGGCAAGTTTACGCTTACTCACTACGGTATGACTTAAATTTCTTCGAGCAAATTCGCGTTGTTTTGGGCGCACTTTATTTTCATCGTAAACCTGATCTAAAAACCAATTGTATAATTCGCGATGCATAGCAAATTCTAGTGTGCAGAACGAATGCGACACTTGCTCTATATAGTCGCTCTCACCGTGTGTCCAGTCATACATAGGATAAATACACCAATCGGTATTTGTTCTATGGTGGCTTTTGTGAAGAATACGATACATGATAGGATCACGCATGAGCATATTCGATGAGGTCATATCAATTTTTGCGCGAAGCACATGTGTTCCCTCCTCAAATTTACCTTCTTTCATTGCCTTGAAAAGTTCTAAATTTTCTGCAATGGGCCTATTTCTATTTGGACTATCTGTTCCTGGCTCTGTCGGAGTGCCTTTTTGCCGCGCCATTTCTTCCGACGATTGATCGTCTACATAGGCTTTTCCATCCTTTATTAACTGTAGCGCCCAATCATACAATTGTTGAAAATAGTCAGATGCATACCGTTCGGTATCCCACTTATAGCCTAACCATTCCACGTCCCGTTTTATAGCATCTACAAACTCTTGCTCTTCCTTTGCGGGGTTGGTATCATCGAATCTAAGATTTACCGGGGCATCATAGCGTAGACCCAAGCCAAAATTCAAACAAATAGAACTTGCATGGCCTATGTGCAAATAGCCATTAGGCTCTGGTGGAAATCTAAAACGGAGGTCGTTTTTGGAGTGGGTTTTGCCTAGGTCCTCTTCAACGATTTGCTCTATAAAATTCAAAGACTTTGTTGTCTCGTTCATGTCATTGTTTTTCAAGCTACAAAAGTAGCAAAAATGCCGCAATAGCTAAGTTTAAAATGGATAGACCTTGCATACTTCGCATTTCACAACAGAAAAGCTCAGCCCTACAACAATAAGTTCAAAATATCCGTTATATGTACCATATTTGACGTTGAATGCTAGGATACATTAGAAAATGACCTCAGAAATTCATAACAAGTAGGGGCCCAAAACTACAGATCATTATGAAAACTAATTTCAAAAACAACATTTTAAGCGCTATGGTTCTGCTTTTTAGTTGCCTACAACTATCTGCACAGGCCATCGTAATCAACGCTCCCGAACCTGCGGACAATCCAAATCTTGCGGGTAACTCACCATGGACCGCTATTTGTGCCGGTAATGGAGGGTTTAACGAGTATTTTGTCAATATTACTTGGGCAGGTACTGCTAACGCCGGAAATGAATTTATCTTAGAACTTTCGGACGCAAGCGGTAATTTTGATGCTCCAACAATATTGAAAACAATTACCGACCAAAATTCTAATGCTGACTTTAACGTAGATTTTGCTATTCCCGTTACTACTAGGGGGCAAGGATATAAAATGAGAGTTAGGAGCACAGATCCTGTAAAACTTGGCGCGGAATCGGATGCATATAACATGTATTACATGGATGTTACCTCCAATCTTAATATCAGCGAGGCTGGTGACGGTACACCCCCAGGAAGTATATGTAGTACAAATGTAATAACTCTACAAGTGGATAATATTGCCAACCCAGAAACATATCAATACATCTGGTTTAGAAGTGGAACCCAGATTTCAGGAGAGACAGGACATACCATAAACATTGCTCAAAGTGGAATGTACAATGCACTTATAGATTACGGGCCTATTTGTACGGGCTCTGGTAATACAGATTCTAATATTGTGGATGTTACCATTGGTTCTGGTGGTTCTGGTATTGCGGTAAGTCCTCCTTCCAAGACAGCGTTATGCTCTGGAGATACGGAAACGTTAGCAATTAACACAACGGACCCTTCTTGGAACTATCAATGGTATAAAGAAAATGTTGCTATTGCAGGTGCTATAGGAACTACATATACGGTCAATGCCGCAAATGCTGGTTTTGAAGGAAGTTACGCTGTTGAGATTTCAGGTTCTGGAATTTGCACGGAACGTTCAGCGGCAATTACAATAACGAATGCGGACAATTTCACGGTAACCAGAGATAATCCGGCTAATGTGGTGGTATTACCATCTCAAACACAAACATTAAGTGTTGGCACGGATGCTAGCGGACCAACCTTTAAATGGTTCAGAAACGGCACTGAAATTTCGGGAGAAACAAATAATACGCTTACTATTACACAGGAAGGAACATACTATGCCGAGGTTTCTCAATCAGGAGGTTCCTGTTCCGCTTCTGCCAAAAATTCTGAGAGTACGATAGCAGTTGCGCCAGATTCTTTTGAACTCATTTTGGATTATGCCAATGCGTATACTTCATGTGTAAACACAAGTATTATTCTCCAAGTGACAACTATTAATGCTGTAGCAGCAGATGGAACTAAAACCGATGTAACGGCAGATTTAGAAGATGCCTTTACATATCAATGGCAAAAGGATGGTTTGGACGTTACAGGACAAACTGGAAAATCAATAAGCTTGGCTTCCAATGCTGAAAATGGAGCTTACCGATTGAATGCCACTATAGATGCCTATGATGAAACTTCCAACGAATTATCCGTACAGTTACTTACTAGTGAAACGGTAGCTATCAGTTCTACGAGTAGTATTTATTGTTCTGCTAGCGAAATTGTAACGCTCAGCTCAACAACTGACTTAACTTCGGAGAGCTTTGAATGGCAGTTAGATGGTTCACCGGTAAATACAGTGGATACTGGATTTAATATTGACGCACCAGGAACATACCGATTAGTATTAGATAGAGACGGATGCGCTCTCATTTCAAATGAAGTAACCATTTCTCCGTTGGATGAGAACTTAATTACATTGAATCCTTCTGGTGATATTGTAATACCTGAAGGCACCTCCAGAACTGTAACCGCTACTGGCGGTACCGCTTACAGATGGATGAACGCAGCAAACGCCGAAATGAGCAACTCCGATAGTGTAACATTTACGGAGCCAGGAACGTACACTTTGGTCGCTTCAATTGACAACTGTGACATCGTAAGACAGGTTGAAGTTAGTATTCTGGATACCTTTAAAGTACCTAATGTCATTACCGTCAACGGAGATGGCATCAACGATCAGTGGGTAATTCCCAACTCCTATTCAAACAAACCGGATGTCAATATTATTATTTACAACGAACAGGGAGAAGAAGTTGTGAACGAATTTGATTATAAGAACAACTGGCCGCAAACATCGACCTCATTTACCAAACAGAACATGGTATTCTATTATAAAATAAGGAATGCCAGTGAAGTTCTTAAACAAGGAACTATCACAGTAATACGTTAATTTCACCATGTTAAAGAAAAGAGTTTTATATCTGCTATTAGTATTACTCACAGCTGTTAAGGTTGGGGCACAGGAGGAGAACCCTTTTGTGGTCTATGACGTACCAGCACAGAACCTTTTAAAATATAATAGGTTTTTAATAAACCCAACGTTCTCGACGGTGCGTGAAGATAAATCATATGTAAATCTTTTACACAGAAACCAGTCGGTACAATTTGATGATAACAATCAAAATTATTTCTTAAGCTATAGTGGTCGTATCAGTGACCGTACGGGCCTCGGGCTTAGTTTATACACACAAAGACTAGGGGCCTTAAGTAACTATGGTGTTTTGGCAAACTATGCTTATGGTATTAAATTAAGTGATAAGAGTAATTTCACTTTTGGCGCTAACCTTTCTTACTACAACAGTGGTTTTGATGAAGGACGAGCTACAACGGTTGAAGATGATCCGCTGCTTGCAGGGCTACAGGACCAAAATTTACTATCGTTTCAACCTGGTTTCAACTTGTCTTATGGGAAGTTTGACGTGGGTGTCTTTGCTGAAAATCTTTTTGATTACAATTTAAAGACTAGTGAGTCCCTAACCGAATTCAAGGACAAAACATTTTCGGGTCATTTACAATATACTCATCAGTTTGAAAATCAATCAGGCATATTGCAACAGGGGAGATTAATGCCTTTGGCCAGAGTTAGAAAAGTAGGTGAGGAAGAACTTACTCTAGGGGGAAGTCTTATCTTAGACCTGCCAAAATTGGGTTGGGTCCAAGGGGGCTACGATAGTTTTTATGGTGCTTCGGCGGGAGTTGGTTTCAACCTTAATCAAAGAATATCTTTAGGATATACTATGGAGAAGGGATTATCCAACAATTTTGACAATTTTGGACTGACGCACGAAATATCATTTGCATATTCCTTTACACCTAATCTTACTGAAGATCGTGTGATGTTAGAGGATGATAGGGATGATTTGGTCGAAAATTCGTTGGAGCCAGAGAATTTAGCATCTTCCGAGGAAATTGCAGAATTAAAAAGAAAATTAGCTGAAAACGATGCCATAATAGAGGAGTTAATGTTTAGACAGGATTCTTTAGAGTCTACAAGACAGCAAGACCTGGAGCGAAGATTTAACATGGTTATGCGCATGGTCAGGAACGAGACCAGCGGTGAACGCCCGGACTTAGAACAAAAAGCAGAGGAGTTGTTTAAAGGAAACGACGAAAATAGTATTGCCACATTGGCAAGAAATAATAGTAATGATGGTGGTGTCGTGGAGAATATCCGAATGGAAACTGAAAACGACGCCATTGTAAACTCAGTTGCAGCTAGGGAAGAGCGTGCTGTTTCGGCACCAAAAGCTATGACAAGCGTAACTGAGGAAAACGTGCGTAGTACAGAAATAGTAAGTATTCCAGAGCCAAGAAAAACCAGCGAAGTTATATCACCAGCAACAAGCACAGCAGCTGTGCCATCTGAAATAGCCGTAACGAAAAAGACCAATCGGGATAAATATCAAGAACCAAACAGCTCAAACACCAGAGAAAAAGATCCAGTAGTCGTTTCCGAGCCAAGGCGTAACACTATCCAGCAGGCCAGCAAATCTGCGGTAGTACAGGACAAAGTGAAGAGTAGAAAGTTTAGGGACCTACCTAATGTCAAAGACGGTTATTATGTTGTGGCCAATGTTTACAAGGGAGGCAAATACATGGATAACTTTTTGAATAGCCTCAATGATAAAGGTATTGATGCGAATTACATAGACAACCCTAATAATGGCCTAAAGTATGTTTATCTAAAGCGATATGACACATGGGGTGAAGCCGTGGCGGCTCATGAGAGCCACTTTAACGGCTCATATAAGGATGCCACGTGGATTATGAACGTCGCAAATAGATACACCAATAGAGAATATGCCGCTAACGTCGATAAGCTCAAAGAGAAGTCATCTAAATACGATACGAGCGTACTACAGAAAAATGTGGTAGCACAAGACAAAGTTGCCGCGAAGGAAATTGACCCCCAAACCTATAAAATCAATGGAATAGGATCTGGGTATTACATCATTGCCAACGTTTTTGCAAACCCAAGAAATGCCAATCGTTTTGTGAAGCTTCTAAATTCCTATGGTTTGAACGCCAGTTACTTTATAAACCCGGAAAACAAGTACAGATACGTTTACTTGAAACGCCATGATTCTTGGAGCAATGCACTTATTTCGTATTACTCTAAATTGAACGATGCTTATGATGACAAGATGTGGATAATGCGAGTAAATTCAAATCAAATTGCTTAAAAGTATTCTTAGAATAGTATTATAAACTCCGATATCTTTTAATCGGGATTCTCTTCTTTACATACTATATTTTTATAAATCTCCGTTGAAACACACCCTATTCTTCAAGTGAAAAAGAGCGTTATTTTTAAATTTTAGACTACGCTTTTTAATCTTCTTTTTTCTTCTCAAAAGTGTTCATTTTCTATAAAAAGTATTCAACTGCCTTGTGATGTCCCATATTGATGACCATCAAGAAACAGGGGTCTTAAGGAATGGTAACCTTAAGTAATTGCTGTTTCACAACATTATAGAACCATGCCACAACATTAAATTCTGTGCGCGGGGACTAAGGTTCATATTTGTTATTGGAGAACTCCCATTTTTATCAATTTCCAAGATTGGGTAATTGGGAGTAGAAATCCACATGAATAACACCGGATGATTATTATGTCTACATACTTTGCCAATACCAAACTCGCTACTGCCGTTAGCCCCAGAGGAATTTACCGTACTTTACTTTTGACTACGCTTTTTTGCCTTCTCGCATTTACGGGATATGCACAGGAATATCAATCCTTCACAAGAACCTATCCTTCTGGCGATTCTTTCCGGTATCAGGCCAATATGAAGGGTGATTTGACTTTTCTGGGGAATAGTATCATGAACAGGGACGGAGGCACTAGTGATACCGAGCCAAATGATGCTTATAACAATCTTAACGATGATAATAGCTTTAACCCTGCAAGTAACAGGGATACCGAGACAGGGGGTTATTATAACTATAACGACTTCAAGAACATGCGTTACATCGATGTAGATAGCGATGTAACTACATTTAGTTCTAGTACTGCCAACCTTACTTTTGACGATGCTTCCTGTAGCCGAATTAGGTACGCCGCATTGTATTGGTCTGCCACTTATCCTAGAGATAATACCGCAGATGCTTCTGGCACAGCAAGATCACATCCTATAGACCAAGTAAAACTTATGGTTCCTGGTGGGGCCTATGTAGATATCATTGCAGACGAAATTCTTTATGACGGACTTACCAATACGGACTTATCCAGTAACGCGCCTTATGCCTGTTATGCGGATATTACCGCATTGATTACTGCACAAGCCAATCCAGAGGGAGAGTATACGGTAGCAAATATACCTGCTGCGCAAGGTGTAGGTTACGACCTAAGTACAGGCACTAGTCTTATGCCTGGTGGTAGTGCAGGCGGATGGACCTTGGTCGTTGCCTATGAAAATCCAAATTTGAGTGGTAAGCTCATCACAACATTTGATGGTTTTGCACGAGTGACCGGTTCAAATTCGATTACAATAGACTATAATGGTTTTACGACTATTCCAACAGGTCCGGTAAACGCAAACATAGGAGCGGCCGCTTTAGAGGGAGACTTCGCTATTACAGGCGATAGAATGGAGATTAGAGCGGCACTGAATTCTGGCTCTAGCTTCTATAGAATGCGAAATACCGTAAACCCTCAGAACAACTTCTTTAATAGTAATATTACATTGAACGGGGTTGACCTTGCCGGGAGGACACCATCTAGCTTAAATACCTTAGGTTTTGATGCCGATTTCTTAAACCTACCAACCAATACGATACCAAATAATGAAACTGCGGCTACTTTTAGATTTCGCACTAACGGCGATCAGTTTTATCCCTTTTTCAATTCCTTTAATATTGAAATTATAGAACCGAATATTGTTCTTGAAAAGCGGGTTGAGGATATTGCCGGAAACGACATAACAGGTGCTGGTGTTAACCTTGGCCAAACTTTGGATTATGTATTGTCTTTCGATAACATTGGAAATGATGATGCGGACAATTATACGATACGAGACATTTTACCCATTAACGTAACCTTGGACGAAGCTTATTTTACGACTCCCGGGTCATTACCAGCGGGTGTTACGTATACTTATGATCCCGCCACTAGAACTGTTCTGTTTACTATTCCGAATAACTTGGTTACCGATACTAGTCCTATCTCATCTATTCGAATGAGGGTGCAGGTAGCAGAAAATTGTTTTGATTTTGTTGATGCTTGTACCGATTTAATACAGAATTTGGCATACTCGACCTATCAAGGTGTTGAAAACGATAATGAAATTACGGACGACCCCAGTGTAACGGATTTTGATAATTGTGGCTTTACCACTCCTGGGGCAACCAACTTTCTTTTGGATGATTTATCGGCTTGTAATTTTAGAAGAACAACCCAATTATGTGGTGATAATATAATACTCGATGCGGGTGATAATTTTGATAATTATGTCTGGGTAAGAGATGATAATAATAATGGTGTTATAGATGCAACGGATACACCAATTAATGATGGAGACCCCGATAACGACCCAAGCACAGTTGTCGTAAACCAAATAGGAACATACCTAGTAGACAAACAAATCGCAGACCCTTGTAAAGGATTCATGGAAATTATTGATGTTGAGCTTTTTGGTTCAACTCAGACCAATCCTATTCTCGACTATTTTAATGATTTGAATAGTGATGCTAACACCTCCAATGATATACAGGGAGAAATTGTGGTAGATTGTAATGACGGTACCACACAATTTCCCAAGATATTCTTATGTGGAACTAACGATAGCCAGCTTTTACAGGTTAATATTAGTGATGCCCAAGACCTTTTTTGGGAACGTTTAGACGAATCCAGTTGTTCGGTTGAACCAGAAAATTGTTTAAACAGAAACTTAAGCTGTACCTGGTCTCAGGTAGAAACTGGGAGTGATTTTACGGTTGGGACCGAGGGAAAATATAGACTATCCATTACCTATCTTAATGGGTGTGTTAGTCGTTTTTATTTTGATGTTTTTCAGAATAATCTGGATATAGATTATACCAGTAGAGATGTTGTTTGTAATACCGATGGAAATATTACCATAACAAATTTAGGAAGTGGTTATGGCTATCAATTAGTAGATGTTGCCACGAATACCATAGCGATTCCTTTTAGCGCTAATAACGGACCTAGTTTTGATTTCACGACCAACGGAGCTTATAGAGTAGAAGTAACACAATTAGACCCATTTACAGGAGATCCAATTGTTGGAGCATGTGTGTTTAGTACTCCGGACATTGGAATTTTGAACAGGGATATGCAAGTAAACCTGACGACAACGGAAGCTAATTGTAACGCTCAAGGATCAATTCAAATAGACGCTTTAAATGTGTTCCCTAACTATTCTTATGAGCTAAGACTGGATGATGGTACCGCTGCGCCCGTGGCCCCTGCAAACGACCCTTATCAAGGATTACATCCAGGAGGTACATTCATTGACGATGAGACCGCACAACCAAATAATTCTCATACATTCAATGTAAACGAGGGAGATTATTTTGTCATTACAAGATCTGATGATGGTTGTATAGATGTGCAATCCGTAACGGTTAATCGTATCCCAGACCCTACTGTAGCTGCACTTACTACAGCCAATATAGGATGCTCCGCAGGAACAATTGAACTAAGCAGGACAGGAGGGCAAGGTAATCCAGATTTCCAATATGCTATTTGGAGTAAGGATGGGGTGTTATTGCACAATCCCGGTGGCTCACCAACAGAACAGCAGATAGTTGACAATATCGACCCTAATGAGTATCAGACGGAAACAACGTTCACTTTTGGTTGGAGAGATACGGATAATGATTTAATTGACGAATACTTCTCCGGAGAGGACGGCACATACCAATTTATAGTTTTAGATATAAATGGGTGCTACGGAATTTCTGCTCCGGTTACCATAAGTGATAATGGAGGACTTACCATAGATGATATTGACGAGATACAACCCTCATGTACCGGAGATTCCGATGGCGAATTAACAATCAACATTACAGGTGGTGTAGCTCCTTTTCAATATAGTATTGATAATGGCGCCAACTACCAGCCTACCCCAAATTTTGTTGGGTTATCGGCAGGAAACTATGATATTCGTGTATTGGATGCAAGCGGATGTGATATAACGCAACAATATGTGCTCAATCAACCATTTCCACTAAGCGCATCAGCCGGGGTCTCTAGGGACGCTACTTGCGACCCTAATGGAGGCGAAGTTCGTATTACTAACGTTTTAGGCGGTAACGCACCCTACGAATATAGCTTTGATGGCGGTAGCACTTGGGGCACCTCTTCAACTGCTATTTTACCACCAGGAGATTATACCGTTTTAGTACGGGACAATGCATGTTCGTTCCCTATGAACGTTACTGTAGCCGATTTACCGGCACCTCCGAATGTAGCCTTGACTCCTGAAGTGGATTACAACTGCGACGGAACAGGAACAATAACCGCTTCACCGAGTATTAGTGGTTATGATTACAGATATGAATTGGATGGCGTTCCAAATTCACCAGACCCTTCAAGCAATGTCTTTAACAATGTAGCACCTGGGACCTATACCGTAACTACCTATTATACTTCCCAGACTCCACCATCTCCTAGTTTACTTTTATCAGAAGATTTTGGTGTTGGAAATGGTACTATACCAAGTCCGGATACAAGAGGATACAATTACGAAGACCAGACCACTAGTACAGCTGGTGGCGGAGATACCAATAGAAACATCAATGATTTTGAGTATAGTGTAACGAACAGAATGGTAGCGCCATTTGGTGCATGGGTAAATCCGAATGACCATACGAATCCGTCCGACCCTAACGGAAGGTTTTTGGTAATAAACGTAGGAACACCTAGCCCGGGTCAAATTATCTATACCAAACCTATCAATGATGTTATTCCTAATAGACCTTTATCAATAAATCTTTACATATTCAATTTATTAAACGGCTTAATCGGTAATACGCAATTAGACCCAGACTTAACTATAGAAATTAGAACCCCGGGCGGTGTTGTTATTCAATCTATACGAACCGGAGAAATACCAAAAAATACTGGCCCTGATGATTGGGAATTATTTTCTACCACTTTAGATCCTGGAGCTAACACAAATTTAGAGTTCGTTATACGTTCCGAAATTTCAGGGAATAGTGGTAATGATCTAGCTTTAGATGATATCGAGATTTTCCAATTACCAGAAGTCTGTGAATTATTTGTTGAAACACCGGTAACCGTTGCTGCAGGACAAGTTTTTGGAAGCACTTTACAAAGTTCTACCAACGTTTCCTGTAACGGACTAAATGACGGAACTATCACTTTTCAAGTAGCAAATTTCGATGCGGTAGCTGGTTTTGAATATTCTGAAGATGGAGGCACGAATTGGATAACATCAACAAGTTCTCCAGTTACTACCAATGCTGTTTTTGCCGCTGGAAATCAAACCGTTTTAATTAGAAAGGCGAACGAAATTACCTGTACAACTTCTGTATCCGTATTAATTACAGAACCTACCGCTCTTGAAGTCAATGCAAGTGTTACGACCGCATTAACCTGTACAAATGGCGCAACAATAACAGCGAACGCTACCGGCGGTACCGCTGTTTATGATTACCAACTTGAAGATGCAGGGGGCGTTCCTGTAGCATCTTATGATTTTGCAACAAATGGCACGAACCGTATATTTTCAGGCTTAGCTGATGGCACCTATGTTGTTAGAGCAAGAGATGCAAATAATTGCGAGGATGTCATCAATACGTCAATCGTCATTACTCCATTGAACCCATTAGTATTTAATGCTGTTCCAATGACTTGCTATGATGGTGGAAACAATGCCACTGTTCAAGTAAATGTAACGGATGGTAATGGCGGATATCAGTTTCGGATTAATGCAGGACCATGGTTAACACCGACCCCAGCATCAGCAACGGCCTATACTTTTCAAAATTTGTCAGATGGCTCATATGATATTGATGTAAGAGACCAAAATGGATGTCCTTTGGCCTTGGCTACCCAAACTGTTGTAATCAACGCTGATTTAACGGTGTCTGCAGCGGCTCCAAACATAGCCGTTTGTGATACAACATCAGATGTTACGATTACCGCCAATGGTGGTGACGGAAATTATACATATGCCATTGTTGCTAGTGGTGCTACACCTCTTGATGGAGATTTTAGTACTACAAACCCAGTAACCGGTTTGGCACCAGGGAATTATGATGTTTACGTAAGGGATAATAGTGGAAACACTGGATATTGCTCAGAAAACTTTGCATTAACAATTACACAGGATGCACCAATTAATTTTACACCAACACCAACGGACGCAACGTGTTTTGGAGACAGCAATGGGGCTATAGCTATCTTGGTAAATTCCGGAGGACAAGCTCCCTTTACCTATAGTATTGATAATGGCGTAACCTACAGTACAGGGACCAATTTTCCGAACTTAAGCGCGGGCACCTACCAAGTTAGGGTAAGGGATGCAAACTTATGCGAATCAACGACCATACCTGTTACTGTTAATCAACCAGACCAATTAGTGGCAGAGGCAGTACAAACACAAGATTATACTTGTGCTCAACTAGGCCAAATCACCGTTGGAAGCATTACACCAACTTCGGGTGGCTCTGGGGACTATCAATATCGTTTAAATAGTGGTTCGTGGACCACGACTACTACGG
Source organism: Maribacter sp. R77961 (assembly GCF_044594925.1). GTDB lineage: Bacteria > Bacteroidota > Bacteroidia > Flavobacteriales > Flavobacteriaceae > Maribacter. The sequence goes on along the minus strand of NZ_CP138991.1, from coordinate 3,130,381 downwards.
GAGGACATACATTTACGGATTTATCCGATGGTACTTACACCATAAGTGTTAGAGACGCCAATGCCGTGGGTTGTGAAATTACTTTAAGCGATGTTATCATCGCTCCTTTACCGGTAGCACCTACAGTAGATTATAGTGTTGTATATAATTGTGATGGGACTGGGAACGTAAGCATAACACCATTTGACAGTTCGTTCATTTATATTTTGGACGGTGCTTCCCAAGGGCCTGGAGCTTCAGCTAATATTTTTGATAATATTACTGTAGGAACACATACATTGCGTGTTACTTATAGTGTGGATTGTCATGTAGACACCACTGTGATAGTTACTGATGGTAACGCTTTTGAGGCTTCTGTTACGGCTTTTGAAAATTTAGACTGTAATGGTGATGCTTCCGGTAGTATTATGATTGATGCAGATAATTATGGAGCTGGTGGTTTTGAATATAGTGTAAATGGGGCTGGTTTTGTCGGTCCGTTTACATCGGCCCAAACGATCACAGGATTGAATGCACAAACACATAATATTGTTATTCGAGATGTAAATGACCCTACAGGATGTACAGTTCCGTTAAGTCAAGTTTTGACAGAGCCAGCGGCTCTAGAGGTTAGCGCTGCAATAACCACAGATTTTACATGTAACAATTCAGGCGCGACTATAACGGCCAGTTCAACTGGAGGCACACCCGCTTATCAGTATCAATTGGAAATCAGCGATGATGCTGACCTTGCCGCGCCTTACGTATCTATTATTGCTGTAGAAAGACCTTATCAGAATTCACCTATCTTCAATAATGTTCCACTAAGTAACACAGGAGAGAGCTATGTAGTTCGGGTTAGGGATATTAATAATTGTGAAGACGTAATAGATAACGCAATCACGGTAGTAGGCCCTGAACTTATTGTGTTCGATGCGGTGCCTACTGCTTGTTATACAGGAAATAACGATGGGTCCATTGTAGTCAATGTTACCGCTGGTAATGGAGGATATCAGTTTAGAATAGATGGAGGCCCATGGAGAACACCTGCCATTGCAACGGATGTTACCTATATATTTACAGGATTATCCAATGGCAGTTATGATATTGAGGTTAGAGATCAGTTCGGATGTCCATTGATATCTAACTTACAAACAGTTTCCTTAGATCCTAACCTTAACGCAACCGTTGATGTCGTGGATATCAGTTCTTGCGCGGATGGTAGTATTACAGTTAACGCAACGGGAGGAGACGGAAATTTTGTCTACGCATTTATGCCTACAGGTAACGTTCCTGTCCTAGCAGACTTCGGTGCTTCTAATACTTTTGCCGTTGCCACGGGCAACGATGGAGATTACGACGTCTATGTATGGGATAATAATGGAATAGACCCACATTGCCAGTTTATGACCACCGAAACGGTTGAACCGGCTGTTACCCTTGCTTACACGGCAATCCCTACGGCTCCCGAATGTCATGACGGACCAGGTTCCATTGCAGTGAACATCACCGCTGGCGATAGCCCGTATACTATTGAAATTATTGATTTGGACAATGGTGGATCCTCTAACCAGACCAATATTAATGTGGTAGCTACCACGCAGAACTACTTTAATCTAGGTACGGGAAACTATACCATTATCGTAACCGATGCAAACGGTTGTGACCGTACGGAAACACCTGTCACCATCACCAATCCCGACGAGCTTACAGCGGATATTGTTGGTATTGCGCCGGTCAATTGTGATCCTGATCCAAATATGTACGGTTTTGAATTTGACAATTATCCATTGACCCTTGGCACATTAGAATTTAGTGCGGATGGAGGGTCTAGCTGGCAGTCTGGAGACACCTTCGTTGGAGCTGCATATACTTCTGGGACTGAAGTAGAGCCTTCCATAAGAGTTGTCGGAACCAACTGTCAGACCGATTTACCAAGATATACCATTCCTTATCCTTTGGACGACCTAGACATAAGTATTTCTGCTATTATCGTGGATTGCAACGACCTTCAGGTTACCGTTCAAGGTACGGAAGGACTTGCCCCATATGAATATACATATTCGGAAGACCCTGTAAACTTTAATCCTGCATTGGCCACTTGGCAACCAGGAGGAACAGTCGATTCTGGAGGCAATACTGTTCCGGCAGGAGAAGGAAGTTTTGTTTTCACCGGGTTAGTTCCGGGTAGAACCTACGTATTCTATGTTCGTGACTCTAGTCCTTGCGTTAGGCAAAGTTCGCAAAACGTAAATACACTTGCACCACCACCTGTACAAATAACAGCTGATGTAACTCCAACCTGCGACGGAGTTAGTAACGGACAAATTACCTATACGGTTACGGAAACAACGCTTAATGAACTTGGCGGTTCCTTTGATTGGGATTTTTATCGATTAGATGATACACTTCCAATAGGGGCACCAACTCTTATAACATCCGGAACGGAGACCGGGTTTATCTCAGGAGACTCCTTTACCGTGCCTACCCCTGCAAGTTTAGGAACCGGAGACTATTACGTAGAAATAAGAGGAGCTGCCCCAAACAATTGTGTTATAGGTAGCGAGAATGTAGAGGTCGAACAATTGGACCCCATCACGTTTACCCCCGTTGTACTGTCTCATATTACCTGTGCCAATCCAGGATTGATTGAAATCCAGAACCCACAGGGTGGTGGAGGAACATACACCTACACTTTAAGTAGTGTCAACTTTATTGCCGATATAGTTACGTCGGATAATCCAGTAGAAGTTCCTATTTCTAATTTGGTCGATGTAACGGCAACACCTTTCAATGTCCTCGTAGAGATTGCAGACCAGTTTAGTTGTCCTGTGACGACTTTACCGTCGCACACGGTCTCCATGGATATCTCTCAAAGCCCTACCATTTCAAGTGTAACCACTTCAAATTGTGCAACACCATTTGGAATTACCATAAATGCAAGTGGGGGTACCGCACCATATTTATATTCTATTGACGGAGGAACATCTTATGTTAATAATGGAGGTTCGTTCAATAACGTCGCAGTAGGCTCATATACTATTTCGATCATAGATGCTAATGGATGTACTGCTACGGATACGGCAGAAATATACCCTGTCTTAGAGGCAAGTGCAACAAATACAAAATTATTGGATTGTACAGTAGTGTCCGCACCTAACCCTTATGGCCCGGATGCAGTGATTACCATTGAAGCTACGGACGGCTCGGGTTCTTATGACTATGAGATCGCCGGACCAGAAAGCGAAACAAGAACAACCCTGACCTCACCAGAAGAATGGACAACGTCTACACCGGGAACGTATACGGTATCGGTTTATGATAACAACAGGTCATCGTGCCCTGCAAGAACTTTTACAGTAGAGGTTCCGGTTAGATTGGAGCCTATTGTGGATGCTATTGCTCCCACGGATGTAACTTGTAACGGAGATACCGATGGTACGATTACTATTTCTGCTGTAGATAATGCCATAGGACCCTATACTTTTGAGATTACCGATAGGGATGGTAGTAGTGTTAACATAAGCCCATCGAGCACGACAAATACTAGCGCAACCTTCACAGGTCTTGCGCCAACATTAGGAGCAGGATATATTGTAACTATCACGGCATCTTCTGCCAATAATTGTCCGACGAACAGTGTTGCAATACCCATTGGCGAACCAAGTGCTATAGCGGTAACCATGAATACACCTGTAGAATTTTTATGTACTACAGGAAATAATGAGAACAATGCAAGTATTTCTGTTCAAGGTGTAACCGGAGGTTCCAATACATTTGTACGTTATCAATTCTTCAATAACCTGGATTTGGTAACGCCTGTTCAAGACGGTTCCAACGATACTTATATCGAAACCAATACGCTCGGTGGAGATTATACCATTATTGTTTTTGACGACAATGGTTGTCAAGGTACAGCGTCGGCTAGCATAGCTCCTTTTGACGAATTACTGCCGGCTACGATTACGGTAGACCAAACGATTTCATGTATTGTAGGAGAGAATATCACCATCAACGCTTTTGGGTCGCTAACGGACTCAAGCACACCGGCAGGTCTGGCAAACTATGAATTTAGAGAATTACCGAGTGGTGTGTTCGGAGCATCTAATACATTTACAAATTTAAGTACAGGGCCTCATAATTTTGAAGTGAGAAACATAAATACCAACTGTGTAGTTTCAATTTCCCATACGGTGGGTGAACCAAATAATTTTGAAATAACGTCGACAGTTGTTGATGTTGTTTGTGATAGAACTTATGGCTCGGTGAGTTTTGCGATCAATGACCCAATTAATCCATACAGCGGAGGATTCTCATGGCAAATATATGACTCTCAAGGAACGGTTGCCTTAGGAGACGATGTTCTTATTGTCGGTGCTAGTGGAGTGTCAGTCAATAGTGGCCCTACAACACCTTTCGCCTTAGGAGAGGGAGAGTACAGGGTAGCTATTGTCCAAGACAGTAATCCTAACTGTACAACAACAGATTTCTTTGCTATTGCTGGCCCTAATGGTCCAATTACCGGAAATACACAGGTAGAACCTATTACCTGTGCCTTTAACGATGGAGTAATTGAAGTTATTGATGCGCAAGGCGGTTGGGGAACATACACCTATTTTGTAGGACTAGCTACGGACCCATCACCAGCAATAGGAAGTTTTGTAGCCAACCCAAGATTTACGGCCCTTGCAGGATCAGTAACTCCCGGAACGGATTATCAGGTCTGGATTAAAGACCAGAACGATTGTATGCAGCGATTAACAGATGTAACCTTAATAAACCCAGAGCCTATCTCTGCGAACTTACAGGTTAATACAGGAAATTGTACTGATTTCTCTGGAGAGATCGAGGTGGTAAGTGTAACAGGAGGTCAGGGAAGTAATTATACCTATCAATTACTGCGAAACGGAAGCTTGTTCGGAGCACCACAAGCGACAACAACTTTTTCTGGATTAGGTGCAGGATCCTATGAGGTACAGATTACCGATCAACTTACCTGTGCCGCAACAACCTCGGCTACAATTTTATATGAAGTTATTTCTCCAAGTGCTACTATTGATAAAACCATAGATTGTAACTCTGGTGGCGAAATCACGGTAACGCAGACCGGAGGCTCTGGAACATTTGACTATACAGTTGCCTTTCCTGATGCTTCTACACCACAACCTGCAGTTTTAGGAAGTGCAACAGCAACGTTTACAAACTTAACTATGGTAGGGGACTATGTATTTACGATAACGGATACCGCCACAGGTCATACCTGTAGTACTACGGTAACCCAGCGATTAGAACCTGCTGTCGTACCAAACATAAGTGTTGATGATTTTACGGATGTCACTTGTAATGGAGCCAGTGACGGCACTATTACTGTAAATGCGAGCCCAGACAATGGAATAGGACCTTATACCTTTACTATTATAGCTGGTCCGGGTAGTAGCGCTGCATTCCCGATTAATGCTTCAAGCAATACGGATGCAACAGCAGTTTTCACCGGTTTGGAAGGTTCCATTGCTGGCATTACGTACACGATAAGAGTAGCATCTCCTAATGGATGTAATAGCGATATTACCCAAGTCATAAGGCAGCCCAATGTAGTTTCTAGTTTTACAGCAAACATACAGCAGTTTGCGTGTACTGTTGGTAACAATGCGAATACGGCAAGTATCTCTGTTGACACCTCAACCCTATCGGGTGGTTCTAACAATTTTGTCAGGTACAGATTTGTAAATACGACTACGGCAACTGTTGTACAGGATGGTTCAAATGCTATTTATGTAGAAACTAATTACGCTGGGGGAGTCTATGAAATAACTGCATTTGATGATAATGGTTGTGCTAGTCCTATAATCACGGAAACTATAGACCCATTTATTGAAATAATCAATCCTGTTATTACAGATGTAGCCCCTGTTACCTGTAATCCTGGCAATGATGCTCAAATTCAGGTAAACCTTACGATTAACCCAGCTTTGGCAACACCTAATTTAAATTTTGTCATCAATGGCATTAACGTAACATATACAGATACTAATAGTACTGGTTTATTCACAGGACTTGGAGCTGGCAATTATAGCATAAGCGTCAGCAATTTGGACACAGGATGTACAATTGATTCGGTACACACCATAGAAGAGCCATTGGAAATGCAGGTGGTTGCCACAAAACTTACGGATGAGGAATGCTTAAACAATGGTATTGATGACGGAAGCTTTAGTGTGGGAATCACAGATTATGTAGGAGCTTATGACTATCAAGTATTCGATGCTAATAACAATCCTATTGCAGGACAATCCGGTAATGGGAATACGGCCACTGCGTTGCCTCCAATAACAGGTCTTCCAGGAGGTTCTTATTATGTAACAATTACGCAAACCGAGGCGCCTTTCTGTGTTGAAAACTCTAATGTCATTACCATTATAGCGCCCGAAGCTCCAATAAGTGCTGTAATCAGCATTGAATCTAGCGTAAGCTGTTCTAATGATCAAGGTAGCGTCCTGGTGAACCCGGAAGGAGGAAATGGGCCTTACACCATTACTTTGACAAATACTACAACAGGCCAAGCCCCTTATGTACGGACGAATGTGAGCGCTTTCTTGTTCAGTGGATTGTCAGCGGGTAACTTTGATATAACCGTAGCGGATAGTTTTGGGTGTTTATACACGGATACAGGGAACATTACCCTTGTTCGTCCAGATGATATTATAGCTACTATTTCTGCCAGCACTTTGGTTTGTTATGGCGATGATACAGCTTCTATAACAGCATCAGTTGGAGCTAGGAACGTTACACCTGTCTATCAATATCAATTGAATGTGTATCCGGATATGACCAGTACAACTGCTCAGCCAATATCGGTTCCACAGGCATCGCCAACTTTTGACAACTTAGGCGCAGGATTCTATAGTGTTACGGTTCTAGATGATAATAATTGTGAGGCAGAGTCAAATAGAATTCAGATTATAGATCCGACGGAGGTTTCTGCCCAATTAATTAGAACAAGTGCTTTGACTTGCGCTACACAAGCGGAATTGGAATTAACCGCAACAGGAGGAACAGGACCTTATAGTTTCAGCATGGACGGCAATACGTTCAGTGCTTTTAATGAGTTAAACGGTCCAAACACCCATGTGTTCTCTAATATTGGTGCCGGAACCTATAGTTATTTCGTACAAGATTCCTTCAACTGTGCTTCTATAGAATCCAATGAGATTACAGAAGACCCGATTATGCCTTTGATTTTGGATGTTGATAGTTCGGCAGCTGTAATTAATTGTACTGGAGAAAGCACTGCTATAATTTATGCAGATGCTTCTGGCGGACTAGGAAATTACCAGTATGAACTTTACACCGACGTATCTTTGAGCGCAGCCTCAAGAATTGCCGGACCTCAAATGCTTGGTGAATTTACAGGGTTGTCAGCAGGTATTTATTTTGTGAATGTAACTAGTGAAGATTGTACGGTCTCTGCAGAACGTGTAGAAATTATTGAACCTACCCCTTTAAGTTATACAGAAGACATCATAAATGTTAGTTGTACAGGTGAAGAAGACGGTAGTATTACCGTAACACTTTCTGGCGGTGCAGGAGGATATCAATACGCAATTTCTCCAAACCTGAACCAGTTCGATAATGAAAATACGTTTGCGGATCTAGCACCAGGTGACTACACGGTTATTGCTCAAGACCAGAACGGGTGTTTTGAACAATTGCAGTACACGATTACCGAACCGACCATGCTACAAATTGACGCCACTATTCTTCCAGAAGTTTGTGAGGGAAGTAGTGACGGTTCAATTACATTAAATATTACGGGAGGTACAGCTCCATATAGTACAAGTCTGAATTCTAATAGCGATGCGGACTATGTTCAGGACAGAACAGTTTTTAATGGCCTGCCAGGTGATAATTATTTAGTTTTCGTTAGAGATGCAAATGGATGCGAAGCGAATATTGTTGTAGATATTACGCCGGGCGTTAATTTAAATGCCACAATTGAGCCTATATATGAATGCTCTGGAGACGCACCGGATAATTACGTAAACATTACGTTAGAAGACCAAACGATAATTGGTGACGTGCTCTATGCGCTGGATTCAACAGACCCTGCGGATATGCAACTTAATCCAGACTTTAGAAATTCTGTTCCTGGAATGCACTACATAGCCATAGCGCATGCCAATGGATGTGTACAAACGTTTGATTTTGAGATAGAAAACTTTGAACCACTTACGTTGACATTAGAGCAGAGCGGAATTAATGAGATTACGGCAACTGCAGCAGGAGGAAGAGAAGGATATACCTTCTACTTTGATGATAGGGACAATGGCGCGGAAAATACTTTCATCATTAGAAGAACAGATACCTATGTGGTAACCGTGGTGGATGAGAACGGATGTGAGGCCCAGGCCAATATTTTCATGGAGTTTATAGATATAGAAATACCTAATTTCTTTACTCCTGATGGCGATGGTCAAAACGACGCTTGGCTACCTAGGAATCAAGAGGCCTTTCCAGAGATACTAACCATCATTTTTGATCGTTATGGTAGGGAGGTTTACCGAATGGGCTTAAATGATGCCGGATGGGATGGCCTGTACAACCAAAGCGAACTGCCAACAGGCGATTATTGGTACGTTATAAAGCTTAACGGAGATGAGGACAACAGAGAATTTGTTGGCCACTTTACCTTATACAGATAGAACTTAACCTTGAAAATTATGCGAAATAAATTATTGACCTTGGCCTTCTTAATAAGTGCCTTCGCCCTTAAAGGTCAGGAGCTGACGATCCCCCAGTTGTCTCAATATTTGGCAGACAATCCTTTTGTGATGTCCCCGACCTACGCTGGTATAGGCGACCATGTAAAAATTCGTGTTAACGGGTTAACGCAGTGGGTTGGAATTAAAGATGCTCCGGATACGCAATCTTTAGCAGCTGATATGCGGGTGGGAGAAAAATCCGGTATTGGCGCTTTACTATACAACGATAGTAACGGAGAAACAAAGCAAAGGGGCGCACGTGTTTCATTTGCGCATCACTTAACATTGGACAGGTACGATGATGAATTTTTATCATTCGGTATTTCATATAATTTTAACCAGTTTAGAATAGATATTGAGAATTTCGATGCTTTGGACCCTAGTGTAACAGACGATAGGGCTACTACGAACCATAACTTTGATGTTGGTCTTTTGTACAGGTATGATAAGTTTTACATTAGCGCGAACGCTTCAAATTTAATTGACAAGGACCTAACCAAGTTCAACCCTATTTTTGAGCCTAATAGGTTACGTAATTATTACCTCTATACAGGATATAGATATAGTAAAAGTAAAAACAGTAATTTAGAAATAGAACCATCGGTATTTTTTCAACTTTTTGAGAGCGACGGCCGTTCCGTTACCGATTTAAACGTAAAGTTCAGATGGTACGATTTTGAAGACTATTATTACGCAGGCCTTACCTATCGTTTTCTAAACGACCAGATTGGCGACCCCTTATACATTGCACCTATAGCAGGATTAAAGAAGAGTAATTTTTACTTTGGTTATTCCTACCAAATTATTCTTAACGAATTACTTGGTTACAGTACAGGAACCCACGTGGTAACCCTAGGGGTAGATCTTTTCCAAGGAATCAGTAATTGTAGGTGTACGTACTAAAAAATTGTTTCATTTGTTTTAAGTTTACGCCTTATAATAGTAACAAATGGGAACAGTCCTTGTAGAAAATATTAGAGTTTACGCTTATCACGGTTGTCTACCTCAAGAAACACAATTGGGGAGTGATTATCTAGTGAATATAGCTGTTAAAGCAGACCTGTCTAAAGCAGCTTCTACCGATAGTTTGAATGATACCGTAGATTATGTTCATATTAACCACATCGTAAAAGAGGAAATGGCGATACCTTCTAAACTTTTGGAGCACGTTGTTAAAAGAATAAATGACCGTATATTTCAAGAGTTACCAACTGTCGAAAGCTCGAAAGTAGCAGTCTCCAAAGTAAACCCTCCTATCAATGGTGATGTTGAAAAGGTTACGGTAATTCTAAAATCTAAAAGATCCTGATTATATATTTTTGAAACCTTGTAATAAGGTGCTACCTTTGCAGTCCATAAATTATGGCATCGTGGCCGAGTGGCTAGGCACAGCTCTGCAAAAGCTTGTACAGCGGTTCGAATCCGCTCGATGCCTCCAAGACCTTCCTTTTTGGAAGGTTTTTTGTTTTTCGGGTGTTTTGTACAGCGGTTCCCCTGAGTGTTCGGGGCGTTCGATGCCTCTAAAAAAACCTCCATCGGAGGATTTTATTGTAACAGAAAGACCAAGAATATAGCAGGAATAAAATATACCGCTATGGTTCTGGCGCCTTCATAATCTTTAGCTATTCGCTGCCCGAACAACAACATTAATAACGCAAGACAAGACACTATGGCACCATATAGAGCCATTGTAGTATTGCCTCTCATAGCAATCTGTATTATACCCACGAAACAAAGAATTCCCGCAACTATTTCTGTGAGCAATACGGTACCAAGTAGCAGGGGAACCATATTATTTAATGGGGTCTCTGCAAAATGGCCTTTTAGCCAACTAAGATTCCCCTTCCAATCTATAATCTTATCGATCCCACTTTGTAAAAAAGTAATGATCAAGAATAACAACAATAAAATTTCCGCAGTATGGTCTAAAAGTGATTTCATGTCTTTAGTTGGTTTGGTTTTTTATGTAGGAGCCGTGTAAGCTTTATGGATAGATCCGTAAAAACTATTTTGGCATTACCGTTTCTTTCAATGTGATAAATAGCTTTTTCTAATTCCTCGGTTATAATGATAATATTGTTCTCATGAACAAAGGGAGCGAACTTCTTTAATTGAAAACCAGTATCATGAATTTTTATATAGGCTAGTTTTTCTGCACCATAGTTTATGAGCATCGCTTGACGCATTACCGTTATACAATAATGTAAGAATTTTTTTTGAACCTCTCTTCCTGTTTTTGCAAGCTCTTCACTCCAAAGAATGAGCTCATGGATGGCGCCTTTATTGCCTTTGGCCTTAAATGCAGTGCGAACCCATTGAACGAACCATTTCTCGAAGACTAAATCCTCCGAATCCTCATTTAGTAGATCAATGGCCTTGTTAAAGTTTCCATTGGCCTCATGTGCAATACGAATAGCTTCCTGTTTGTTTGCTCCTTTTTCAATCAAAGCTTTTGTAATGGCATCTTCGGATAACGGAGGGAAGTGCAACACCTGGCATCTAGACCTAATGGTTTGGATTATTTGCTCTTCGTCCTCACAAAGCAAAAGAAACACCGTTTTTTCAGGAGGTTCTTCAATAAGTTTTAAAAGTTTATTGGCTGCGGCATTATTCATGCGTTCCGCCATCCATATCAACATCACCTTATAGCCTCCTTCATAGGACTTTAGGGATAATTTTTTCACCACGTCCAGTGCTTCATCAACCCCTATTTGTCCTTGCTTCTTTTCAATATCGATAAGACGGTACCAATCAAAAAGGTTGCCGTAAGGTTGCTCGCTTACAAACTGTCGCCACTCCTGTATATAATGATTACTCACTGCATGGCTTTTCACCTTGTCAGAATTTGCAACCGGAAAAGCAAAATGAACATCTGGGTGGGAAAAAGAATCGAATTTTAGATTACAGTTCACCGCACCTTCCAAATTTTCTCCATTCTTGTTGTCACAAACAATATACTGCGCATAGGCCAATGCCATGGGTAAGGTGCCCGAGCCTTCTGGACCTACGAATAGTTGGGCGTGTGGTATTCTTCCGGCATCTGCACTGAGTGCCAAGTGATTCTTTATATGGGCTAACCCTAAAATATCTTTGAACAACATAAAGTCAAATATAGTCGTTTTTTGACCCATTAAGGAATTACCTTTTTTATACAAATAATCTTGTTCAGTACTTTATCTCATCCCCATTAATCTTTACATTTGTTACTCATAAAAAGCAGAAATGTCATGAAGCTATTGGACGATTATAATTTTGAAAACAAAAAAGCGCTTATTCGAGTTGATTTTAATGTTCCTTTGAATGATGACTTTGAAGTTGCTGATGCCAACCGAATAGAAGCGGCGAAACCAACGATTATAAAAGTTTTAGAAGATGGAGGTAGTGCTGTACTTATGAGTCATCTGGGCAGACCAAAAGGAGTACGCAATCCAGATATGTCATTAAAACATATTTGTGCTAAAGTTTCGGATATTATCGGCGTCTCGGTAAAATTCGTTGAAGACTGTGTGGGCGATGAGGCTGAAAAAGCAGTTCAAGAACTGCAGGACGGCGAGGTGCTTTTACTAGAAAACCTAAGATATCATGCGGAAGAGGAAAAAGGCGATGAGTCTTTTGCTGAAAAGCTTTCAAAGCTTGGTGATATATACGTGAACGATGCTTTTGGAACGGCGCATAGAGCACATGCATCCACTACTGTTGTGGCTAAATATTTTGAGGGCGCTAAGTGTTTCGGTTATTTGTTGGCTAAAGAGATAGATGCCATCGAAAAAGTGATGCGGACTGGGGAAAAGCCCGTGCTGGCTATTTTAGGTGGGGCAAAGGTGTCTTCTAAAATAACCATTATCGAAAATATCCTTGATAAAGTGGACGATTTAATTATCGGTGGCGGAATGACCTATACCTTTATAAAGGCACAAGGAGGAAAAGTTGGAGATTCTATTTGCGAGGATGATAAGATGGACTTAGCTATGGATATTCTAAAACAAGCTAAAGAAAAAGGAGTCAAGGTTCATATTCCTGTGGATGTTTTAGCCGCGAACGATTTTAGCAATGACGCCCAAACACAAGTGGTTGATGTTGATAAAATACCCGATGGCTGGCAAGGTCTTGATGCCGGCCCTAGGACATTAGAAATCTTTAAAAATGTTATTACGAACTCCAAGACAATCTTATGGAATGGACCTGTCGGCGTTTTTGAAATGGAAAATTTTGCAAAGGGGACTATAGCAGTAGGTAATTATATAGACCAAGCTACACAAAATGGTGCTTTTTCCCTTGTTGGTGGAGGAGATTCCGTTGCAGCGGTAAAGCAATTCGGCTTTGAGGAAAAAGTGAGCTATGTTTCTACTGGCGGAGGTGCAATGTTAGAAAGTCTAGAGGGTAAAACCTTGCCCGGAATAGCTGCAATATTAGACCAGTAAGGGCGTTATCGATAAACGGCATATACCGAGATTATCTGTATTTTAAGAGATTAAATTTTATTCTCACAAAAAAATGTGCGATTTTCGTTAGTCCCGCTTAGAATATTTCGTCCATTATGAATAAGCTTAAATATAATTTTTTCACCTTTTTAGGTATATTATTCCTTGCCTTTATAACCAATGGGCAAGAAGTAGATTCAACCGCACAATTGAACAAAACAACGGATTTGGGAAAAAAACTTTCCAAAGACACGCTAGTTTTGGTTTCAGATTCCATAGTTGAAACATCAAGTGGAAACGCTACTAATGCTGTTCCAGAGGGTAATCTTGTCCTGATGAAACCTAAGGATTCTACCACGTATAACCTACGCGACATTGAATTGGCGGCTAAACTAGACAGCCTATGGATGAAAGAGCTTATGACAAGCGCTTCCTTATACGACGAAATATATGATGAGGTCGCTAATTTGGACACGGATAAAAAGGCAGAATTAGATTTAAATTCGGACACGTTAAAATTGCGATTAGAAAGGCTAAACCAAAAAACGCCGTTCAATGTTTCTTATAATCCTTCTCTAGAAAGCGTGATAAAATCTTTCCTTACCAGAAAACGCGGTCTAATGGAAAAGATGATGACCGTAAGTCAATTTTACTTTCCACTTTTTGAACAGGAATTGGACAACCACAATATTCCTCTGGAAATGAAATATTTATCTATTGTGGAATCAGCATTAAACCCCAAGGCAAGATCACGCGTAGGTGCTACCGGTCTTTGGCAATTTATGTACGGCACTGGCCGTGAGATGAAACTGGAAATTAACAGTTACGTAGATGAGCGTAGCGATCCTATAAAATCTACCGAAGCAGCCTGTAAATATTTAAATCGATTATATAGAATTTATGAGGATTGGGATTTAGCCTTAGCTGCTTATAATTCTGGACCTGGAAACGTAAACAAGGCAATAAGAAGGTCTGGGGGCCATAGAAACTATTGGAATATTAGAAGAAATTTACCCAGGGAAACGGCAGGGTATGTGCCTGCTTTTTTAGCAACAATGTATATTTTTGAATATGCTGAAGAACACGGTATTAAAGGCAAGAAAGTAGATAGACCTTATTTTGAAACGGACACCGTACACGTAAAAAGCCTTATAACCTTTGATCAGATTTCAGAATTGACAGGAATTTCCAAGGAAGAATTAAAAATTTTGAACCCTTCGTATAAACTGGACGCTATTCCTTTTCAAAAAGGTAAAGAACATGCATTGCGACTGCCTTTAACGGAGATGGGGAAGTTTGTAGCCAATGAAGAGGCTATTTATGCCCATGTAGCTAAGGAACTTAAAAGTAAAGAGAGTCCGTTACCGCAATTGGTAAAGCAAGCGGAAGAGAATAGAATTAGATACCGAGTACGAGATGGTGATTATTTAGGTAAAATAGCCATGAGGTATGGAGTAGGGGTCAGTCAAATTAGACGATGGAACGGTCTTAGAGGCAATAATTTAAGAATAGGACAACGGTTAACCATATACCCTAGAAAGAGCCCTAGTGCAACAACAAAACCAAAGAAAACACCATCTAGAACGGCCATTTCAAGCAATTCTCGTGTACATGAAGTGAGGAGTGGTGATTCACTTTGGACTATTTCTAGAAAATATCCTGGAGTTAGTATTGATAATTTACGAGAATGGAACGGTATTAGTGGTAACAATTTAAAACCAGGCACAAAACTTAAATTGTGTGATTGTTCATCCTAATTAGAAATACAAAATGAAAAGATTATTTTTTTTACCCATTTTCGCTTTTATCCTTTTGTTCTCTTGTGAAGAAGGAGAAAAAAAAGATTATTTACCAAATTCCATAGGCGCTTATAACACGCTTACGGTCGTTATTGATAACGAGTTATGGAACAGTGAGGTTGGCGACGGGATTCGAGAGAGTTTTGCGGCACCTGCACTTGGCCTAACTTGGGATGAAGCCTTATTCAGCATTACTCAAATACCACCGAAAGTATTTTCTGGTGCCGTGAGAAATACAAGGTCCGTTCTTTATGTTATGCAGGATACCCTTAACCTAGCCCACATGAAAAGTAATATGTATGCGAAGCCGCAGAAGGTTGGGGTGATTAAAGGACGTACAAAGGAAGAAATACTGACGAATCTTAACGAAAAAGCTCCGGAATTTATAACCGCTTTTAAAAGACTAGAATTAGATGAGGCTCAAAATAGATTTTTGAAGTCGCTAAGTAACGAAAAAGCCTTACAGAATAATTTTGGGGTTGAATTGAACGTGCCTTCTATATATAAAGTTGGGCGCGAAGAAAAAGATTTTGTTTGGATCGATCGTCAAATACAAAAGGGAAACATGAATATTATCGCCTACAGTGTTCCTTGGAATACCTTTTCCAATGATTCTACTTTTGTTCAAGATATCGTGCGTATGAGGGATTCTATTGGAGGTCTATTTATTCCAGGAGAGGATATTCCGGGCAAGAAAAACCACATGATAACGGAAAAAGCTTTTTCTCCATACGTTTTCCCTGTAGAAATAGCTGGTAGAAAGGCTGCAGAGGTCCGAGGTATTTGGGAAATGTCCGGATATCCTATGGCAGGCCCTTTCTTGACCTATATTATCAATGACAAACCGAACAATAGAAAGTTAGTGCTAGAGGGTTTTACATTTGCCCCTGCAACTGAAAAAAGAGATTATATGTTTGAGCTGGAAGCTATCATGAAAACAGTTCGTTTTGTAGATTAAAAATTAAATAAGCAAATAAAAAAAGACCAGTGAATTTCACTGGTCTTTTTTTATTTGCTTATTTAATTTGATTTCTTATAGATTGCTAAAAGAAAATCCTGTAGATACTCTAAAGATGAAAGCATAAATTGCAAGCGCCAATAGCGCAAAACATAGCCAAGAAAATACTTTAAAATAGTTTTCTAGTATATAGCTCTTCCAGTTTTTGAAAGCCTCTACGTAAATTTCTTTTACGAGTATAATTTTTTCCATACCTGAACATTTATAGGTTTCTATGCTGTAAATATCGGAGATGACTTGCTCAATTACGAGTATATTAGGCAAAAGGGATATAAAGGCTATGAATGGGGTAAGCTTATTTTAATTGATCTATAAGTGGTAAAAATATGGGTTTAACGGTATGGAACTAGTTCTTTTAGGAGGTTATTAACTTGTATAAATTAATTAGTAATTGAAATGTAAAAGAAGAGGAGCAAGGATTATTAGGTTTTTAAATAGCAAGAATTAAATGTAAAAAGCCCTCGATACGTATCGAGGGCTTTTTTTTAGCTTATATATCAATATAATTTACATTTCTACTATTATAAATTCTGATCTACGATTTAAATAGTGATTTTGTTCGGTGCAAGCGACACTTCCATCACATCCGTTTAAGAGCCTTTCCTCACCATAACCAATAGCACTTTGTATACGCTCTGGAGCAATCCCTTTGGATATTATATAGTCTCTTGTAGACTGGGCCCTTTTGCCAGACAGATATTTGTTGTATACGGCACTACCTCTAGAATCTGTATGGGACTCAACCTTGATGACCATATCAGGATATTCGTTCATTACTTCGACTAACTTGTCAAGCTCTTTCCCTGCATCAGGCCTAATGTAGGACTTGTCAAAGTTAAAGTGAATCATTTCCGTCTTAAGCTTTCGTATTCCATCTTCAACGGTAATCATTTCTTGAAGTTTTCTTAGTTTAACCTCTACATTGACCGTAGTATTATCTTCTGTTGCTGTTTCTCTTTCATCTTCAAAATAAGTATCTCCATTTGTGGTTCTTAGCGTGTACCTGGTATTGGAATCCAAATCTTCAAATATGAAACTACCATCGGCCGAAGTTTCTACCTCTTTAAGCTTAATATTGTTTTCATCTAGCAATTCTACCATTGCTTTAGGCATTAAGTCACCAGTAATTAGTTCGGCAACCACTCCAGCAATAGCATTTTTATTTTCAGGAATTTCTTCTATGATAAGACGTTTAAAAGAATAGATGTCGTCGTCTCCCTTTCCGCCATCCCTGTTAGAGGCGAAATAACCCTTTTGAGTCTCCTCATTGATTATATAGGAGAAATCATCTTTATTACTGTTAATAGGTTTACCAAGATTTTTTACGCCTGTAAACCCTTTCTCGGTATCAAAAGAAGCTTCATAAACGTCTAACCCTCCTAAACCTGTATGTCCATCCGAGGAGAAATAGAACTTTTTATCGTTAATAAAAGGAAACATTTCTTTTTGCTCTGTATTAATTTCTGGACCTAAGTTTCGTGGTTCTGAAAACGAGCCATCTTCATTAATATCAACTACAAAAATATCTGTTTCTCCCAAAGAACCTGGCATGTCTGACACGAAATACATTTTCTTCCCATCTTGGCTTACAGCTGGGTGACCTGTAGAATAGGCGTCACTATTGAAGGAAACTTCTGTCGCCTCCAACCATTCTCCATTTATTTTTTTTGATCGGTATATCTTAAGGTGGTTAATACCTTTCTTATCGCGTTTTAGCTTTTTCCCGTAATTATTACGTGTAAAG
The DNA here is from genome assembly GCF_044594925.1 of Maribacter sp. R77961. GTDB lineage: Bacteria > Bacteroidota > Bacteroidia > Flavobacteriales > Flavobacteriaceae > Maribacter. Next base: position 3,112,661 of record NZ_CP138991.1, on the reverse strand, counting down.
TACATGGTTTCATTGTCTGGGGAAAATGCAACAGATGCCTCATGGTATTTGGTATTGACTTTCTTAGAGAATTTAACAGCGTTTTTCAATTCTTGTGATTCTTCGTTTAATTTGGAAACATATAGATCTAGATATGGTTGATTATTCCACTTATACCGTCTGGTATTAAAAACAGAAGAATCCATTGCCGAAGCAAATACGATATCTTCATCAAAGAACATTGGAGAGAATTCAGAATTTTCTGAGTTGATCTGCAGGTTTTTAATTTCAAACTTTTTTGCAGTATTTAGAATATTGTCAAGCTCTATTTCCTTTTGCTTATTTGACATTCTAGTGGGTTGACTTGATGCCTTTAGCTTTTTGTTATAGAGACGCATTAATTTTTTTGATCTTGCGTAATTACCCGTTCCTTTTAAAGAATGGGCATATTTAAAGATGTTATCTGCAGACATCTCATTACTATAATTCTCATATAATATATGGTACCATTTATACGCCTGCTCCATATTTGTATTGAAATAATGAGCGTCCCCGGCTTTCTGTAATACTTGGTATGAGTAATTTTCTCTCCCTTTGTTTAAAGCCAGTTCGTAAAGTTTAGCTGCTTCTGCATACCACATTTTGTTAAAAAATTCGTCGGCACGTTTAATTAGCTTATCCTTATTTGCTGATTTTCCCGAGACTTTCTTTTCTGATTTGGTATTTTCAGAAACCTCTTTACTCTTCTGATTTTCTAAGATTGGCTCATTCAGTTTGTCATTTACAACAAATTCCTCATTCGGCTCACTATCGTTTATTTTTAAAATCCAGACATTATCTTGAAAGGTATTTTCAAATTTTGAATTGATATCGTCTATTGCCGGCTTCCAATTTGTATAACTTTTAATATAATAGTAATAAAGACCTTTGTCTTGAACATAAATATAACCGGGCTCAAAACCTTTTCTTTTGTGTTTTTTTATGGCTCTTTTTATATTCTTATCAGAACTTAGGACCATTGATATGGCATAATACCCATCGGTGGCGTTTTTTATATTTGAAAATGTCCGTTGAGGAATATCATTAGCGTCGGCAACTCTTAGGAACGTATCTTCATCTTGTTCAGATAGACTAGAATCTTCTACGGCGTTGTAGCCAATAGTACTGGGAGTTTCTTCCTGCACCGACAAGTCATTAAAACTTTGACCGTGGGTAATCAAAGTGAAGGTAACAAAAAGAAGGCTTACAATTTTTCTTATAGGGGTATACATCGTCTTCATGTTTAGAAGGACTTTGAAATTTATCTTCATTCAGAAGTATAAACAGCTTTAAGGCTTATATTCAGAATCGAAAATACAAGTTAGCTCCTAACCGATCTATTTTTTGTTGTGAAAGAGCCGGTTTTTGTCGTGTAAGCAGCAATAGTGTTTGCTTTTGGAAAAGATTAAGTACTAAAATAACTTCTAACACATGATGTATATGAAATTGGTCATTGTAAATTATAGAGGAGATCGGGAAGAAAAGTAAAAAAATAAAAAAGCGCCAGTTTTAAGAGTGGCGCATAAAAAACAAAGAAAATAAAAGAGTTACTCTTTTTTAGGTTCTTCTAAATTTTCATCTTCCTTTGAGGCATCTTTAAACTCTTTGATACCGCTTCCCAAACCACGCATTAATTCAGGAATTTTTTTCCCTCCAAATAATAAGAGTACAACGAGAACAACAATTGCTATTTGCCATGGACCAATAGCTAAAATTATATTAGAAAATGTCATATGAATATCTTTAAATGAGAAAAACAAAGGTACTAAAAAGTAAAATAGCTTTCTAAGATATTAACGAATCCTACATGTAATAATCGTTTTAGTAGCTTTTTGCACCTTAATCTATTGAAATTTAATAGTTTATGAGGGGGAGGGTAGATTTATACGGATGAACCAACGCTATTTACTTTGGTAAGTTTATCTTTGTTGTAATGGCTAAAAAGGTTAAAAAAAGAAAAGAAATAAAACGAAAACTGCTTCACAAGTATCGTTTAGTTATTCTTAACGAGAATACTTTTGAAGAAAAAATATCTTTTAAGCTCAGTAGATTGAACGTTTTTGTTACTGGCTCCCTGTTTATGATTGGTCTAATCGGCTTCACTATCTTGTTAATAGCCTTTACGCCTTTAAGGGAGTATATACCTGGCTATTCCTCTACAAGGCTTAAGAAACAGGCTACTGAACTAACTTATAAAAGCGATTCTTTGGTACGGGTCTTAAATTATACCAATAAGTATTTGGACAATATTAGAATGGTATTAAAAGGGGACATCGTAAATAATGAAATTAACAGGGATTCTTTATTCGATCAATTTAAAATAGACCCAGCATCCATTGACTTAACCCCAACAAAGGAAGATTCTTTATTAAGAGCCGAAGTGGCTCTGGAGGACAAGTACAATTTGTTTGAAAGTAATACCACTAAAAGTAATATTGTATTATTTCCGCCAATTACAGGCACCGTTTCTATGAATTTTGACGCTCAGAAAAAACACTATGCAGTAGATATCGTGGCCCCAAGAGACACCCCAGTAAAGGCAGTAGCAAATGGTACGGTTATTTTTGCAGAATGGACAGCGGACACCGGGTACGTTATAATTCTTGAACATAAGGGCGGACTCTTGAGCGTCTATAAACACAATGGGTCTTTGGACAAGTTTCAAGGAGCAATAGTGCGTTCAGGTGAAGTTATTGCCTCGGTCGGTAATACCGGTGAGCTGACTACGGGACCACATTTACATTTTGAACTTTGGGATAACGGAAACCCAGTGAATCCATCTGATTTTATAGATTTTAATTAATAGACATGTCTTTAAAAGGTTTAGCCGCTAAGATTTTCGCTAACTATATAGTACGAAGAACCTTATCATGGTCTGCACGGCCCATTGAAACCCAAGAAAAAGTTTTTCAGGATTTAATTAGCTCCGCCAAGGATACGATTTTTGGAATTGACCATAGTTTTAAGGATATAAAAAACCATTCAGATTTTGTTTCTAATGTTCCCATAAGAGATTACGAGGAACTTAAGCCTTATGTCAATCAGGTTGTAGAAGGAAAAATAGATGTACTATGGCCGGGGAAGCCAATATACTTCGCAAAGACTTCGGGCACTACCTCTGGTGCTAAGTATATACCTATCACCAATTCTTCTATTAAGAATCAGGTAGAAGCATCAAGGAATGCCATATTGAGCTATATTCACGAAACTGGTAGCAGTGGTTTTGTGAACGGAAAAATGATGTTTTTACAAGGTAGTCCCGTGCTGAAAGAGAAAAACGGAATTAAGTTAGGAAGGCTTTCCGGTATTTCTGCACATTATGTTCCTAGCTATCTACAAAAGAACAGACTGCCCTCTTGGGAGACGAATTGTATTGAGGACTGGGAAGAAAAAGTCAATGCCGTAGTGGAAGAAACCGTTGGTGAGAACATGACCATAATAGCAGGAATACCCTCATGGGTACAAATGTATTTTGAAAAACTTAAAGAAAAAACCAATCGGAACATTGGAGATTTATTTAAAAACTTTGAGTTGTTTATTTATGGAGGGGTCAATTATGGACCGTACCAGAAAAAATTCGAAGAACTCATAGGAAGAAAGGTGGCTAGTATAGAACTTTTTCCGGCCAGCGAGGGCTTTTTTGCCTACCAGAATTCCCAAAGTGAAAAGGGAATGTTATTACTTTTAAATTCGGGGATATTTTATGAATTTATAAAGGCGGATACTTTTTTTGACGAGGGTAGAAAGCGGATTACACTACAAGATGTTGAGTTAAATACGGATTACGTTATGATTATTTCTACGGATGCGGGCTTGTGGGCTTATAATCTAGGAGATACCGTTCGGTTTATTTCAATTAAGCCCTTTAAAATTATAGTCTCAGGGAGAATAAAACACTTTATTTCGGCATTTGGCGAACATGTTATAGCCAAAGAAGTTGAGCAGGCAATGCAAGAGGCTATTGAGCAGACTGATGCTAAGGTGAATGAATTTACCGTAGCTCCTCAAATAACACCACCGGGAAATGAACTACCTTATCATGAATGGCTTATCGAGTTTGAAAGTAAGCCGTCTGATATGCAAATTTTTATGGAAATCTTAGATAAATCGCTTCAACGACAAAATAGTTATTACTATGATTTAATAGTGGGGAACATTTTACAACGGTTAAAGATAACCACGATTAAACGGGATGGCTTTAAAGGCTACATGAGGTCTATCGGAAAATTAGGAGGACAGAATAAAGTGCAGCGTCTTGCTAATGACCGAAAGGTTGCGGAGCTGCTTTTGGCTCAAAAAGAGAATTAAAGTAGACGTAATTAATCTTTAATTGTAGTTTTGTAGGAAATATTTATGGGAAAAGCAATTACAACCACCAGAGCGCAAGAATCTACAAATGCGATAGAACGACTTTACGTTACAATGAGACACCTCTTCAATAGAGGTTTTTATAAGCCGAACGGAGTATCTGGAGAGGCGCTGAAGAATGCGCTTTTATCTTTACGGCCAGAGATTTACGGTTCGGTAGCTGAGGATAAAGCGGAACTAAATGGCCTTGTTTATGTTTTGGAACGACTTCCCGAAGGAATAGAGCAGTGTCGGTTTATAAATCTTACTTCAGATGAAGGTTTTGGCATATCGCATATGGAACCTATTATCCCCCCCAAAAGAAGGCGTAATTGCTATCGAATAGATGATGAGCAGATGAATATCGAAATTACACGTGGTAGATCTGATATTTATGATATTCTAACCCACTTAACATTTCTATTCATAGAGTCCCATAAGATATGTAAACGCGTATTAATTCCAGATACAGAAAAGACGATACGAGATTGGTCAAAATTAGAGCTGACCATAAAAAAGGAAAAAATTACCCAAGAAGAGCGGGAGATAGCTTTAATACATACTGCAAATATTTTAGGCAGGTCTTTTGAGGATATCCTCGAGGTCTATGACAAATTCGCTACCACAGAAAACCCTGAACGTTTTTTAAAAATCATTTATTGGTTAGGAAAATTATCCTTGGAGGAAGAAATCACTGGAGAAAAACGGGCGGTAACCTTTAGCGCCTTATTGCGAGAACGGTTAGGACATCACATTCATGGAGAACGTTGGGCCAATAATATCAAGGAGGCCTTAAAAAAGCATAAATTGCTAAACAGGCCAATTCATATCATATCTGCTAATATGCATAGTGTCATGAATTCACTATTTGCAAGAAAGGCATTAAATGAAGAATTCCCAGATGCTAATTCCTTAGAAATTTATGAAGCCCTAAGTAGTTCTGGAAATTCATTTTTAAGGGAAAAAGTAAAGCAAGTTGCGGAACAAAACGGAATGATAGCTTTGGATGACACTTCAGGAACGAATATAGACGTGCAGATATTCGATTTGGTCAAATTAACCGAGGATGCATGTTGTTATAATTTGAGCGAGGTCACGGATGCTAAAAAACCTGTTATATTTGTAATGGACTATGCATTTGGAGAGCAGGCCTATGAAACTATTGATGAATTGTTAAAACCCTTCGGAAAGAAAAAGAAGGCGACATTTTTAAATGTAGATTCTATATCAATAATGGGGAAAGCAGGTATTCTAGAGGGCGGTAAAGGAGATTTAATGATTCCTTCGGCCCATATTTTTGAAGGCACTGCGGATAATTACCCTTTTAAGAATGAACTTTGCGCTGAGGACTTTGAAGGGCATGATTTAAAAGTTTTTGAAGGCACTATGGTTACGGTTTTGGGCACATCATTACAGAATAAGGATATTTTGAAATTCTTTCATAAATCTACATGGAACGTAATAGGTTTGGAGATGGAAGGGGTTCACTATCAAAAAGCGATTCAATCCGCATCAAAGATTAGAAAGAGTATTAAAAGTGATGTTAAGGTTAGATATGCCTATTATGCATCGGACAACCCATTGGAAACTGGAAGCACGTTAGCATCAGGAGGCTTGGGAACAACAGGGGTAAAGCCAACATATTTAATAACGGACAGAATATTAAAACAAATTTTTAATTCATAGCAAATGACAGAAAAAAATTCGTCAAACCAAGTCAAAAATTCCGATGAAATAGATTTGGGCCAATTGTTTCAATTGATAGGAAATGGTTTTAATAGCTTATTCAAGGTATTTCTTAGATTATTCGTTTATTTAAAAAAGAATGCGCTTATTTTACTTGGCTTACTAGTTGTTGGCGCGGGAATTGGTTATGGGTTAAACCAAATTGTATCTAAAAAATTGAAAACAGAGGTCATTGTGAAACCTCAAATGGAAAGCAAAAACTATTTGTATGATGTAATTGATGAAGTTAGAGCAAATATAAAGTCAAAGAACACAGATTTTTTTAAATCCATAGGCATTGAAAACATAGATTACAATGGATTAGATATTGCTATTTCCAGGGTAAATGTAGATACCAGTAGTGAAAGCGATAAACAGTATTTAGAATTATTAAAAAGCTTTGATGATACTGATGCCATAGCAGACATTGTTAGGGTAGAACTCCAAAATAAGAGTTCTTATAATCATAGAATCACGTTTTTTTACAAAAACGTGGAACAGGGCAAGGGTTTCAGTAAAAAAGTGATGCAATACATAAACAGTAATGATCACTTTAATGGTCTTCTAGAGATATACCAAGCAAATACAATCTCAAGGATAGAAGAAAACAAGCGTCTTTTAGTGCAGGTAGATGAGATTATAGCTAATTATTCAAATAAATTGGGACAGACTAATGCGCCTACTGGAAACGAAAGAATTTTACTGGATAATAAGGAAACGGTGAATATTACAGGTTTGTTTAGCCTTAAAAACAACTTGATTAAAAATATAGAGGATAAGAATGTTGAACTTAGGCAACGTACACAAGCCATTAAAGTAATTAATTTTGGAAAAACACAACAAGTTCAGAAGTCTTTTTTCGGAAAGAACATTGTCTTTATACCTTTAATTTTAATAGGCATATTCTTTCTTTTTTCTTTTTTGAAATATCTTAACAAAAAATCCCAAGAACTGCTAAAAATTAATAAAATATGAAAATTCTTATTACCGGCGGTGCTGGTTTCATAGGGTCTCATGTTGTTAGGAAATTTGTAAAAAAGTATCCAAACTACACTATTTATAATTTAGACGCCCTTACGTATGCCGGAAACTTGGAGAATTTAAAGGATATTGACAGCCTTCCAAATTACAAGTTTATAAAAGGAGATATTGCCGATGAAATGTTTATTGCCAAACTTTTTAAAGAACATATGTTTGACGGGGTTATTCATTTGGCGGCGGAGTCTCATGTAGACCGATCCATAGCCGACCCCATGGCTTTTGTGAGAACAAATGTAATAGGAACGGTTAATCTTCTAAACGCTTTTAACTGCATTTGGGGGGAAGATTTCGTAAACAAAAAATTCTATCATGTAAGTACAGATGAGGTGTACGGTAGTTTGGGTACAGAGGGCTTATTTACAGAAAGCACCGCATACGACCCTAATTCCCCGTATTCGGCTTCTAAGGCCAGTTCTGATCATTTTGTTCGTGCCTATGGAGAAACCTATGGCTTGCCCTACGTTATCACTAATTGTTCAAATAATTACGGACCCTATCATTTTCCAGAAAAACTAATTCCTTTATTCATCAATAATATTATTGAAAATAAACCGCTCCCTGTTTATGGAGATGGTAAGTATACTAGAGATTGGTTGTTTGTTGAAGATCATGCAGCGGCAATAGACTTAGTTTTTCACAAAGGCAAAAACCATGAAACCTATAATATTGGTGGATTTAACGAATGGCAGAACATAGATTTGGTAAAATTGCTTTGTGATGTTATGGACAAGAAATTATCTAGGCCCATAGGCAGTTCACAAAAACTGATTTCCTATGTTAAAGATAGGCCGGGTCATGACTTGAGATATGCAATTGATGCTTCTAAAATAAATAAGGAATTAGGATGGAAACCCTCAGTGACTTTTGAAGAAGGTTTAGAAAAAACGGTTGACTGGTACCTTTCTAACAAAGAGTGGCTTAATCATGTAACCTCAGGAGACTATAAAGAGTACTATAAGAATATGTATAAACAAGAATAATAATGAAGGGAATAATATTAGCAGGTGGCTCTGGAACAAGATTACATCCACTAACACTTTCTGTTAGTAAACAATTAATGCCCATATACGACAAGCCAATGATTTATTACCCATTGTCTACGTTGATATATTCTGGAATACGGGAAATATTAATCATATCTACTCCAAAAGACCTGCCACTCTTTGAGGATTTACTGGGCGACGGACAAAAATACGGCTGTTCCTTCTCCTACGCTGTTCAAGAAGCACCAAATGGTTTGGCAGAAGCATTTATAATCGGAGAGGATTTTATTGGAAAGGATAAAGTTGCATTAATTTTAGGGGACAATATCTTTTATGGATCCGGTCTGGCCAAACTACTTCAATCCAATAATAACCCTAAAGGCGGTATAATTTATGCCTATAGAGTTCACGATCCGGAGCGTTATGGAGTTGTAGAGTTCAATGAAAAAGGGAAAGCAATAAGTATTGAGGAAAAACCATTAGAACCAAAATCTAATTATGCAGTTCCGGGCATTTATTTTTATGACAATGATGTAGTTGAAATTGCTAAGAATATTCCACCCAGCGCTAGAGGAGAATTAGAAATTACCGATGTTAACAAAGTGTATTTGGAGCAAGGAAAATTAAGTGTAAGTATATTAGATAGAGGTACCGCATGGTTAGATACGGGGACTTTTCAATCTTTAATGCAGGCATCACAGTTTGTTGAGGTCATTGAAGAACGTCAAGGACTTAAGATAGGTGCAATAGAAGGTGCGGCCTACGAAATGGGTTATATAGATAAAAATCAATTTAAGCGTTTAGCGGAACCTTTAATGAAGAGTGGGTATGGAAAAAACTTACTTGGGATATTAAATGAGCATTCATGAAATATACGGAAACCAAGCTAAAAGGGTGCTTTGTTCTGGAACCTAATCTTTTTGAAGATAATAGAGGCCATTTTTTTGAATCCTATAATAAGGCACAGTTTGACGCTGGGATAGGGGCAGAAATCAATTTTGTTCAAGATAACCAATCGTTTTCAGTTAAAGGCGTAATTAGAGCTATTCACTATCAAATTGGCAAACATGCACAAGCAAAATTGGTTCGAGTACTGCATGGAACTGTATTGGATGTGGCGGTAGATTTAAGAAAAGACTCTCCTACTTTTGGGGAACACTTCGCTGTAGAATTGAGTCACGAAAATAAAAAACAGTTGTTTATCCCAAAAGGTTTTGGTCATGGGTTTTCAGTATTGTCAGACAAAGCCGATTTTTTCTATAAATGTGACAATTATTATAATAAAAGTGCTGAAAGGGGAATTATATATAATGACGCTCACTTAGCTATTGACTGGAAAGTAGCCAAAAACGATATAATTATTTCGGAGAAGGATATGAAATTACTTTCATTTAAAGAAGCACTAATTTAATGAAATTGCTAGTTACCGGGGCAAACGGGCAGTTAGGCAAAAGCTTTAGAGATAGTGTGTCATTACTTTCTGAATATGAATGGCATTTCAAATCTTCTAGTGATTTAGACATAACCGATAAAGAGGCGATAAGTATATTATTTGATAAAGAGGAATTTGATTATTGTATAAATTGTGCAGCCTACACAGCAGTAGACAAAGCCGAGACCAATAAAGAACAGGCATTTTTGATTAATTCCCAAGCCCTGAAATATTTAGCTGAAAATTGTGAAAAATCTAATTGCGTATTAATACATGTTTCAACAGATTTTGTTTTTAATGGCTTAAAAGAAACTGCTTATACAGAACTTGATGAGACAAACCCTATAAATGAATACGGCAAATCTAAATTGCAGGGAGAAGAAAATGTCAAGAAATTGTGTTCCAAGCATTATATAATTAGAACTTCTTGGGTATACTCTAATTATGGTAATAACTTTCTAAATACGATGGTTAGATTGGCTAAGGAAAGAGAGGAATTAAACATTGTAAATGACCAGTTTGGAACACCCACTTTCGCTGGTGATATTGCTAAAGCAATAGTGTATATCATACAAAACAATACTGGTCATTATGGGGTTTATCATTATAGTAATGAAGGGGAAACAAGTTGGTTTGGTTTTGCTCAGGCAATATTTAATTATATAGGCTCTAAAATTAAAATCAATCCAGTTAGTTCTAATGACTATGTAACTGCCGCAAAAAGACCTAAGAATAGTGTTTTGAATAAAGATAAAATCAAAATAACTTTTCAACTTAAAATTCCCCATTGGAAAGATAGCCTTGAAAAAATAAAATTATAATGTATTATAAATTTGATAAGCAATAACCCTTATGATAAAAAAGGAAAAGGCAATCGGAGGTGTAATATGGAGTTTTGTTGACAGTATAGCAAATCAAGGCGTGCTATTTTTAATAGGAATAATTCTTGCAAACATACTCTCGCCTTACGAGTTTGGTATAATTGGAATTTTAACAATAATTATCGCGATTTCTCAATCATTGATAGACAGCGGTTTTTCAACAGCACTAATTAGAAAATTAGACTGTTCACAAAATGATTATTCTACCGTTTTTTTTTTCAATATTACTGTTGCCGTAGTCATTTATATCCTATTATTTGTCTTCGCCGAACGGATTGCTGTTTTTTTTGAAATCAAAGAACTTAAACTCTTAACAAGAGTATTGGGTTTAGGAGTTGTTATAAATGCATTTTCCTTAATCCAAAAAACGATTTTAACAAAGGAAATTAATTTTAAACAACAAGCAAAAGTTTCAATATTTTCTTCAGTAATCTCAGGTGTTGTTGCTATTTATATGGCATATTCAGGTTACGGGGTATGGAGTTTAGTTGCTCTGACCTTATTGAGGTTTGTTTTATCAGCCCTTCTATTTTGGATATGGTCTAAATGGAGGCCAAGCTTTATTTTTAATATTAAATCTTTTACCGAATTATTTTCTTTTGGAAGTAAGTTATTAGTTAGTGGCTTAATAGACACTATATATCAGAATATATACTTGCTTATTATAGGCAAATATTTTTCTCCCGTTCAATTAGGGTATTTTACCAGAGCCATTCAGTTTCAAGAGTTACCTTCAAAGAATTTACAAGGCATAATTAGTAGGGTAAGTTACCCTGTTCTTGCAACGATGCAAAACGACGAGGCTAAACTAAAGAAGTCCTACCAGCAATTGATTAAGAGTACAATGCTAGTTACCTTTACTTTAATGTTTGGAATGATTGTGGTGGCAAAATCCATGATACTGGTTTTAATAGGCGAAGAATGGCTGCCTGTAGTGCCATTTTTGCAATTGCTTTGTCTCTCAGGTATGTTTTACCCCTTACAATCATTAAATCTTAATATTTTAAATATTAAGGGTCGAAGCGATCTATATTTAAAACTAGAAATTATTAAAAAAACTATGGCCGTCCCTGTCATAATTTTTGGAATTTTATACGGAATTGAGGTTATGATAATAGGTATGATAATCAGTTCATTTGTCTCTTACTACATTAATAGTTATTGGTCTGGTAAAATGATTAATTATTCATTTTTAGAACAGATTAAGGATTTAGCACCTATTTTTATTGTCGCAGTTTTAGTGAACACTTTGGTTTATGCAATCTCATTGTACTTGCCATTGACCGCTTTTTATATTTTAATTATACAAATTGGTTTGGGAGCATTTGTAACGGTGGTTACCTACGAGATAACCAAGCATGAAAGTTATATGTTTATGAAAAATGAAATCGTCAAAAAGACACTAGATGGAAAACTTAAGAGATAAAGTTCAAGTAACCCAAACTTTCATGCCACCTAAAGCGGAATATGATGCTCAGCTAGAAAGAATATGGGAAAGCAAATGGCTTACCAACAGAGGGGTTTTGACTAAGGAGCTAGAACTTAAATTAAAGAATTATTTGAATGTCCATGATATTTTAATAATGAATAATGGAACTATTCCTTTACAAATTGCATTAAAATTAGTAGGAGGCGAAGGCGAAATAATTACAACTCCGTTTAGTTATGTAGCTACTACGGCAGCTATAATTTGGGAAAACTGTACTCCTGTATTTGTTGATATAGACCCGGATTATTTGACGATAGATGAAAGCCAAATAGAAGCAAGTATCACCGAGAAAACTACGGCAATTTTAGCCACACATGTTTTTGGAAACCCCTGTAATATTGAGGTTATTGATAAAATTGCAAAAAAACATAATTTAAAAGTAATATATGATGCGGCACATTGTTTTGGCGTAACCTATAATGAGGAATCAATTTTTAAGTCCGGAGATATTAGTACCTGTAGCTTTCATGCCACAAAGTTATTTCATACAGGGGAGGGGGGTGCAATTTTTTGTGAAGATAAAGAACTCATGCATAAAATTTCTTACTCGCATAATTTTGGCCATAATGGCCCAATAGATTTTCATGGATTGGGAATAAACGCAAAAATATCGGAATTGCAATCTGCAATGGGACTATCCGTTTTGCCTTACATGGATAAAATTATTCTTGAGAGAAAAAAAGTGGTGAATTATTATCTGAAAAATTTAAGCTTTGAAACGTTGAAAACCATTAAAATTCGCAAAAACGTAACATGGAACTATAGTTATTTTCCAATAATTTTTAAAAATGAAGAAACACTTTTTAAAGTACAGAAGGCGTTAAATGATGAAAATGTATTTCCGAGAAGATATTTTTACCCTTCATTGAACACGATTTCATATACCAATAAAAGTAATATGCCGGTTTCGGAAAGTATAGCTAAAAGAATATTATGCTTACCTTTATTTGTAGGAATGAGTACTTCTTTATTACAAAGAATTTGTGACCAAATTAACAAAAATTTAGTTTGATGAAAAGTTTTTTTTTTGTTCCTGGAACCAAATTAGATAAGCTTAGTAAAATAAAAGCGCTTGGGGTCGATGAAATTATTATAGATATGGAAGACTCCGTTCTTGAGGCGGAGAGAATGGCCTTGTCCAAAGTAATTATTGATAATGCATCAAAATATAAAGAGAATTGGGTTAGATTACCTTTGAGAAATTTATTCTCAGAACCGTGTAATTACAAGTTTCTAGAACTATTTGCAGAAAAGGGTTTTAGAAAACTTGTGATACCTAAATTAAAATCCTCAAAAGAATTTAAAAAACTTTACAAGTATATCGCTCAATATCCAAATGTATCTGTCATTTTATTGATAGAACATCCAAAACTACTCTTGCAATTGGATAAGGTCTTAAATTACGATTCTTTAGATATAATTAAAGGAATGGGAATTGGCTCACACGATTTACTTGCCCATATAGGTGCTAAGCATAACAAAACACAGTTAGCTTTCCCAAGATTCCTTGTATTGTATTATGCTAAAGCTTACCATAAAAAAAGTTTTGATATTGCATCAATGAACATTAAAAATGATAAAGCTTTTAAAGAAGAAGTTATTAATGGAGTGGAAAGTGGTTTTGATGCCAAATTTTTAATCCACCCAAAACAAGTAAAATGGCTTAAGGAATGTCTAAGTGCTAATGAAGTTGAGTTATTATGGGCGCAAAAAATAATTGGTTCTTTACCAAAAGAATTTCAAGGTAGCGAGGTAGAACCATATATCTTGGATGGTGAAATAATTGAAAAACCACATATAGAAAAAGCAAGAAAAATTTTAGGAAAAAATTAAATATGACATCCAATTACGGTAATTATTACGAGAATTTTAAAAAAGGCGAAATCGTTGAACATGCCCTATCTAAAACTATTTTTGAAAGTGATAACAACTTATTTAGCTTGTTAACCATGAACCATCATCCGGTACATTTAAACTTAGACTATGTAAAAACGCATCAGCATAAGCAAATTTTAGTGGTAGGCACTTTAGTGTTTAGCCTTGTTGTTGGCATCACAGTGCCAGATATAAGTGGAAAAGCAGTCGCCAATTTGGAGTATGAATCAATAAAACATTTGGGGCCTGTATTTATAAACGATACTATTTATGCCAAAACGACCATCATAGATAAATGGCTTACATCAAATAAAAACAGGGGCATAATACACGTAGAAACAATTGGATACAATCAAAAAGGGGAATCTGTAATATCCTTTAAGAGAAAAGTACTAATACCAACTAAGAATACCAATGAGTGATTATTTATTGAGAAGTTTAATGTTTGTGCCTAGTCACAATGAGAAGTTAATGTTAAGTGCTGCGAAATCTAGCGCTGATGCCCTTCTTTTGGATATTGAGGATTCAGTGCAACCCGCAAGTAACAAACAAGCAGCACGGGAAAGTATTTTAAAGCATATTGCCCAAGGTTCCTTTAAAGGCAAATATATTTTTCCTAGAGTTAATGATAGGGAAAGTGGTCAGCTATTAAAAGACGTAATGCAGCTTACCATTAATGGCGTGAGTGGTTTTATGTACCCAAAGGCAAAAAGAGGAGAAGATGTTTACTTTTTCTCTAAATTATTGGAAACAATTGAATTTGAAAAAGGTTTTCCACCAGGGACTTTTAAAATTATCCCATTGATTGAGACTACCTCAGCTGTAATGAATGTTCAAGAAATTTGTACTGCTTCGTCTAGGGTGATTGCAATTGCGTATGGTTCTGAGGATTTTATTACTGATTTAGAAGGCATTCACGATACGCAACATATAAGCCTCTTTACACCAAGAGCTATGATTGCAATGGGAGCAAGAGCATCAGGTGTTATTCCTATTGATACGGTACATATACGGGTTCATGACTTAGAAGATTTAGAGCATAATTTAAAGACTTCGAAAAATTTGGGATTTGAGGGAATGCTGGTGCTAAATCCTAAAGAAATTCCTTTGGTTCATAAGTATTATTCACCCACAGAAAAGCAAGTCAAAGACGCAAAAGAAATGCTTGTAATGGCTAAGGAGGCAGAAGATAATGATGAGGGAGTTGCAATCAAGAATGGAAAATTTATAGGACCCCCTATGATTAAAGCAGCATTGAAAATATTAAAAAAGCATAACTTAATTAAAGAATAATTGTAATGAAAGACGTAGTTATTTTGGGAGGTAGTGGTATAGGCATGATTGCAAGCTCAATACTAGACAGGTTGGGCGGTTTTAATGTTTTAGGTTTTTTAAACGATTATATACCAGTAGGAGAAACTGTTGGAAAATACAAGAAAATAAAGATCATTGGAACTACAGATGATTTGAAATCTTACTTGGATAAAGAGAATACCTATGTTTTTATCGCTTATGTTGGCTTGCAAAAAGAAAAAGAAACATATCAAAAAATTGAAAGTTTAAATATACCCGTCTCTAAATACATAAATATTATTGATAAAACTGCAATCATACCCTCAGGGTATTGTAAAATTGGTAATGGAGTCATGTTTTCACCATTATCACAACTTAGCCCAGATGTAACTATTTCTGATAATTGTATTATGCTACCAAACTCATTTGTAGGACATGATAGTTTTTTAGATCGTTTTGCCCATGTAGCCACCAATGCCGTGGTTGGCGCAAATGTGCATGTGGGTAAAGGCGTGCATGTAGGAAGTAATGCAACAATACGTGAAAAGGTAGTAATAGGGGATTACAGTCTTGTTGGTGCAGGCGCAGTAGTTTTAAATGATGTGCCAGAAAATTCTATTGTCGTAGGTAACCCAGCTAAAATTTTATCAAAAAAGAAATAATTTGGAAATAACTGTAAGTATTTGCTGCATTACCTATAATCACGAAGCATATATTGCCGATACATTAAAGGGCTTCTTGATGCAAGAAACATCTTTTCCTTTTGAAATAATTATACATGACGATGCATCTACGGACAAAACTACAGAAATTATTAAAGAATTTGCTCGGGAGGATTCAAGAATAAAACCAATATTCCAAACTGAAAATCAATGGTCACAAGGTATAAAACCTTCGCCAAGTTTTGTTTGGCCACGAGCAAAAGGGAAATATTTAGCACTTTGTGAAGGTGATGATTTTTGGACAGATCCTAGAAAATTAGAAAAGCAAGTATCCTTTTTGGAATCAAACCCTAATTTCGTTGGTTGTTTTCACAACGTAAGTATAATCAATACCTTTGACGAAAAGAAGTCACTTTTTTATAACGAAAACAAAAAAAGCCGCACCTTTGGTATTAGCAGAATTATTTGTAAAAATCCTATACCCACGTTAAGCGTTATTTTTAGAAAAGATACTTTTAAGGTTCCGAGCGATTATGACAAATATGTGGTGGGTGATTGGCCAATACATATTTTAAATGCCCAACACGGTGATTATTATTATATGAATGAAGTAATGGGTACTTACAGAATTCATTCAGGAGGTATTCATCAAGGAGGAATAAATTGGGACGCAAATAAAAAGAAACGCTATTTGATAAAAATATTATTTTTATTGAAATCTTTGAAGAGCAACTTATCTAAACCAAATCTTGTATTACACTTTAGAATTTTATTTGATGAATTTAGACTGCTTTATTATAAGCTGATGACAGTTAAACTCTAGCATAATTTAATGGCTCAATTTTTAAAAAACCCGTTTCATATTTATTGGGTTAGTTATTTATTCGTTTTCCTCATATATAACTTAGGATGGGCAAATTTATACCCGGACTTAACACTTGATACAATTACTTTTTTTACGGTTAGCTGTTTAATTTCTTTTCTTTTAGGAACTATAGTAAACAAATTAAGGCTTATAGGAGCACCAAGAAATTATAAGCAAGAGAGCATAAAAAATGTAAAATATTTTCTTTTCCTATCGGTTAGTTTTTTTGTTATAGAATTTATTATTTATGGTGGTGTTCCTTTAATAGAATTATTTAAGGCTAATCCAAGGTTTGTTTATTTAGAGTTTGGAATTTTTATTTATCATGCGTTATGTATTAGTTTCAGTATGTTCAGCATTTTATTTATTTTCAATGCATACATGAAAAGTGATAAAAGTAAAAACATAATCCTTGTTTATTATATTTTATCCTATGTGCCAGCAATACTTATTATAAATAGAAATATGATAATTTCAAGCATGCTGGCTTCTTTTTTCCTTTTTATACATTATAAATCTAAAGAAATATTTAAACCTAAAAGACTTGTGGCGATTTTGGTGGTTTGTCTTGGCGTAATGTATCTTTTTGGAGTGTTTGGCAATTTAAGATCTTTTAAAGGAAATGATGAGGTTATTGTAAATATGGCTGGGGGCACAGAAGAATTTAAAAACTCAATCATACCAAATGAATATTTTTGGGTATACCTGTATATAAGCTCACCTACAGCAAATTTTCAACATTCGGTTAATGTGGTAGATAATGTCTCTTATGATTTTCCATTAATGTTCTTATATGAGTTTACTCCTAGGAAAATATCAGAATTTATAGTGCATCTTTTTGATGTAAAAAACAAACCAGATAAGGTGTTGATGGTGCCTTGGTTAAACATGGCAGGTGTGTATGGTAATACGTATTTGTTTGCAAAATGGATTGGCGTAATCATGATGTTTTGCTATTCAATGTTTTTTATCTTATTTTTTATTTTGTTGGTACCTAAAAAAAGTAAATATCACCTTTTAGCTATATCGGTAGTTACCACAATTATATTCTTAAATACTTTTGCCAATTTCTTTTATGTTATGACGGTATCATTTGAACTCATATTTATCTATGCATTTGCTATTTTTGAAAACAAGAAATTTGTAATAAGAAACTAAAATACTAAGGAATTGAAATAGCGGGCACTAGATTATTTTATATACAAGGAATATATCTGTTTTTTGAAGCTATAGGATTATACTATACCAATTAGTAACTTCTTTAAATTTTATGGAAGAAGAATTTTTGTAATCGTACATTTTATTTTAAATATTATGAGCAACATTTTTGATAAACTAGACCGCAATGGTCTTTTAAAAAAAATGTTAGTGTGTTGTGTTATAAGTATTAGCTCTGCTTTTCTTTATAGTACTTTTATTGAAGAACAATTAAAGTACCATAACTTAGAAATATCTTGCGAGATTAATAATTCCTCTGCTCTATCCGTAGATTTATACACCGATTATGGAAATGGTTTTAATGAAAAAAATAAAACAACATCTAAATTAAGCACCAATGATAGCATAGTTTTATTGCCAGTTGCAAAGGAAAATGGAGTTTATTTAAAAAAGATACGACTAGACTTTAATACACTTAGCGATACCGTGTATCTAAAAAAGATGGTCCTCTTAAAAGATAAAAAACCATGGATTTCTTTAAGCGGAAAAGATATAGTTGAAAAGGTTAAGTTTGTGTCGGAAGGATCCAGGGTTATCTATAATAAGAACAACTTTGGTGTAAAAATTCCAATTCTAGGGAAAGATACCTATATAAGCTTTACAAATAGTTACAATCTGGTTACATCTACCTTTTTTAAATCATTTTTGTTACTGTGGCCATGGTTCGTTTTGGGTTTGTTACAATTGTACCAACATAGAACGCATTTTAAGAGCGCTAACATTTTCATATCCCTACTTGGATTGTTTATTCTCTCCATATTCTTAAAAGAATCGCTAACAACTTTTAGTGTAATACTTATTGGACTATTTTCTATTATTCATGTTATACGAAATAAAAGAGTTAGTATTGGTAAAGAACAACTTGGCGTCTTATTGTTTTTTATAACGATTCTTGCTTTTGGTAAAATACAATCCTATGATCAAATTAATGTTCAAATGGGTTTATGTATAATTCCAATATTTTTAGCCTTCTCCAACCAAGATATTAGAAAACAAACGCTATACAACTTTTATTGTAATGTGGTTTTAGTTTTTATGTTCTTATTAACTACTGCGTTCTTAATTTCCGTGTTTATAAATAATGAAGTTGAACTATTATTTTTTCTGCAGAACAAGAAATTAATAATAGGAAATATTACCTATTGGCTGGTGTATAAAAACGCAACGTTTCTTTCCTTTTTTGTATTAATAGGCTTTTGTTTGTGTCAAAACTTATTCTTAGAAAATAAAATAAAATTTTTAAATTTTAGTGTATTTACAGTTTTAGTTTTTTTGACTTTGTTCTTATTAGGATCAAGGTTATCATTGATTGCTTTCTTTGCAGTTTCAATGACCATGTTCTTTACTATCAGATGGAAAACACTAAGTTATTTGGTTGTTTTCTTATGCTTGTTTGGTTATATATTTTTGAATATTGAATATATAGATGAATATCGTTTTTTAATGTGGAACGAAATTGTAACGACATATAATGGTAATTTTTTTGGAAACGGATTGGGTTCCACAGAAGAGTTATTCCTTAATTTTGATAACGCATATTTTAAGTTTAAAATTAACCATGCGCATAATCAATTTATAACATACTTATATGAATTAGGGATATTGGGAGAGATTATGTTAATTTGTTTTTTTCTATACTATGCTGTTATTTATTTTAAGAGCAAGCAAGCCGAAAGGCTTTCAATACTTTTTTTATTATTAGTTTTAATGATTACAGAATCACCTTTTGAATCAACAAAACCCTTGTACGTTTTTACATTCTTTATAAGTTTAAAATTCATATTGCCAAAAAAAGAAGTTTAAGATTATGCATAAGCTAACCGTTTCTATTGTGCTTTACCAGACAGATTTTGATGAGGTACAAAACGTACTTAATATACTCGGGTTATCTAGCTTGAAACCTAAGATATATTTAGTGGATAATTCCCCAAATGATGAATTAAGAAGCAAGGTTGCGGCTACAGATGCTCAGTATATTTATACAGGTAAAAATGTAGGATTTGGTGCTGGTCATAATTTGGCAATAAATATAGCAAAGGATATTTCGGAATATCATTTGGTTTTAAACGCAGATGTTGATTTTGATTCATCAATTCTAGAGAAAATCTATTCTTATATGAATGAAAATCAAGAGGTAGGCTTGGTAGCTCCTAAAATATATAATCCTGATGGGTCAATTCAGTATTCTGCTAAATTGTTACCAACACCTGCGAATTTGATAGTGAGAAGATTTATTCCAATAAGATGGTTACAGAAAAGATTAGATAACAGATATGAGTTTAGGTTTTCTAATTTCAATCGTATCATTAATGTCCCATATGTTATGGGCTGTTTTATGTTTATTAATTGCGAAGTTTTTGAAAAAGTTTCAGGTTTTGATGAACGATTTTTTATGTACCCAGAAGACATTGATTTGACTAGAAGAATACATAAACACGCAAGAACTATATACTATCCAAAAGTGTCCATAGTTCATTCCCATGGTAAGGGATCGTACAAGGATCGTAAATTGTTGTATTATCATGTTACGTCAATGATAAAATATTTTAATAAATGGGGTTGGATATTTGATAAGGAACGAAAGAATGTAAACAAGGCCATATTAGCCCAGTTTAAGCAGCCAGAATGAAGGAAAAAACATTAATAATATTTGGGGGATCTGGGTATATAGGAAGAAAAATACTAGCTGTCTTTTTGGACCAAAATGTATTCTCAAAATATATAGTTTGTGACATTAATGCGCTAAAAGGTTTTGAGAAGCGTAATAATGTGGAGTTTAAAAATATTGACGTTAGGAAAGAAATTAATATTGATTTAGTCGATTTTGATGCAAATAGCTCTTGGGTATTTAATTTGGCGGCTATACATCGTGAACCTGGTCATGAATATAAAGAGTATTTTGATACTAATATTCCTGGAGCAGAGAATGTGAGTAACTTCGCACGATTACATGGCATACAGAACATATTCTTTACAAGTAGTATAGCTCCATATGGAAAAGCGTTAACCAAAACCTCTGAGCAGTCTAAATTATATCCAGAGACTGCGTATGGTATTTCCAAATTAATGGCAGAACTAATTCATAGGGAATGGTTAGCTGAAAATATAGAAAGAAGATTAATTATTGTTAGACCAAGTGTTATATTTGGACCAAAGGACCCTGGAAATGTCTATAGAATGATTAAAGCCTTGAAAAAAGGCACTTTTATATTACCTAATGGTGGAGATGCCATTAAGGCATACGGTTATGTTTATGGTTTGGTAGATAGTATTCTATTTACTATGGGTAAGACAGGTAAGCTAATAGTGTATAATTATGCGGAAAATCCTTTAGTTCCTTTGAATGAAATGACAGATATAATAAAGAAGGAATTCGGCTATAAAAAGCCAACCTTAAAGCTGTCTACTAAGATTCTTTATATTTTAGCTATGGTATTACAGATGGGGTCAAAAATAGCAGGGAAAAAGTCAGATATTCATCCTGTGCGAGTTAGAAAGGCCGGGTTTTCCACAAACATAGAACCTAAATACTTAAGAGATAACGGTTTTGTTTTCAAATATGACCTTCTTAAGGCTCTAAGACATTGGAAGTCTGTTTCGCCAGAAGATTTTTGAATGCAATTAATGATCCTCTTTGATATTTAAGTAGATTTGAAACTTTAAAGACCCATTTACCTTCGAACAATTGTAAAATAAATACTTTATTTAAAGTATATTTGTTAGAGGTATAGAGGAATAGGGCAATATATATGTTTTTCAAACAAGGCAGATATTCTGGATTAATTAACCCTATTGCTGGAATCATAGATTTATTGGTTATAAACCTCCTTGCTTACTATCTGCCAATCCAATTTCAATCTCCTACATTATTTCATACCTACATTTCTTTATCTTGGATAATTATATCTTTTAAAACGGAGTTCTACAAAGTATATCGGTATAGTAAAGTAGTATATATCTTAAGACTTTTATTTGTACAATTTGTTTTCTTCTTCTTGATTTTATACGCTTTCATAGGTTTTTTTAAACAGCCAATAATCAGCAGGTTAGCCTTAGGGCAATATTTTGTTTTTACATTCATAACGGTATTTGCGCTGAAGTTTTTGAACTATATTCTGTTAATGCAATATCGGGAACGAGTCAATGGAAATACAAGAAACGTTGTAGTTATAGGAAAAAGTAAAAAGGCAAACCAACTCATAAAAGTTTTTGAAGAAAGAAGGGAATATGGCTATATGTTCAAGAGACAGTTTTCGCCCCGGGATCAAAATTTCGACTTAATAGCTTGTTTTAGGTACATAGTCAATAGTAATATTGATGAAATATACTGTTCGGTTTCAAAACTGAAGGACGATGAACTAGCTGCATTTATAAACTTTGCCGATAATAACTTAAAGACTCTTAAGTTTCTTCCCGACAACAAGAATATTTTTTCTAAGAAGTTAAAGTTTGAGTATTACGACTATTTGCCTATTTTATCTTTAAGGGATATCCCACTACACAACTCCCTGAATGCATTATTGAAAAGAGGTTTCGATATTTTATTTTCTCTTACCGTCATTTTTGGTCTGCTTATATGGTTAGGCCCTATTTTAGCGCTACTGATCAGACTTGAATCAAAAGGCCCAGTATTTTTTATTCAGAAACGAACAGGGTTCGATAATAAAGAATTTCAATGTTTCAAATTTAGGTCTATGGGGATGAACGATGCTGCTGATGCTCAACAAGCGGGAAAAAATGACATGAGGGTGACGAAAATAGGGAGGTTTATCAGGAAAACGAGTATTGATGAACTTCCACAATTCTATAATGTGCTATTTGGAAACATGTCTGTAGTTGGCCCAAGACCACACATGCTGAAACATACCGATGAATATGCAAATAGGGTTGATAAATATATGCTTAGGCACTTTGTTAAACCGGGAATTACGGGTTTGGCACAGGTAAGAGGGTATAGAGGCGAAATAGAAAAGGACAGTGATATTCAGAATAGGATCAAGTTCGATATTTTCTATGTAGAGAACTGGTCTTTTTTTATGGACCTTAAGATTATAGTGCAAACAGTAATAAATGCAGTTTCCGGAGAGGAAAAGGCGTACTAGGATAGTATGAAGAGAGTTTTAATTACAGGAGCAGCTGGGTTTTTAGGATCTCACCTGTGCGATCGTTTTATTAAAGAGGGCTTCCATGTTATAGGCATGGATAATCTCATCACGGGAGACCTTAAGAACATTGCACACTTGTTTCCGTTAGAGCAGTTTGAGTTTCACCATCATGATGTATCAACCTTTGTACATTTAGAAGGTACCTTGGACTATATTTTGCATTTTGCGTCCCCTGCAAGCCCTATTGATTATTTGAAAATTCCAATAGAAACTTTAAAAGTGGGCTCTTTAGGGACATTAAACCTTTTGGGCTTGGCAAAACAGAAAAATGCACGCATCTTGGTAGCCTCTACTTCCGAAGTATATGGAGACCCTTTAGTGCACCCACAAAATGAGGAATACTATGGCAATGTAAGTCCCGTAGGCCCCAGAGGTGTTTATGATGAGGCAAAACGCTTTATGGAGTCCATTACTATGGCGTACCACCGTTATCATGGGTTAGAGACTAGAATCGTCCGTATTTTTAATACATATGGCACTAGAATGCGTTTAAATGATGGTAGAGTAGTTCCTGCATTTATGGGGCAAGCACTACGCGGAGAGGATTTAACGGTTTTTGGGGACGGCTCCCAAACGAGGTCCTTTTGTTATATAGATGACCAAGTAGAAGGAATATACCGATTGTTATTCAGCGACTATGTCAATCCAGTAAATATTGGTAATCCTCACGAAACGACTATTAAGGAGTTTGCAGAGGAGATTATTTCATTGACCGGAACGGATCAAAAGATTGTTTACAAACCATTGCCAAAGGATGATCCATTACAAAGGCAGCCAGATATTTCAAAAGCAAAAGAAATCCTTGGATGGGAACCTAAGGTGAGTCGTTCTCAAGGGTTGAAAATCGTATATGATTATTTTAAATCCCTTTCGCCAGAAGAGTTACAAAGAAAAGAGCATAGAAATTTTTTGCCTTAAAAAAGAAAAGTTTAAGGAAACCAAACAGTTTATCAAATATTTAGAAAGATGAAGATTTTAGTACTAGGCTCGGGAGGTAGGGAGCATGCGTTAGCTTGGAAACTGGCACAAAGTAGTAAGTTACAAGAATTATTTGTAGCACCAGGTAACGCAGGGACCGCTAAGCTTGGAAAAAACATACCGATAGGTGTAAATGATTTTGAGGCTATCAAAGCGTTTGTGATAGCTAATAGTGTAGATCTGGTTATAGTAGGTCCGGAAGACCCTTTGGTCAATGGGGTTCATGATTTCTTTTTAGAGGATAAGAAACTTAAAGGAATACCGGTTATAGGTCCCCAAAAGAGTGCGGCAAGCCTAGAGGGTAGTAAAGAGTTCGCGAAGGAATTTATGATGCGCCATCATATTCCTACAGCACAGTATAAGAGTTTTACAGCTGCTACAATCAATGATGCTTACACCTTCATGGAAAATCTTAATGCGCCATACGTTTTAAAAGCAGATGGATTAGCGGCAGGTAAAGGAGTAGTGATATTGGATAATTTGGAGGAAGCTAAGGCCGAACTGAGGTCTATGTTGCTAGAGGAGAAATTTGGTGCTGCGAGCACTACCGTTGTTATCGAGGAGTTCCTCGACGGAATTGAACTCAGTGTTTTCGTCTTAACAGATGGTAAGAATTACAAGCTCTTACCTACGGCCAAAGATTATAAACGTATTGGTGAAGGAGACACGGGATTAAATACAGGTGGGATGGGAGCCATATCCCCAGTTCCTTTTGCAGATAAGGCTTTAATGACACAAATAGAAGAGTCAATTGTGAAACCTACCGTAGAGGGGCTTAAAAAGGACAACTTGCCCTATAAAGGATTCATTTTTATTGGTCTTATCAAGGTTGGTGAAAAAGCCAAGGTCATTGAGTATAATGTAAGATTGGGTGATCCCGAGACAGAGGTGGTAATACCGCGTATTAAAAACGATTTGGTAACAGTATTTGAAGCCGTGGCCAATCAAAAATTGAACGAATTAGATCTCCAAATAGATGAAAGGACGGCCACCACGGTAATGACGGTTTCTGGGGGTTATCCGGGTAGCTATGATAAAGAAAAAGAAATAATGGGAATTAATGCTATAGAAGATTCATTAGTATTTCATGCGGGAACAAAACTACTGAATGATAAAATTGTCACTAACGGTGGTAGGGTAATAGCAATAACATCTTACGGTTCCGATTTTAAGGAGGCACTCAAAACATCCTACAAAAACGTTGCTAAACTATCTTTCGATGGAATGAATTTCAGAAAGGATATTGGATTTGACCTCTAAGGTGAAACCTAAATTTGTTTATGGTTCTAAATGCTACTATAAATAAGAATGAGAAGTAATAGACTTATCTTCTTCACCATTATCATTGTATTTCTTTAATTGTAACATCCAATAAACAAAGGCTACTGAACCTATAAGCATAAACAACCAATTAAGGGAATTGGCCACTGTCCAGCTTTCAACAAATCTTAAAAAGTCAAAGGGAGCAAAAAGTACATTAACGAATAAATCCTCGATACCTTCAAAAAGTGATTTCATCTTATCCTATATTTACAGTGCAAAAATATAAAAATCATACATGATTTCAAGCATTTTTGGTAAAACAAAACCTATCAATTTTATAATCGTACTAGGTTTTATATTTCTTTTCTACTGGTGCGTGCAATTTTATCTTCTGGAAAATGGGTTTTCTACAGATGCGATGCTATTAAAATCATTGGTTTTGACTATGCTGCTTTTTAGTGTTTTCGTAATCGATTTTATCGTTAAACGAAATAAGATAACGGGTCCTAATTCCTATTCCATATTATTTTTCACCGTACTATTAGTCATTTTTCCGGAAACCCTAAATGACAGTAATGGAATTTTGTGCAGTTTCTTTCTATTGCTGGCCACAAGACGTCTATTGAGTTTAAAATCCTTAAAGGATATCAAATCCAAAATATTTGACGCTACTTTATGGATATTACTATCAAGTCTTTTTTACGATTGGGCTATTATATATTTAATACTGGTTTTTATCGCTATTTATATTTACGACCCCAAGAATATCAGAAATTGGATGGTAGTACTATCGGCGGTATTTTCTTATGTCATCATCTTATTGGGTGTGCTAATTTTGATTGACAACACGTCTTTTCTTACTTCGCACTACAGTTTTGCTATAGATTATGATAGATTCTATTTGCCAAAATGGGGGTCTAGTATCAAGCTGGTGCTCTATATTATCCTTAATGGAGTTTTGACCTTATGGGCTTTCTTAAAATTGGGGAAAGCCGGTGTCGGTAAGATTACCAATATTAGAATTATTGCACTTTCATTTATGCTTGGCCTTATCGTTAATGTGCTAGTAGTATCCTATAGTTCCTATGCGCTTATGATTACCTTTTTTCCTGCGGTAATATTTATAACCAACTATATAGAGTCCATTAAGCGTACAAATATCTTAGAAGTAGTTTTAATGTTAAGTATTTTCCTTCCCTTAGTGGTCTTTATAGCAAGAGTTGCCATAAAATAATTAAAGTATCTTTGTAGAAAAGCATACCTATGTTCAGTGATTTTGCCTTTAAAATATTTGAGGAGAGTATTAAAGAATATCATATAAAAGATGATGTCTATCAATCTTTTACAAATCCCCATGATAAGGGTGATATTGCTCATCTTTTATACAGGAAAAATTGGATTGATACGGTGCAGTGGCACTATGAGGATATTATACGCGACCCGGAGATAGATCCAGTTGCAGCACTTACATTAAAACGTAAAATTGATGCAAGTAATCAGGACAGAACAGATTTAGTAGAATATATAGATAGTTATTTCTTAGAAAAATACCGTTCGGTAGAAATCAAAAGGAATGCCACTATTAACACAGAGAGCCCGGCTTGGGCAATAGATCGTTTGTCCATTCTATCGCTCAAAATATATCATATGAGGGAAGAGGCTAACAGAACGGACGCTTCAAAAGAGCATCTAGAAAAATGTAAGCAAAAGCTTAAGGTGTTGTTGGAACAGAAGCAAGACCTATCATCTGCGATAGACCAATTGCTTTTTGATATTGAATCTGGTCATAAGTACATGAAGGTATATAAACAAATGAAGATGTATAACGATGAGGAACTAAACCCCATCTTACGTGGCCAAAAGTAAACCATTTCACTTACTGGTTATTAGACTCTCGGCCATGGGAGATATTGCTATGACCGTCCCGGTTTTATTAGCGCTTACACAAAAATATCCTGAACTTAAAGTTACTCTGCTTACAAGAGCTTTTTTTGCACCTATATTTTCGAATATTCCCAATGTAACGGTTTACTCGGCAGATGTAAAAGGAAAACATAAGGGACTCTTTGGACTATGGAAACTTGCTAGGGAACTTAAAAAACTAGACATAGATGCCACGGCAGATTTACATCATGTACTGCGGAGCACTATTCTAAAACAATTTCTTGGATTAAGTGGTATTCCGGTTAAGCAATTGAATAAAGGAAGGGTTGCTAAGAAAGCACTGACTAGAGCGGCAAATAAAATTTTTGCACCCCTTAAAACAACCCATCAGCGCTATGCGGAAGTATTTGAAGGGTTAGGGTTCCCTATACAACTTGAAGCTAAGCATGTTTTAAAGAAAGAAGTTCTGCCAGAAGAGACTAGGACAACCCTTGGATTACGTAAAAAGAAGTTTATTGGAATAGCACCTTTTGCTGCTTTCGAAGGAAAAAAGTATCCATTAGAACTTATGGAAAAGGTCATTTATGGATTACAAGGCCTTAAAGATTATGAAATCATTTTATTCGGTGGAGGGGAACAAGAAAAAACACTGCTTGGGCAATGGGAAAATAAATTTGAACATTGTATCAGTGTTGTAGGTAAAATTTCATTTTCCGAAGAACTGACACTTATATCCAATCTTAGTATAATGTTATCTATGGATAGTGGTAATGGTCACTTAGCGGCCATGTACGGCGTTCATGCGGTTACACTTTGGGGAGTTACCCATCCTTATGCTGGTTTCTATCCGTTTAATCAGATGGATAACACTTTAGTATCGGATAGGGTTAAATTTCCTGAAATACCAACTTCTGTTTACGGGAACAAATTTCCCCAAGGGTATGAAAAAGCGATGGAGACCATCGCTCCCGAACAAATACTCAAAAAGATTCTTGAAATCTTGAAGTAGAGCCACAGTAATTTAGACCGTAATTTTTTTCGCTTCTACAGATCTAAAATACTGTCTTAACTGACTCATAAAGCGATACTTTTTAGCACTTGGTGCTGTTCCTACCATTAGCGTTCGTATACCAAAATAGGAACTCATAAGATAAGTAGCTACCGCTTCACAATCTACATGTCTGTCTATATGACCATTAAACTTTCCTTTTTGTAGTGTTGAAACCAAGTTTACTTCCCAGATAGCAACAATCTCACTTAGATGTTTCATGATGGTTTCATTTTTACCCTGAAACTCTGTCAAGAAGTTACTTAGAATACAACCAAAATCCGTTTCGTTATGTACTGCTGTTTCCAGTGCCTCGTCAAAACAGTTGGTAATTAAATCCAAAGGGTTATCGTTACCTTCTATGGGTTCGATTAAGGTGCTGTACACTTTTCGGGCCATTAAGTTTTGCACAATTTGTACGAAGAAGTCTTCTTTGGAGTCAAAATGATAATAAAAAGCACCTTTAGAAAGAGAAAGCTCCTTTAGAATATCATCTACACTAGTATTATAGTATCCTTTCTTGTAAAATAATTCAAGACCTGTAGCCTGCATACGTTGCATGGTAGCCATGCGTTTTAAAGATTTGTTCATGATTTCAAGATTTGGGTTAATCCGACCATATGGTCTGTACAAAGAACTCTGACATTGTATTAGTAATGATGATATTTGGACGTACGTACGGAAATTATCGGTCAAAGTTCTTAATATCGATGTACTACCTAGTTTTCAGGAATTTAAACCGACTGCTCGGTCGGTTTAAGTGTAATGTTATGGCGTTCAATGGTCCTTCTAAATTAATCCATATGAATTTTTGGGGTGATGTATACAACCAATATTGGGGAAAACCGTTTCTTCAAAATCTAACTTTCAAAACTATATTTACTAACAGGAGGGTTATGTTTGTAGCATAAAGTGTGGGCGTTTTATTTGTTCTAAGAAAAACAGGTAATTAAAATTTAAGCTATCGTTGCGGGTGTGTAATTAAAGAAGTCCATAAATGTACTTTCTAATTCATCTGTGGATGTATCACGTTATTTGGGTTAAAAACTTGTCCGGTAGAAAAGAAATAAGAAGTTATTATTAAATTAAAAACCACCCATGGCTACATTGGGTGGTTTTTACATGAATATGAATATTCCCCTCCTTCGAAGGGGCCAAGGGAGGCTTATGCCACCGTCCCCTGACAACTACTTCCTGCTCCTGCGGTACAACCGTAGCAGTGTTGTGAAATAATAATATTCCTGTCGTTTAAAAGGTCTTCATTGTAATCTTTGATATGTTTCACTTTACTGGCCACTTTAAGGTCTAGCATCTGATTAAAATCACAATCGTACAGCCAACCGTCCCAACTAATAGAAATGGTGTTCGTACACATCACATTCGCCACTGCGGATGGGTTATAGGCTTCCACTAGGGCATACATATAGTCTTCATAGTTTTCAGAGGCGATGAGGTAGTCTAGGAAACGCGCAATAGGCAGGTTGGTAATAGCGAACAGGTTGTGAAACTGAATCCCAAAATCCTCGTCCAAAGCCTTTTTAAAGTCCTTTTCCATTGCCATTTGGTCGCCAGGCAAATAGGCGCCTGATGGGTTATAGACCAAATCCAAACGCAAATCGCTACCGGGCATTCCATATCCACGCGCGTTGAGTTCTTGTAAAGCTTTTATAGACTTGTCAAAAACACCGTCACCACGTTGCTTATCCGTCTTTCCACGGGTATAGTGTGGCATTGAAGATATGACATGTACGTTGTGCTTTTTAAAGAAATCAGGTAGGTGGTAGTATTTCTTGTTCGCCCTGATAATCGTCAAATTTGAGCGAACGATAAAATCTTTGATTCCTGCTTTAGCAGCTTCTTCTACAAACCATTCGAAATCAGGATTCATTTCTGGTGCACCACCTGTTAAATCCAAGGTATGGGCTCCAGTATTTTTAATTACCTCGAGACACTGTTTCATGGTTTCACGGGTCATGATTTCTTTACGGTCCGGACCAGCATCTACGTGACAATGTTCACAAACTTGGTTACACATATACCCTACGTTGATTTGTAGTATTTCCAGCTTTTTCGGCCGAAGCGGAAAATGCCCTATTTCTCCAATTTTGTCCTTAAAGTAAGGTAGTTCGCCATCGGCAAAGATGCCTCCGTTTAAAATATCAAGCTGCCTGTTGCTTTGTGCTAACTCGTTCCCTTTTGCTTTTAATGATTTTGTAGCCATTTCTTTATTGTTGTTCGTTACTTGTTGTCCGTTGATGGTTGTCAGTAAGTATCCAACAACCATCAACGGACAACTATCAACTATTTTACATACTCAATTTATCATGTTTGTTCATCATTTGCACTGCATGTACCAAGGTCGCACCACTTTCAATGGCGGCGCCAGTATGCACGGCTTCCATCATTTCTTCTTTGGTAATACCCCGTTGCAGTCCGTCTTTGGTGTATGCATCAATGCAATACGGACATTTGACTACATGCGATACGGCTAAGGCTATCAAAGACTTTTCCCTAGCACTTAGTGCGCCTTCTTCGAAAACCTTACCGTAGTAGTCAAAAAACTTGGTTCCGAGTTCTTCACTCCACTCTGTTATTTTTCCAAATTTTCTTAAATCTTTAGGGTTGTAATAAGAATCTGCCATCTTTTTCTGTGTTTTAGGTGCTATATTTTGTTTTGTAGTATCTAAATAAATCGGAATGCCCTGCCCCATTTTTTCTATTTCAGGAAGGATTTCCATATTGTCCCAAATACCGGAAGAAAGCGTATCTGCATATTCCTCTGGTAAATGGTTTTTAAACATTAATTGCTGAGCCGTGGTGTAATCATAATCAAAAGACCGATGGGTATATTGTAGTTTACCATCTATTATTTCTAATAGCATATACCAGACGCGTGTTGTGCCATCATTTGCAGGCATGCCAATGACTCCAGGGTTTAACCAGAGCTTTTCTTTTATAGATTGATGAAAAGGAAGTCCGCAATGCCCTCCGATAATCACATCACTTTCGGTATCATCAAAACAATGTTGCTTGCTCGTGTCGGCATTCGATTGGAAGATAAACTCCGATGTATTCCCGTAATTTCCATGTACTATGGTTACTTTTTTTCCGCCATATTCAAAACTGATATATTCAGGAATAGTAGCTATATAATCCAATGATTCCTGAGATAAACGTCCTTTGGTATACGGAAACCATAGCTTAGAAAAACTATCACAACGACCACCGGCCTTAAAATCACAGCCACAGTCCTCACTATCGTTCGCTAGTTGCAATTCTACATTACCAGCGATGCTTAGCGCGCCCCAATTTCTAAAAGCTTGTATCGTTTCTTCGGGTTGCGCGCAATAACCTGTAATATCACCGGTACAAATGCAATTTTCTGCGGGAATTCCTTCGTCTTTGGCAATAGTCATTAGCTGCTCTAAAGCTTGGAGATTGCTATAGACGCCACCAAAAAACAAAAGCTTTCCGGTTTTTGTGCCGATATGTTTTATATCCTTATCCATTTGGGTATAAAGTAAAGTACGATACAGCTTAAAATTCCCCAGAAATTAATCCATAGTAAGTCTGCATATTTCCCTGTCGTAATTATTAATGATTGAGGGAACCAACTGAAAATCAGCAAAAATCCGAAAATAATACCACAAAACACGCTTAGGTGAAAACTGATTTTTGGAACACTGCCTTTCCAAAATAGAAATACGGGTGTTAAACCTATTACCATAGTACCGCTTATAGTGGTGGCCGAGAGTATTTCAGCATCTAGAAAGACCGGAATGGTACCTAAAACGGCAATGCCCACCATAGACCAACGACCAAATTTTAGGGAGTTTCCTAAATTTAAATCGACAGCTACTAATTTTGAGAAGGATGAGAAAGTGGAGTCCAAAGTTGATGCCGCTGAGGTAATCATGATGAAATTAATGACCAATAAAATTATCACCCCAAATGCTTTCCCCACTTCTACTGCTGCTTGTCCTTGCATTCCTTGCACCTGTGCATACACTCCGATTATACTGAACAGTACAATACAAACGCCACCTACAATGCTGGCCCAAAGAAAACTTTTTAATGTCACTTTTGGACTGCTTAAAAAGCCTCTGTCTGTTAGCACTGGGTCGTGAAAAGGGTAACTGAAAGATTGCAGTACCGCAGCAAAGAGCATATTTAATCCCATATCAAAAGACCAAAATCCTGAACTTATCGCTTGTGTTGGAGTAAAGTTATCTTCTGAAGTAAAAATGGCACCAAGAATTACGAGCAATAAAACACCGAATAAACCCATTTGTAGAACATCCGTGAAAATAGAACTACTCATTCCCCCTTTTAGAACATAGGCAAGGGTTAGTGTCGTGAATACTAAAATTGACCAGTAATAGGAACTGGAACCCATATCCCCAAAATAGGAGCCAATAACCATGGTGTTACTCCAAACTTCATTAAAGAGGCGAATGGCAATTAAAATAGAAAATACGGCAACAGCACTTTTTCCAAATTTGGAAGTCAAGAAATGATGAATACTGGTGTATTTTCCGTGGATTCGCATCTGATAAATTACAATGCCCGCTACGGCAAATGAAAAGTAATAAGCAGCGTATGCTACACCACCAACAATCCCATAATCCAATCCTAAGTTTGCTGCATTGGTGATGCTTTTGGCGAATATCCAAGATATCACCAAACTTCCCATTAACATGAAGGTATTTGGGGCTTTCTTCTTTTGAACCGCTTTAAAAAACTGATTGGTATTTTTAGCTAATGGAGATAGGAAAAATAGTATCAAACTTGATGCTATCACAAGACCCCATTGAAGCCCCTCAACCCCTATCGGGGGCGTTTCAATTAGCGGTATGTTAGTTAACGGTATCAATTAAATTCTATTCTAAAATTTTCACTTCGACCAAGTATAGTATTTGGGAATAATCCCTATTACAGTTTAAATAAATTAATTCTCGCTTTGCGAGTCCCACCAAACAGCAGCATTAATACTATTGCCATCTGTTTTGGTTGCTGCTGCTTCGTAATTTACTGCATTCAGCGCTTGTTCTTCTGCCGGATAAGGCATGCGTACGGGAAGCAAATCATTATTTAAACTAGCTGAAATTGTTTTTAACTGTGGAAAACCTGTTCTACGGTATTCTATCCAACCTTCATATCCATTGATAATGTTCGCTATCCATTTTTGCGTGATGATATTTTCTATAGCATCACCATTAGTGTAAGCACCTTCTGTAGCTAAATAATCAACTGGTAATGCGGTATTCCAATAGTCAAAAGCTTGGGTGACCCCAGTTTCATATAAGGCTTGTGCATCTGCCGTAATGAATCCTCGTGCTGCGGCTTCAGCTAAAAGAAAATGCGTTTCCCAACTGGTCATAAAGTTGGCATCTAATGCACTAGTAGCTTCTCTGAAACTAGTTCCCGCTAGGGAAAAATCTGCCAAAATAACTGCATTTTGGGTGGCATCAACTCCGTTTAATAGCCCATTGAATTCCCCAACATTGCTATTTGAAAAGGGACGAAAGAGGGTTGAAATTCGCGGGTCGTTTAAATTGGTTAGGATTTCATCCATGGTTTCGGAAAGCACAAAGTTGTTGAAATCTCCAATACGCAATCGGGCTAAGCGAAAGTTATTCGGTTCGCCATCATTAAAATCAAATGCTGCATTCTGCGTGTTGTCGCTTATAAAATCAGCCCCATCAAAAAGTGCTTGCAGTGCTGTTGCATTATCTTGGACATTTGAGGTGCGCATTAAAAATTTAATTTGAAGCGATTTCGCAAAACGTACCCAAGCCTGTAGGTCACCATTAAAAAGAATATCACCTTCTAAAGGAATGGTACCCGTGTAGCTTTCAATGGCAGCGATTCCTCTTTCAAGATTATCAAAAATACCACCTTCGGCCAGGTAGATAGCTTCTTGGTCATCATAAACCGGTGTTACGGTAACATCCTTCCCTTGAAAGCCTTCGGAATATGGTACATCACCAAACATATCTGTTAACGCTCCCGCCATATAAGCTTTTAAAATACGAGCAGGACCTTCATAGACTTCAAAAGTTGGGTTCTCCAGAGCGGAACGTAATATCTGTTCATTATCACGCAAGTTGGTATATAAAATTGGCCATGGATTACCCCCTAGCTGTGGCGATTTTAAATCGTGACGGTCAAAAAGGTTAAAATCCAAAGCGGTTCTATATTGCCCCAGTAAATCGCCCGCGGTAAAACCTTCGTAAGACATTTGTTCGCCATAATCATAAATTACCTGTCTTAGTAATAAACTGGGTTGCACAGCTACGGGCTGATTAGGATTTGTGTTGATTTCTTCAAAATCTTTGGTACAACTGGCTATAAACACAAATACAAACACAAGTATTACCTTGAAATGTTCCTTTGCTCTCCTGACAAACAAATTTCTGTCAGTTAGAGCGGAGTCGAGAACTAAGGATCGCAATTGCAATTTACCGCTCCACTCCGCTCGAGGGGACAGCCCTTTCGTTATTTTATTTATATACTTCATCATCTTCATAATTAAAAATTAAACCCTGCTTTAAAACCAATACTTCTTGTGGTAGCATAGGACATGTCTTCAACACCACTTATAAATCCTTGTCCTTGAACGGCGAGTTGCTCTGGGTCAAAATGCGGATTTTCTGTAATTGCGAATAGATTTCTTCCTATCAATGAAAGCCGCAAGCTTGCATCTTGCTGTAAAAACTTAAGCTTATCAAAAGTATAACCAACCGAAAACTGACGTAGTTTTAGGAAGGAAGCATCATAGGTATTGTTTTCCTCATGGTTTCTATCGTAAAACTGACGGTAAAAACTTTCTGCCGTAACGGCGGTGGTGTTGGGGGTAAAAACAGGATTTTCTGCCGTGCCCGTATTTACAACGCCTTCTGGAATAATTCCCTCTTCCGGTCTAAAAGCTGTTTCAGCCAATTGGCCGCCCACATTTCCTAAGGCACGTGTTCGGGAAACGATAATTCCGCCTTGGCGCCAATCTAAAAGGAAGCCTAAATCCCACTTCTTATAATTAAACTGGTTATTGAAGCCTACCATGAAATCAGGGTTTGAATTTCCTAATTTTTGCAAGGTGTTATCTGGAATGTAGCGACCTTCATCGGTAAGGATAAAATCACCATTTTCATTCCGCTGATACCCTGTACCATACAAATCACCAATACGACCGCCTTCTTCTACTTGTACAAATACCGTTTGGTTTTGACTGTCATAAATTCTTGAAAATGCTAGCGTTAATCTACCAGCATCTTGTGGTAAGTCTTCCACTGTAGCACGGTTAGTGCTAAAGTTTACGGTACTGTTCCATTTAAAGTTTTGGGTTGCGACCGGTGTAGCTCCTAGAATAACTTCTACTCCTTTAGAGCGCACTTTTCCACCATTCACCACTTGTTGCGTAAAGCCAGAGGAAATACCAATGGGTAAAGAAATAATTTGGTCTTTGGTCACTGCGTTGTAGTAAGAAATGTCCAAATTCAGTTTATCACCAAAAAACCGAATATCTGCACCCACTTCAATCGCGGCGGTTTGCTCTGGTCTTAAATTAGGGTTTGCGATAAGGTTCTGATCACTAAATGTTGGCTGACCGTTAAAAGGGGTCTGCGCTATAAACGCTCCCGTGGTTTGGTAAGGATTGGTGTCATTACCTACTTGTGCATAACTAGCGCGCAGTTTGGCAAAAGAAATGGCTTGTGGTAATTCTGTTACGTTAGACAGAATAAAACTAGTGGAAACCGATGGGTAGAAAAAAGAAACATTATCCACGGAAAAAGGAGTAGCCAATGCGCTGGACCAATCGTTTCTGCCTGTAATGTCTACAAAGAGGTAGTCTTTGTAACCAAACTTGGCCAGACCATAAAAACTGTTGATGCGCTTGTTCGATTCAAACTCAAAAACTTCAATCGGTGAAGCTGCATTACTTAATCTAAAAATACCTGGCTGTGCCAAACTCGTGGTTTGTGATTGCCCCGTAAATGCTTTTTGGTCCAAACGATTTCCGCCAAGGGAAACATCCACCTTAAAATCACCAAAGGCATTGTTATAGTTTAAAAGAAAGTCGGTATTAATTTCCCGGTAAAACACATCATGCTCTGCATAACCGCCATTTCTAAACCGATTGGTACTAAACGCTCTTCTAAACTGTCGGGTTTCGCTAGAATAATCCATACCTGTGCGGACTGTCGCCGATAAATTATCGGTGATGTCATAAGAAGCTGACACGTTTCCAAAAACCCGATCTCTGTTAAATGAATTTCGATTTTCATTCAGGATAAAGTACGGATTGTCAAAGAAGGTATAGTTAAAAGAATACTGTTGCAGCCCTTCTAAACCGGGTTGCCAATAATTGCGTAGGTTATCAATATTAAGAGACCTTGGCCCCCATGCTACTAAGGAATAGTTGACGTTCTCAGAACCGTATCCGTTAGATGGTCTGTTGTCACTTTGGGAGTTTACATAACTTAAGCTAGAATTGATGCGTAATTTATCCGTTGGACGGAAATTTAAACGAGAAGATATTGTTTGTCTGTCTAAATTCACCCCTGGAATAATACTTTCACTTCGTAAATCGGTAAAAGAAAGCCTAAAATTACCTTTATCAAAGCCTGATGAAATCGCTAGATTGTTAATGGCTGTAGTACCTGTTTGATAAAAATCGCGCAGGTTGTTTGGGTTAGAACGAAATTCGGTAGGTGTAATAGGAAGCCCGTTATAAACCGAAGTATCACCACCACGAACAATGGTGCCGTCTGGCAGCGTAACGGGACTATCAAACTGCGGAATTAAATTCCCTACATCTAATCGAGGTCCCCAGCTATAGGTGATATTATCACTGGTTCCGCCCCCGAGTCCGTCTACAAATTCAAAAACACCTGCTTGGCCTTGTCCAAATTCGTTTTGAAAATCGGGCAGTTGAAAAGCTGATTCTACGAAGAAACTGGTGTTGTAGCTTATGCCCAGGCCTTTGCTTTTAGAACCATCTTTGGTTTCTATGACAATAACGCCATTTGCAGCACGCGTACCATAGAGTGCAGCGGCACTTGGCCCTTTTAAGACCGAAACTTCTGCAATATCATCAGGGTTGACTTCCATGGCACCGTTTCCAAAATCCACTTCTTGAAAACCGGCGGCAGCCTCGTTGGTAAAATTGAAGACCGAGTTGTTGTTAATTGGCACGCCGTCAACAATAAAAAGCGGATTATTGTTTGAGAACGAAGCTTCGCCACGAATGGTAATTTTTGAGGAAGACCCTACGCCCGTAGCTCCCTGGTTAATGGTTACACCAGCCAATTTACCTGCTAAGTTATCCAAAAAGTTTACCGCCTTAACTTCGGTTACGCCTTCTGCATCTAAACTTTGAACTACGTAACCCAATTCTTTGGTCTCTCTTTTGAGGCCAAGTGCCGTTAAAACAACTTCGTTTAGTTGTTCTGAGGACTCCATAAGGGTAATATCTAAAACACCGACATTATTAATGGGTGTTGTTTGGGTTTCATATCCTAAGATGGAAAATTTAAGTGCTCCAAATAAATTGGGAACGTATAGACTATACTCACCTTCTTCGTTTGTTATAGTTCCTTTGTTCGTGCCGCTCAGTTGAACGTTTACGTAAGGAATAGGTGCGCCGTTGCTATCGGAAACAGTACCGGAAACGGACTCTTGTGCTGTTGTAATAGTTGCTATGAATAGGGTCATAGCTAACAATAAATACTTCATGTAATTATATAATGTTAGATAGTAATTTAGATGGAGGTATCCATCGATGTAGAAAACTTAAGAATGAAGTAGGAGCGGAGAACCTTTATTATAAGGTTGCTGAAGGAGAATTTTTACCAAAGCAGAAGCTACGATTATAGGTAATATCTTTCCTTGCCGTATAAGCGCCCTTAGCAATTGTAATACGGTCGATGAAATCGATTTTTTAAATGAAGCGAGTCGCTTTACGTCCTCAATCGTATCAATATCGTTGAGAACAGGTAATTGATATAAAAGGTTGTCCGTTTTGTCTAAAAGGGTAGAAATTCTATTGAACAGACTAAATCGTTGCCAAGGCAATCTTTTAAAAGTTTCTTGGTCAAAGTTTGCTTTATGAATTCCCATTAAGTAAAACCCGCCATCCATGGATGGTCCAAGTACAGTTTTCCCTGTTTCTAAGGCATTGCTCGCTTGGAGAAGATGAGCTGTACTTAGCTGCGGCGTATCGTTACCTATGGTAATAATATGCTCAAAACCGTTTTCAAAAACAGTCTGT